>JAOUIL010000166.1 GCA_029883975.1 Betaproteobacteria bacterium
GCCGGGGATGCGCTTGGCGAGATTGAACTGGCCGCCCAGCTCGCCCGACTTCTCGAACAACACCACCTCGTGCCCGCGCTCCGCGGCGACGGCCGCGCAGGAAAGGCCCGCCGGGCCGCCGCCCACCACGGCCACGCGTTTCTTCGCCTGTGCCGGGCGGTACAACAGCTCGGTCTCGCGCCCGGCGCGCGGATTAACCACGCAGCTCGCGGGCTGGCCGATGAAGTAGTGGTCGAGGCACGCCTGGTTGCACGCGATGCAGATGTTGATGCCCGCGCGGTCGCCCGCTCTTGCCTTGGCGGCGAACGCCTCGTCGGCGAGGAACGCGCGCGCGAGCGACACCATGTCGGCGTCGCCGCGCGCGAGGATCGCTTCCGCTGTCTCGGGCGCGTTGATGCGGTTGGAGGCGACGACGGGAATCCTCACCGCATCCTTCAGGGGCCGCGCCGCCCAGGCGAAGCCGGCGCGCGGCACGGCCTGCGCAATGGTGGGGATGCGCGCCTCGTGCCAACCGATGCCGGTATTGAGCAGCGTCGCGCCCGCCTTCTCGACGGCCTTCGCCACCTGCACGATCTCCGCCGCCGACAGGCCGCCTTCCACCAGCTCGAGCGCCGAGATGCGGTAGATCAGGATGAAGTCCTCGCCCGCCGCCACGCGGCAGGCGCGCACTACCTCGACCGGCAGGCGCATGCGGTTCTCCAGGCTCCCGCCCCAGGCGTCCTTCCTCTGGTTGACGCGCGGCGCGAGGAACTGGGAGAGCAGGTAGCCTTCCGAGCCCATGATCTCCACGCCGTCGTAGCCCGCATAGCGCGCGAGCGCGGCGCTCGCGGCGAAGTCGGCGATCGTCTGCTGGATCTCGGCCTCGGCCAGCTCGCGCGGCGGGTTGGGGTTGATGCCCGACTTCACCGCCGAGGGCGCGACGATGCCCTTGTGGTAGCCATAGCGTCCCGAGTGCAGGATCTGCAGCGCGATGCGCCCGCCCGCGTCGTGCACCGCGCGCGGAATCACCCTGTGCCGTTCGGCGTCCGCCTTGTTGCTGACCTGCGCGCGATGCGGCCCCAGCTCGCCCGCGTCGTTCGGCGAGAAGCCGCCGGTGACGATCAGCGCGGCGCCGCCCTTCGCGCGCTCGGCGTAGAACGCCGCGAGCCGCGCCATCCCGTCCGGCCGCGCCTCGAGCCCCGTGTGCATCGAGCCCATGAGGATTCGGTTGGGCAGCGTGGCGAAGCCCAGGTCGAGGGGTTTGAAGAGGTGTGGGTACATAAATGGGGACAGACCTCATTTTTCTCATTTGCGATTCATTCGTAAATGAGAAAAATGAGGTCTGTCCCCATTTTAGCTGCGCGTGACCAGCACTGTCCCCGCGAGAATCAAAACGCCCCCGGCGAGCGCCGCCGCGGGCAGCGCTTCGCCCAGGAAGAGCCACCCCCACAGGATGCCGAACAGCGGGATGAGGTAGGTGACGGTGAGCGCGCGCGTCGCGCCGACGTCGGCGATCAGGCGAAAGTAGAGGACGAACGCGACGCCGCTTGCGAGCAGCGCCAGGCCGAGCAGGTTGGCGACGACGAGCGGCGTCGGCGCGGCAAGCGGCGGCAGTAGCGGAAGCAAGGGGAGCAGCACCAACGCCGCGCCGAGTTGGTTGCCCGCCGCCATGCCGCGCGGCGTGGCGCCGTGCGCGTAGCGCCTGATCAGCACGCCGACTACGCCATAGAAGCAGCAGGCGCCGAGCGCCGCCGCGAGCGCCCAGCCGAACAGCGGATCGCCCATCGCGCCGGAGGGCTGCGCGATCAACGCCACGCCCGCGACGCCGAGTGCCAGCCCAGTCGCCTTGCGCGCCGTGACGCGCTCGTCGCCGAACAGCGCCGCCCAGGCGAGACCGAAGATGGGCGACGTGGCGTTGGTGATGGAAAGCAGCGACGCCGGCGCATGCATCGACGCAAACGAGTACAACACGAACGGCGCCGCGATGCCGAACGTGCCCATCAGCAGGTAGAAGCGCCAGTGGACGGCGAGGCCCGCGTCGAAGCCGATGGCGCGCAACCAGGCAAGGAGCGCCAACCCGCCGAGCAGTACGCGCAGCTCAGCAGTCCACACGGGGCCGAGCACCGGCGCGGCCACGCGCATGAAGATGAACGCCGCGCCCCAGATCGCGGCGAGCGCCACCAGGCGCGCGTAGTCGGCCGGCCTCATGTCCGCAGCTTGCCCGCCGTCCGCGCGCCCGGCTGGCCGTTTTCGGACCTCGCGCCGCCATGTCCGGAAATGGCGAGCCAAGGCCGGGCGGCGCACGCATAATGCCGCCCATGGGACTGGACCCCGCCACCTGCTACCGCGCGCTGCGCTCGCGCGACGCGCGCTTCGACGGGCGCTTCTTCGTCGCGGTGTCCTCGACGCGCATCTACTGCCGCCCGGTGTGCACCGTGAAGCCGCCGCGGCGCGAGAACTGCCGCTTCTACCCGAGCGCGGCGGCGGCCGAGTCCGCGGGCTACCGGCCGTGCCTGCGCTGCCGGCCCGAGCTCGCGCCGGGCAACGCGAGCGTGGACGCGACCACGCGCGTCGCGCAGGCCGCGGCGAGCCTGATCGAGGACCGCGCGCTCGACGCGGATGGGCTGGAAGCGGTCGCCGCGCGCCTCGGCATCACCGACCGGCACCTGCGGCGCGCGTTCGGCGCGGAGTTCGGCGTCTCGCCCGTGGAATACGCGCAGACGCAGCGTCTGCTGCTCGCCAAGCGCCTGCTTACCGACACG
>JAOUIL010000091.1 GCA_029883975.1 Betaproteobacteria bacterium
GTTTCTCGCCGAAGCCGACGCCAAGCTGCGCGAGCAGCTGGTCGCGGCGCGCGCCCGTCCTCCGCACCTGAAGGAGGAATCCGATCTCCTCATCGCCCTTGCGCCGTACGTGGACGACTTCCTCGCCCGCCTGTTCGCGATCGAGGCCGAAGCCCAGGCGCTCGCCGCGCGCCACCACAACTTCGCCCCGCTTCATTCGGTGAAGCGCCTGTTCGTGCAGCGCCGCGCGCTGCACAAGGTCAAGCCCGAGGACGCCGCGGCGCTGAACGGCACCGCCGCCGAGCAGGAGCTGCGCGCGCTCTTCGGCGGCCAGTTCACCGAGCTCGCATTCGCGCGCCACGTCACCGAGTGGCAGAAAGACGAAGGCGCCAACGCGCAGCAGCTCGATCTCGCCGCGCGCTACGCGGCCTGGGCCGCGACCACGCCCGAGGGCAAGGCGAAGCACCGCGGCGGGGTGCTCTTCAAGGCGCCGCGCAAGCTCGAGTTCATGCGCCTGGTGCCGCTGCACACCGACGCCGCGCGCGGCTACGAGCGCCATGCGCTCGAGCACCTGCGCCGGCGAGAGGGCTTCGCGCTCACCGACCCGGGCGCCGACCTCGTCGGCGCGCTCGACGAGGCCAACTACTGCATCTGGTGCCACGAGCAGGGCAAGGACTCGTGCTCCAAGGGACTGAAGGAGAAGGCACCCGTGAAGCCCGCCGTCGGCGAGGACGCTCCGGCCGCGGCCTTCCGCAAGTCGCCGCTCGGCACGCCGCTCGCCGGTTGCCCGCTGGAGGAGAAGATCTCGGAGTTCCAGATGGTGAAGGCGCGCGGCCAGGCGCTGGCGGCGCTCGCGATCATTTGCGTCGACAACCCGATGGTTGCCGCGACCGGCCACCGCATCTGCAACGACTGCATGAAGTCCTGCATCTACCAGAAGCAGGACCCGGTCAACATCCCGCAGGCCGAGACCCGCACCCTGAAGGATGTGCTGAGCCTGCCCTGGGGCTTCGAGATCTATTCGCTGCTGACGCGCTGGAACCCGCTCAACCTGCGCCGCACGCTGCCGCAGCCCGACTCCGCGCGCAAGGTGCTGGTGGTGGGGCTGGGGCCCGCGGGCTTCACGCTCGCGCACCACCTGATGAACGACGGCCACACCGTGGTCGGCATCGACGGCCTGAAGATCGAGCCGCTGCCTGCGGAGCTCTCCGGCGTGGACGCGCACGGCCGGCGCAAGGCCTTCGCGCCGGTACGTGACGCGATGGACCTTTACGAGCCGCTCGACAAGCGCGCCATGGCGGGATTCGGCGGCGTCGCCGAGTACGGCATCACGGTGCGCTGGGACAAGAACTTCCTCAAGCTCGTGCGCCTGCTGCTCGAGCGCCGTGCCGAGTTCGCCATGTACGGCGGCGTGCGCTTCGGCGGCACGCTCGCACTGGAGGACGCCTGGCGGCTCGGCTTCGACCACGTGGCGCTGTGCATCGGCGCCGGCGGCCCCACCGTGCTCGACATCCCCAACGGCCTCGCGCGCGGCGTGCGCGCGGCGTCCGACTTCCTCATGGCGCTGCAGCTCACCGGCGCGGCGAAGCAGGACTCGATCGCCAACATGCAGCTGCGGCTTCCGGTGGTCGTGATCGGCGGCGGCCTGACCGCGATCGACACCGCCACGGAGTCGCTCGCCTACTACGTGGTGCAGGTGGAGAAGTTCCTCGCGCGCTACGAGGCGCTCGCCAGGGAGATCGGCGAGGACGCGGTGCGCGACCGCTGGGACGACTACGAGCGCGAGATCGCCGAGGAGTTCCTCGCGCACGCGCGCGCGATCCGCGGCGAGCGCAAGGAGGCCGCGCGCGAGGGCCGCGCGCCGCGCATCGTCGAGCTGTTGCAGCACTGGGGCGGCGTGACCATCGCCTATCGCCGGCGGCTCGTCGACAGCCCTTCGTACACGCTTAACCACGAGGAAGTCGAGAAGGCGCTCGAGGAAGGCATCTGGTTCGCGGAGAACCTCGCCCCCGCGGCAGTCGAAGTGGATCACTACGGCGCCGCGCGCGGCATTCGCCTCAAGCACGCGCCCAGCGGCAAGGAGCACTGGCTCCCGGCGCACACGGTATTCGTCGCCGCCGGCACGCAGCCCAACACCGTGCTCGCGCGCGAGCATGCGGCGCAGTTCAAGCTCGACGGCAAGTACTTCGCCGCCTGCGACGAAACCGGGAACCCGGTGAAGCCGCAGCCCTCGACCTCCAAGCCGGGCGAAGTGCGCGTGCTGCTCTCGCGCCAGGCCGACGGTCGCTGCGTGAGCTTCTTCGGCGACGTGCATCCCTCCTACTTCGGCAACGTCGTCAAGGCCATGGGCTCGGCCAAGCAAGGCTACCCGGTGGTATCGCGCGTACTCGCCGCGCGCGCGCCGGCGAGCAGTTCGCCGCGCGAGTCGTTCTTCGCCACGCTCGCGGACCAGCTCGTCGCGACGGTCGAGCGCGTGGAGCGCCTCACGCCGACGATCGTGGAGGTCGTGATGCGCGCGCCGATGGCCGCGCGCAAGTTCCAGCCCGGCCAGTTCTACCGCCTGCAGAACTTCGAGTCCCTCGCCCCGGTCGTGCGCGGCACGCGCATGCAGATGGAGGGCCTTGCCATGACGGGCGCCTGGGTAGACCGCGACAAGGGCCTCGTTTCCATCATCGCGCTCGAGATGGGCGGCTCGAGCGACCTGTGCGCGATGCTGCAGGAAGGCGAGCCCGTCATCCTGATGGGCCCGACCGGCACGCCCACCGAGATCGCCGCGGGCGAGACGGTGCTGCTGTGCGGCGGAGGCCTGGGCAACGCGGTACTGTTCTCGATCGGCGCGGCGTTCCGCGCCGTGGGCTCCAAGGTCCTCTACTTCGCCGGCTACAAGAAGGTGCAGGACCGCTACAAGGCGGACGAGATCGAGCGCGCCGCCGACGTCGTGGTCTGGTGCTGCGACGAGGAGCCCGGCTTCGAGCCGCGCCGGCCGCAGGACCGGCGCTTCATCGGCAACATCGTGCAGGCGATGGACGCCTACGCCGAGGGGCGCCTGGGCGCGCCCGCGATCCGGCTAGAGGACGCCGACCGCATCATCGCCATCGGCTCGGACCGCATGATGGCGGCGGTGGCGCGCGCGCGGCACGCCCTGCTCAAGGACCATCTCAAGCCCGGCCACGTCGCGATCGGCTCGATCAACTCGCCGATGCAGTGCATGATGAAGGAGATCTGCGCGCAGTGCCTGCAGCCGCACCGCGACCCGCAGACCGGTAAGACGAGCTACGTCTTCTCCTGCTTCAACCAGGACCAGCCGCTCGACCGCGTCGAGTTCGGCGTGCTCAACGACCGCCTGAAGCAGAACTCGCTCGCCGAGAAGCTCGCCGCCAGGTGGCTGCAGCGCTGCATGCCCGAGCTGCGCAAGCAGCGCAAGTTCGTGTAGCCGGGCCGCCCGCCGCGCCGGCGGGCAATCCCGGGTTGACAGCGAGTATACAAGTCTTATATAAACCTTGTATATGGCGAAGGACAAAGCCAAGATCAGCACGTTCTCGGCGACGCCGCGCGACCTGGAGATGCTGGAGGTCGTCGCGCGCTACCACGGCCTGAACAAGAGCGCGACCCTGGTCAGCCTGGTGCGCAGGGAGTTCTGGCGCGCCTTCCCGGGCGGCACCGACCGCATCCGGCCCGATCGCGGCGCGCGAGTGGAGAAGACCAAATGAAGCTGCCCCTCCTGCTTGCCGCCCTCCTCGCCGCGGGCAGCGCCCTCGGCCAGCCCGTCAAGATCGGCGAGCTGAACAGCTACAAGGTGTTCCCGGCGTTCCTCGAGCCCTATCGCAAGGGCATGGAGCTCGCCTTGGAGGAAATCAATGCCGCGGGCGGTGCCGCAGGCCGGCGGCTCGAGCTGGTTATCCGCGACGACGGCGGCACGCCGGGCGACGCGGTGCGCGTCGCGGAAGAGCTCATCTCGCGCGAGAAAGTGGACGTGCTGATGGGCACCTTCGCCTCGCATGTAGGGCTCGCCGTCTCCAACCTCGCCGCGCAGCGCAAGATCCTGTTCGTCGCTTCCGAGCCGCTCACCGACAAGCTCGTCTGGGATAACGGCAATCGCTACACCTTCCGGCTGCGGCCCTCGACCTACATGCAGACGGCGATGCTGGTTCCCGAGGCGGCCAAGCTCAACAAGCGCCGCTGGGCCATCGTCTATCCGAACTACGAGTACGGACAATCGGCCACTGCGTCGTTCAAGAAGCTGCTCGCGGCCGCGCAGCCCGGCGTCCAGTTCGTCGCCGAGCAGGCCCCGCCGCTCGGCAAGATCGACGCCGGCGCCGTGGTGCAGGCGCTGATCGACGCCAAACCCGACGCGATCTTCAGCTCGCTGTTCGCCGCAGACCTGCAGAAGTTCGTGCGCGAAGGCAATACCCGCGGCCTGTTCACAGGCGTGGCCGTGTTCAACCTGCTTGCGGGAGAGCCCGAGTACCTCGATCCCCTGAAGGACGAGACGCCTCAAGGCTGGTGGGTGACGGGTTACCCATGGCAAGCGATCACTACGTCCGAGCACACGAAGTTCCGCGACGCCTACCGCAAGCGCTGGAACGATTATCCCCGCCAGGGCTCGGTGGTCGGCTATGCCGCGGTCTACACGGTGGCGACCGCCGTGCGCCGGGCCGGAAGCGCGGATACGGAAAAGCTCGTGGAGGCGATGAAAGGACTGGAAATGCAGACCCCGTTCGGCCCGATCGTCTGGCGCGCACTCGACCACCAATCCACGATGGGCGCCTATGTCGGACAGCTCGCCCGGAAGGGCAGCGAGGGGTCCATGGTCAATTGGCGCTTCGCCGACGGAGCGCGCTTCCTGCCATCCGATGGCGAGGTGAAGGCACTTAGGAAAGAGTAGTCCCCGCAATGAGTTACGCGTCAGTCCTTATCCAGTTTCTTAACGGACTGGCGAGTGCCTCCTCGCTGTTCCTGATTGCGGCCGGGCTGTCCCTGATCTTCGGCGTCACGCGCGTCGTCAACTTCGCGCACGGCTCGCTTTTCATGCTCGGCATGTACCTCGCGGTGGCCCTCGCCCCGGGGGTCGGCTTCTGGCTTGCCGTGCCGCTTGCCGCCCTCGCCGTAGGTGCCTTCGGCGCTGTGGCTGAATCCTTGCTGCTGCGGCGCCTGTACCGCGCGCCGGAGCTGCTGCAGCTGCTCGCGACGTTCGCGCTGGTGCTGGTGATCAAGGACTTTGCGCTCTGGGCCTGGGGACCGGAAGACATCCTCGGGCCACGCGCGCCGGGCCTTGCAGGCGCCGTCACGATCGCCGGCCAGCGCTTTCCGGCGTACGACCTGTTCCTCATCGCGCTTGGCCCGGCCGTGCTCGGCACGCTTTGGTTCCTGCTGAAGCGCACGCGCTGGGGCATGCTGGTGCGCGCGGCCACCCAGGACCGCGACATGGCGAGCGCGCTCGGCGTGAACCAGAAAGGGCTCTTCACGGCCGTGTTCGGGCTCGGCGCCCTGCTCGCGGGCCTGGGCGGCGCGCTGCAGATCCCGCGCGAGCCCGCCACCCTCGGCGTCGACCTGCAGGTGATTTCCGATGCCTTCGTCGTGGTGGTGGTGGGCGGCCTTGGCTCGATCCCGGGCGCGTTCCTCGCCGCCCTGCTGATCGGCGAGATCAAGTCCTTCTGCATCGGCCTCGGCTTCTCGAAGCTCACGCTGGTCGCCGAGTTCGTCGTCATGGCCGCGGTGCTGGTGCTGCGTCCCTGGGGCCTGCTCGGCAAGGTGCGCGCCGAGGTGCGCGGTGCAGGTGCGCTCGAGCCGCCCCTGCGCCTCCCCTCGCGCGGCGCGCTCCTCGGCCTTGCCGCGCTGTTCGCCGCCCTTGCGCTGTTGCCGGCGCTGCACGCGGGCTACACCCTGGTGCTGCTCACGGACGTGCTGCTGTTTGCGCTCTTCGCCGTGAGCCTGCACTTCATCATGGGTCCGGGCGGCCTGCATTCCTTCGGCCACGCCGCCTACTTCGGCCTCGGCGCCTACGGCGCGGGGCTCCTCGTGCACAAGGCCAGCGCATCGATGGGAGCGGCGCTGCTGGCCGGGCCCTGGCTCGCCGCGCTCGGGGCCGCAGCGTTCGGCTGGTTCTGCGTGCGCCTGTCCGGGGTATATCTCGCGATGCTCACGCTCGCCTTCGCGCAGATCACCTGGTCTATCGCCTTCCAGTGGGACGCCGTTACCGGCGGCTCGAACGGCATCGTCGGCATCTGGCCTTCGCCCTGGCTCTCCGGCAAGACCGCCTACTATTACCTCACGCTCGCCGCCTGCGCGGCGGGCATCGCGCTGCTGTGGCGGGTGTGCTATTCACCGTTCGGCTACGCGTTGCGCGCGGGGCGCGACTCGCCATTGCGTGCGGACGCCATCGGCATCGACGTGCGCGCACTGCAATGGGCGGCGTTCACTTTCGCGGGGTTCTTCGCGGGGCTGGCCGGTGCGCTCTATGCGTTCTCCAAAGGCTCGATCTCGCCGGAAACCCTGTCGATTCCCCGCTCGGTGGACGGACTCGTCATGGTGCTGCTCGGCGGCATCCAGACCCTGACCGGGCCGGTATGGGGCGCTGCGCTCCTCACCTGGCTGCAGGATGCGGTGGCGCGCGGCGTCGACTACTGGCGGGCGGTCATCGGCGGCGTGATCCTCGCGCTGGTGCTCGCCTTCCCGCAAGGTGCGGCGGGCTTCCTGCGCGAGAGGTTTGCGCGATGACCGTGCTCGCGGTGAAGGACCTGTCGAAGTCCTTTGGCGCCGTGCATGCCGTGCACGGCGTGAGCTTCTCGCTCGCGGCGGGCGAGCTGCTGGCGATGATCGGCCCGAATGGCGCGGGCAAGAGCACCTGCTTCAACCTGCTCAACGGCCAGCTCGCGCCCGACGCGGGCGCAATCGAACTCGACGGACGCAGCATTGCGGGTCTGGCGCCGCGCGACATCTGGCACCTCGGCGTCGGCCGCACCTTCCAGATCACGGCGACCTTCGGCTCGATGTCGGTACGCGAGAACGTCCAGGTGGCGCTGCTGTCGCACCGGCGGCGCCTGTGGTCGCTGCTGCCTCTGGCGGCGCGCCATGGGTGTGCCGAGGCCGACGCGCTGCTGGCCCGCGTCGGCATGCTCGAGCAGGCCGAGCGCCCCTGTGCGCTGCTCGCCTACGGCGACCTGAAGCGCGTGGAGCTGGCAGTCGCGCTGGCCAGCCGCCCGCGCCTGCTGCTCATGGACGAGCCGACCGCCGGCATGGCCCCGGCCGAGCGCGATGCGCTTATGCGCCTGACGACCGCACTCGCCCGCGACGAGAACGTCGCGGTACTGTTCACCGAACACGACATGGACGTCGTCTTCACGCACGCCGACCGGGTGATCGTGCTGGCCGGCGGCGCGCTGATTGCCGAAGGCACGCCGCAGGCGGTGCGCGCCGACACGCGCGTGCGGGAAATCTACCTGGGTGGCGCCGATGATTGAGGTCCGCGGCCTGACCGCGGCCTACGGGCGGGCCGAGATCCTGTTCGGACTGGACTTCGAGGCGCAGGCGGGCGAAGTACTCGTCCTGCTGGGCCGCAACGGCGCGGGCAAGTCCACCACCCTGAAGACCCTGATGGGACTCGTGCCTTCGCGCAACGGCGAGGTGCGCCTGCACGGCGAGCGCATCGACGGCCTGCCCGCGCACCGCATCGCGCGCTGCGGCCTGGGCTACGTGCCGGAGGACCGCCGCATCTTCACGGACCTGACGGTGCGCGAAAACCTGGAAGTCGGCCGACAGCCGCCGCGCGCGGGCGCCGAGCCGTGGACGCCCGAGAGGCTGTTGCGGCTGTTCCCGAGCCTGGAAGCCATGCAGTCACGCCTGGGCGGCCGCATGTCGGGCGGCGAGCAGCAGATGCTCGCCATCGCGCGCTCGCTGATGGGCAATCCCCGCGCGCTGCTGCTCGACGAGCCTGCCGAGGGGCTGGCGCCGATCGTCGTCGATCACCTCGCGGGGGCGATCCGCGAGCTGAAGGCTGCCGGCCTGTGCATCGTGCTGAGCGAGCAGAACCTTCGCTTTGCGCGCCGCGTTGCCGATCGGGCATGCCTGATCGAGCGCGGGCGCATCCGCGCTTCGGGGACGCTGGAAGAGGTACAGCCGGCCTACGCCCGCTAGGCTAGTAGCGGTAGGGCTCCGCGCACTTGATGATCTCGGCGATACTCGGCTGCTCCAGGCAGTGCCGCGCATCGTCGTTCATGTGCACGACCGTGCGCTTGCCGGCCACCGCCGCGGTCTTCATCGGCTTGGCGTCGGCCTTCGGCGCAGGCGGGGAGCCCTGCTCCACCTTCATTCCGCCCGGCTTCGAGGCCTCGCTCTGAGCAGCCACGCCCCCTGCCGGAAGAAGCACAAGTACTGCAATAAGAGCGCTTGCTAAGGCATTGTTTGGCATGGCCCTACCCTTGTCCGTGAACCGCTAGCCGACATGCTAGAACCAACGGCCGCCGGAAGCAAATCCCCTGCTACCCTGCCCGCATGCGCTCCCTGACCCGCTACGCCTGGCTCTCGGTGGCCGCGGCACTGGTCACGATGGCGCTCAAGGGGGTCGCCGCTTGGATGACCGGCTCCCTCGGCCTGCTGTCGGACGCCCTGGAATCCTTCGTCAACCTGGGCGCGGCGCTGATCGCCCTTTACACCTTGCGCGTCGCCGCGCGCGAGCCCGACGAAAAGCACCCGTTCGGCTACAGCAAGGCCGAATACTTCTCGTCCGCCATCGAGGGCGCGCTCATCATGCTCGCGGCATTGGCCATCGTCGCCACCGCCATCCCCCGGCTGATCGCGCCGCAGCCGATCCTGCACGTCGACGCCGGGATCTTCGTGTCGCTCGTGGCCGCCGCCGTCAACCTGGGAACGGCGCTCGTGCTGCTCGGGGCCGGCCGGCGCCACGACTCGATCGCGCTCGAGGCCGACGCGCACCACCTGCTGACGGACGTGTGGACGTCGATCGGCGTGGTGGCCGGCGTCGGCGCGACCGTGTTCACCGGATGGCTGGCGCTCGATCCGCTGATCGCCATCGCCGTGGCGCTCAACATCACCTGGACGGGCGGCAGGGTCCTGCGCCGCTCGGCGCTCGGGCTGATGGACCGCGCGCTTCCCCAGCCGGACCTGGAGCGCATCCGCGCCATCCTCGAGCCGTATCGCGTGCGCGGCATCGACTACCACGCGCTGCGCACGCGCCGCGCGGGCCGCGTGCGCATGGTGGACATGCACCTGCTGGTACCGGGCGAGATGACGGTGCGCGAGGGCCACCGCGTGGCCGACGAGATCGAGGAGGCGATCCGCGCCGCACTGCCGGGCAGCGTGGTGCTCACGCACCTCGAGCCGATCGGCGATCCCGCGTCCTACCGCGACTAGAGCCTCTTCGCCGTCTCCCGCAGCACGTACTTCTGGATCTTGCCGGTCGCCGTGGTCGGCAGATCGCCGAATACCACCTTCTTCGGCACCTTGAAGCGCGCGAGGTTGTCGCGACACCACTGCAGGTACTCCGCCTCGGTGGCCTGCGCGCCCGGCTTGAGCTGCACGAAGGCGCAGGGCGTCTCTCCCCACTTCTCGTCCGGGCGCGCGACCACGGCCGCGAGCGCCGTGGCCGGGTGCTTGTAGAGCGCGATCTCGACCTCGACCGAGGAGATGTTCTCGCCTCCGGAAATGATGATGTCCTTCTTGCGGTCCTTGATCTCGACGTAGTTCGAGGGATGCCAGACGGCGAGATCGCCGGTGTGCATCCATCCGCCGCGGAACGCTTCGGCCGTCGCCTTCGCGTCCTTCAGGTAGCCGAGCATCACGGTATTGCCGCGTACCAGGATCTCGCCCATTGCCGTGCCGTCCTTCTTCACCGGCTTGCAGCTTTGCGGATCGCCGACGATATGGCCCTCGACCACCTGGTAGCGCACGCCCTGGCGCGCCATCTCCACCGCACGCTGCTCGAGCGGCAGCGTGCGCCACGCTTGCTGCTCGGCGCACAGCGTCGAGGGCCCCTGCAGCTCGGTCATGCCGTAGATGTGCAGCACCTTGAAGCCGAGCTCTTCCATGCCCTTGATGACCTTGGCGGGCGGCGGCGAGCCGCCGGTCATGATGTGCACGGGATGCGCGAAGCTGCGCCGCTGCTCGGGCGGGGCGCCACTCAGCATGGTCAGCACCGTCGGCGCGCCGCACATGTGCGTGACGCCGTGCTCGACGATCATCGGGAAGATCTGCGCGGGGTCCACGGCGCGCAGGCACACGTGCGTGCCCGCCATGGCGGTCACCGACCACGGGTAGCACCAGCCGTTGCAGTGAAACAGCGGCAGCGTCCACAAGTACACCGGGTGCATGGGCATCGCCCAGGCGACGATGTTGCCTAGCGCCTCCAGGAACGTGCCGCGATGGTGGTAGACGACGCCTTTCGGCCGCCCGGTCGTGCCGCTGGTGTAGTTGAGGGCGATCGGGTCCGACTCGGACGCTGGCAGCGACCAGGCGAAATCGGCGCTGCCGGAGCGCAGGAATGCCTCGTATTCCAGCTTGCCGAGTCTCTCGCCCGGACCGGTGTACAGCGGATCGTCGACCTCGATCATCAGCGGCTTGCGCTTGAGCTTCTGCAGGGCTGGCCCGACCACCCCCGCGAACACG
>JAOUIL010000090.1 GCA_029883975.1 Betaproteobacteria bacterium
AGGTGCGTCAGCGTCTTGCCCTTCCTCGAAACGCGCACCTCGCCCTCGGCGAGGATGCAGAAGAAACTCCCCGGCTCGCCCTCCTTCATCAGCACTTCCCCGGTGGCGGCCGCGCGCCAGTGCGAGATGCGCGCCACCTCCCACAGCTCGGCGTCGGTGAAGTTGCCGAAGAACGGGAGCTTGCGCAGCGTCTCGAACTTGTCGGAGTCGGCGAAGGTCACGCGCTCGGCGCCCAGGCGCTCGTTGCGGAACACCTCGGCGAGGTCGAGCGAGAACGCCTCCCAGCTCGCGTAGCGCTGCTCCAGGTCCTTCGCCATCGCGCGCTTGACGATCGCGTCGAGCGACGCCGGGATCTGCGGACGGTAGGCCGACGGCGGCTGCGGCTCGACGTTGGCGATCTGGTAGATCAGCGTGAAGTTGTTGGTGCCCTGGAACGGCAGGCGCCCGGCGAGCAGCTGGTAGAGCACGACGCCGAGCGAGTAGATGTCCGTGCGGTGGTCGAGCGCATGCTCCTTCACCTGCTCGGGCGACATGTACGCCGGCGAGCCGATCGCCGTGATCTGCGTGACGTCGCCGCTGGCGATCAGCGCCGCGCCGAAGTCGGTGATCTTCACCTCGCTCTCGCCCGTGAGCAGGATGTTGGCGGGCTTCAGGTCGCGGTGCGTGACGCCCCTGCGGTGCGCGTACTCGAGCGCGCGCGTGCACTTGAAGATGATCTCCACCACGCGGTCGAGCGGCAGCAGGTCCTGCGCGTCGCCGTGGCGCTCCAGCGTGCCGCCGTCCACGTACTCCATGACGATGTACTGCTGGCCCTCGTCGGCCACGGCGTCGTAGATCTGGCAGACGTGCGGGTGCTGCAGCCGGCCGGCGAGCGACGCCTCGGTGATGAAGAGCTTGCGGTACAGCCGTGCCTTGTCCTTGTTCTGGAACGCCTCCGGCATCACCAGCTTGACAGCGACCTGGCGGTCGTTGAACGGATCGTCGCACAGGTAGACGACGCTCGAGGCGCCGCGCCCGAGCTCCCGGATCACCGGGTACTTGCCGATGCGCTCCGGCGCTGCGGGCGCGGCCACGCTCACGGCTTGCCGCGCCGCGCGCGGGCGCGCGCCACCGCCGCTTTCACGCGCCGCGGCGCGGTGCCGCCGACGTGATCGCGCGCCGCCACCGAGCCCTCGAGCGACAGGCTGTCGAACACGTCGTCGCCGATCGCCGGCGAGAAGCGCTTGAGCACGGCGAGCGGCAGGCCCGAGAGGTCGCAGCCGACGCCTTCGGCCTCGCGCACGGCGCGCGCCACGATGGCGTGCGCGTCGCGGAAAGGCACGCCCTTCCTCACCAGGTAGTCGGCGAGGTCGGTGGCGGTGGCGAAGCCCTCGAGCGCCGCGGCGCGCATCGCTTCGGGCACCGGCTCGAGCCCCGCGACCAGCTCGGCGAACACGGCGAGCGAGTCCTTGAGCGTGTCCGCGGCGTCGAACAGCGGCTCCTTGTCCTCCTGGTTGTCCTTGTTGTAGGCGAGCGGCTGCGCCTTCATCAGCGTGAGCAGCGCCACCAGGCTGCCGGTGACGCGCGCGCTCTTGCCGCGCACCAGCTCCGGCACGTCCGGGTTCTTCTTCTGCGGCATGATCGAGCTGCCGGTGCAGAAGCGGTCCGGCAGGCGCACGAAGCCGTAGCGCGGGCTCATCCACAGCACTAGCTCCTCGGCCAGGCGCGACAAGTGCATCATCGCGAGCGCCGCGTGCGCGCAGAACTCGATCGCGAAGTCCCGGTCGGACACCGCGTCGATGGAGTTCGCGCACACGCCGTCGAAACCGAGCTCGCGCGCCACGCGCTCGCGGTCGATGGGGAAGGTGGTGCCGGCGAGCGCCGCCGCGCCCAGCGGCAGCCGGTTGACGCGCGTCCGGCAGCCCGCGAAGCGCGCGCGGTCGCGCTCCAGCATCTCGTGATACGCCATCAGGTGGTGGCCGAAGGTCACCGGCTGCGCCACCTGCAGATGCGTGAAGCCCGGCATCACCAGCGCCGCATGCCGCTCGGCCTGCCCAAGCAGCGCATCCTGCAGCGCGGCGAGGCGCGCGTCGACCTCGTCGATCTCCGCGCGCAGCCACAGCCGCACGTCGGTGGCCACCTGGTCGTTGCGCGAGCGCGCCGTGTGCAGGCGCTTGCCCGCCTCGCCCACCAGCGCGATCAGCCGCCGCTCGATGTTGGTGTGCACGTCCTCCGCCTCGAGCGACCAGGCGAAGCTGCCCGCGGCGATCTCGGCGCGGATGTCGGCCATGCCGCGCTCGATGTCGGCCAGGTCCTGGCGCGGGATCACGCGGCAGGCGGCGAGCATGCGCGCGTGCGCGAGCGAGGCCTCGATATCGACCTGCGCCAGGCGCCGGTCGAAAGCCACCGACGCGGTGAAGCGCTTGACAAGGACGCTGACCGGCTCCGCGAACCGCGCCGACCAGGGCGCGGACGCTGCGCGGGCGGCGGGTCTAGCGCGTGGCGGCCGCTTGGAGCGTGGAGGGGCCATGGGGCATACTGGGAATCGCGGCGCGCCGCGGTATGCCAATGAGTATAAAGCAAAACTTCACGGGCGATGCCCTGCCGGACTTCCGCAACCTGGGCGTGGTGGCGCGCATCCTCCTCGGCACCAACGCGCTCGCCTTCGCCGCGGTGCTCGCCACCGCGCCCGGATGGGCGGCGGCGATGGAGCGCTTCATGCTGCTCGCCGCGGCGCTCGAGCCCGGGCTCGCGGTGGCGCTCGCTGCGCTTTACGCCGTGTCGCCGTCGCTTGCGCGCCTGCCCTACTGGCAGGGAGGCGCCGCGGTGGTCGGCATTGCGCTCGCCGTCGGCGCCGTGGTGCACTCGGCGATCGCGCCGGCTGGCGAGTTCTTGCCGGGCCTCGCGCGCACGCTCGTGCTCACTGCGCTCGCCGCGCTGCTCAATCTCGCCTACCTGCGGCTGCTCGCGCGCGCCTATTCGCCCGCGCTCGCCGAGGCGCGGCTGCAGGCGCTGCAGTCGCGCATCCGGCCGCATTTCCTGTTCAACAGCCTGAACGCGGTGCTGTCGCTCATCCGGCGCGACCCGCGGCGCGCGGAGCGCGCGCTCGAGGACCTCGCCGACCTGTTCCGCGTGCTGATGCAGGACAACCGCAGCTTCGTGCCGCTCGCCGACGAGCTCGCGCTGCTCGAGCGCTACGCCGCCCTGGAGGCGCTGCGCCTGGGCGAGCGCCTGGTGATCGAGTGGGACCGGGACTCGGCGCCGCTCGACGCCCTGATGCCGCCGATGGTGCTGCAGCCGCTGCTCGAGAATGCCGTCTACCATGGCGTGGAGCCCGGCGCCGGGCAGGGTCGCGTGCGGGTGCGCATCGAGCGCCGCGGCGGCCGCGTGCACGTGCGCGTGGAGAACCCCTACATCGAGGAGCACGCGCATCGCGCCGGCAACCGCATGGCGCTGGAGAACATCCGCGAGCGGCTGCAGCTGTTCTTCGATGCGGAGGCCGCCATCCAGATGCACATCGCCGACGGGCGCTACATCGTGGACATGGAAATGCCGTACCGCACGGCGCAGGCCTGACGCGATGCTGAGCATCTTCATTGCCGACGACGAGACGCCCGCGCGCGAGCGGCTGAAGGAGCTGCTCGGCGACCTCGCCGCCGAGCTGCCCACGCAGGTGGTCGGCGAAGCGCAGACCGGCCTCGAGGCCGTCGAGCGGCTGCCGCAAAGCGGCGCGCAGGTGCTGCTGCTGGACGTCGAGATGCCCGGCATGCGCGGGCTGGAGGTGGCGCGCCATCTCGGCGGGCTGGAGCGCGCGCCGGCGGTGGTGTTCGTCACCGCGCACGACCGGCACGCGGTCGAAGCCTTCGAGCTGAACGCGCTCGACTACCTGATGAAGCCGGTGCGCGCCGAGCGCCTGGCCGCGGCGCTGCGCAAGGCGAGCGCCGGCGGGCCGCCCGCGGGCGAGCGCCTGGCGCAGGCGGCCGCGCGCGCGCGCGAGTACCTGTCGGTCGTCGAGCGCCGCCGCATCGTGCTGGTGCCGGTGCGCGACATCGTCTACCTGCGCGCCGAGATGAAGTACGTGACGCTGCGCACGCGCGCCGCGGAGCACCTGATCGAGGAGCCGCTGGTCGCGCTGGAGCGCGAGTTCGCCGAGGTCTTCGTGCGCGTGCATCGCAGCTGCCTGGTGGCGCGCGCCGCCGTGCGCGGCTTCGAGCGCGCCGCGGGCGGCGAGGACGAGGCGCACTGGAACGTGGTGCTCGACGGCGTGCCCGAGCGGCTGCCGGTGAGCCGCCGGCAGTGGGCGGAGGTGCGCGCGCTGGTGAAGGAGGGCTAGCGTGGCGGCGCGCCTCACCATCGCCACCCGCCGCAGCCGCCTCGCGCTCTGGCAGGCAGAGCACGTGAAGGCGCGGCTCGAAGCGCAGCACGCGGGACTCGAGGTCGCGCTGCTGCCGCTGTCCACGCGCGGCGACGAGCTCCTCGAAGTGCGGCTGGACAAGGTGGGCGGCAAGGGCTTGTTCGTGAAGGAGCTCGAGCAGGCGCTCGCCGACGGGCGCGCCGATCTCGCGGTGCATTCGATGAAGGACGTGCCCGCCGCGCTGCCCGAGGGCTTCCGGCTGGCCGCCATCCTCGCGCGCGAGGATGCGCGCGACGCGCTCGTCTGCGCGCGCCATACCTCGCTCGCCGAGCTGCCGCGCGGCGCGCGCGTCGGGACGTCGAGCCTGCGCCGCGCGGCGCAGATCGCCGCGCGCCGGCCGGACCTGGAGCTCGCCACGCTGCGCGGCAACGTCGAGACGCGCCTCGCCAAGCTGGAGCGCGGCGAGTACGAGGCGATCGTGCTGGCGGCCGCGGGCCTGAAGCGGCTGGGGCTGGAGGCGCGCATCGCCGGCCTGCTGTCGGTGGAGGAAAGCCTGCCCGCCCCCGGGCAGGCCGCGCTCGGCATCGAGTGCCTCGCCGCGCGCGCGGACGTGGTCGCGCTGGTCGCGGCGCTGCAGGATGCCGCCACGTCGGCCTGCGTGCGTGCCGAGCGCGCCGTGAGCTATGCGCTCGGCGGCAGCTGCACCGTGCCACTGGGGGCCTACGCCGAGCAGGACGGGGACACGTTGCGGCTGCGCGCGCTGGTCGCGTCGCCCGACGGCGCGCGCATGGCGCGCGCCGAGTGCCGCGGCCCGGCCGCGGACGCGGAAGCGCTGGGCGAGCGCGCGGCCGACGCGCTGCGCGCCCAGGGCGCCGCAGCGATCCTCGCCGCGCTCGCCTAGCGATGCCGCTGGCGGGCAAGCGCATCCTCGTCACCCGCCCGCGCGAGCTGGCGCAGGGACTGGCGGCACTGATCACGGGCGCGGGCGGGAAGCCGGTCCTCTGTCCCGCGATCGAGATCCTCGAGCCCGCGGACCCGGACGCGGCACGCGCCCGGCTGGCGCGCATCGGCGAATACGACCTGGCGGTGTTCGTCAGCCCCACGGCGGCGCAGCGCGCGCTCGCGTTGCGCGCCGCGCCGTGGCCGGCCGGCTTGCGCGCGGCGGCGGTGGGCGAGGGCACGCGCCGCGAGCTCGAGGCGGCGGGCGTCGCGCGCGTGATCGCGCCGCGCGACGGCGCTGACAGCGAGGCGCTGCTCGAACTCGCCGAGCTGCAGCATGTGGACGGGCAGCGCGTGCTCATCGTGCGCGGCGCGGGCGGACGCGAGCTGCTCGCACGGTCGCTCGCCGCGCGCGGCGCGCGCGTGGAATACGCCGAGTGCTACCGGCGCGCGCGTCCCTCGGCGGCTGCGCCCGAGGGCGCGCTCGACGGCGCCTGCGTGAGTTCCGGCGAGGCGCTGGAGAATACCGTCGCGCTGCTGGGCGCGGGGCGGCTGCGCGCGCTGCCGGTGTTCGTCGCGCACGAGCGCATCGCGCGGCGCGCGCGCGAGCTCGGGCTCGCGCAGCCCGTGCTCGCCGGGCCCGCCGATGCGCAGATGCTCGCGGCCATGGTTGCATACTTCGGCGGCGCGAAGTAAAACCCCCGCATGGACTCGAGCGAGCAAAAGGCACCGCCTGAACCGGCGGCCGCCCCGGCCGCCCCGGCCGCTGCGGCGGCGCCGGCGCCGGCACGCGCCGCGGGCACGGCGTGGCGCGTGGCGCAGGTCCTGCTGCTCGCCGCCGCGCTCGGCGCCTCCGGATGGGTGTGGTACGACGCGCGCCTGCGCTCGAGCGCCGCGCAGGAGGACGTGGCCCGGCGCGTGCGCGACGCCGAGGACGAGGCGCGCGCGGCGCGCGCGGCGGGGCGCGCCGCGCAGGAGACCGCGCGCGAGCTGCAGGCGCGCTTCGCGGCGCTGGAAGCGCGGCTGGTCGACGCGCAAGGCCGGCAGGCGGCGCTGGAGGCGCTCTACCAGGAGCTGTCGCGCAACCGCGAGGAATGGCAGCTCGCCGAGATCGAGCAGGTGCTCGCCATCGCGCAGCAGCAGCTGCAGATTTCCGGCAACGTGAAGGCGGCGCTGCTCGCGCTGCAGCTCGCCGAGGCGCGCCTGGCGCGCGCCGACCGGCCGGCGCTGCAGGCCGTGCGCCGGGCGATCGCGCAGGACATCGAGCGCCTGAAGTCACTGCCGGCCGCCGATCTCGCCGGCATGAGCCGCCGTCTCGACGTGCTGATCGGCGGCATCGACGCGCTGCCGCTGGGCGGCGAGGGCGGGCGCGCGAGCGCGGCGGCCGGCGCGCCGGCGCCGGCGGCCGAGAGCGCGCTGCAGCGCTTTGGCGCCGGCATCTGGCGCGACCTCAAGGAGCTCGTGGTGATCCGGCGCGTGGACGCCCCCGAGCCGCCGCTGCTGCCCGCGGAGCAGGCCTACTTCCTGCGCGAGAACCTGCGCCTGCGGCTGCTCAGCGCGCGCCTCGCGCTGCTGTCGCGCAACGCCACGGTGTTCGCGGACGACCTGCGCCAGGCGCAGGCGTGGCTGCTGCGCTACTACGAGCGCGACGCGCCCGCGACGCGCGAGGCGCTCGCGCAGCTCAAGGCGCTGCAGGACGCGCCCCTGCCGGCCGAGCCGCCCACGCTGTCCGAGACGCTCGACGCCGTGCGCGCGTTCAAGGCACGGCGCGAGCGTGCCTCGGGATGAGGTCGCTCTTCTGGCTGCTGGCGGTGTTCGCCGCGGCCGCGGCGCTCGCCGTGCTGGCGCGCCTGGACCAGGGCTACGTGCGCATCGCCTACGGCGAGTGGCGCGGCGAGACGTCGCTGCTGTTCTTCGCCGTGCTGGCGCTGCTCGCCTTCGTCGCCGCCTTCGCCGCCGTGCGGATCCTGCAGCACACGCTCGCGCTGCCGACCTATGTGCGCGCCTACCGTGCCCGGCGCCAGCGCGACCGCGCGCAGGCGGCGCTCGCCGGCGCCCTGCAGGCCTGGCTCGAAGGGCGCTATTCGCGCGCGGAGAAGGAGGCGACCCGCGCCTACGACGGCGGCGCGGCGCCCGGACTGGCGGCGGTGATCGCCGCGCGCGCTGCGCACGAGCTGGGCGTGCCCGAGCGCCGCGAGCAGTGGCTCGGGCGCGCGCACGAGGAAAGCCTGCGCAACGCGGCGCAGCTGTCGCGCGCGGTCATGGCGCTCGGCGAGCGTGACTACGGCGCGGCGCGCGACGCGCTGAAGAGCCTGCAGGGCTCGGGCGCGCGGCACATCGCCACGCTGCGCCTGCTACTGCGCGCCGAGCGCGGCCTGCGCAACTGGGAGGAAGTGCTGCGCCTCACCGCACAGCTCGCCAAGCGCGACGCCATCGCCCCGGGCGTGGCGGGCGAGTACCGGCTGCAGGCGCATCTGGAGCTGCTCGCGCAGGCGGCGGCCGAGCGCGCCGCCTTCGAGGAGCGCTGGCGGCGCGTGCCGGCCAACGAGCGCGCCATCGCGCGCATCGCGACGGCCGCCGTGCGCCACGCGCTGCCCCTCGGCCTGGCGGAGCTGGCGCGCGAGGCGCTGGAGCGGGCGCTGGCCGAAGATTGGTCGAGCGCGCTGGCGGCGCTGTACGGCGAGCTGCCGCACCTGGAGCCCGCGGCGCGCGTGGCCGAGGCGCGCGTGCGCATCGAGCGCGCCGAGCGCTGGCTGCTCGAGCACGAGGGCGACGCGCAGCTGCTCGCCGCGCTCGGCCGGCTGTGCGCGCATGCCGAGCTGTGGGGCAAGGCGCAGAGCTACCTCGAGACCAGCCTGTCCTTCGGCGAGACGAGCGCGACGCACCTGGCGCTGGCGCGGCTGCTCGACCGGCTGGAGCGCGGCGCGGAGGCGCAGCCGCACTACCGGCGCGCGGCGGAGCTCGCCTAGACCCAGTCGCGCGGCTTGAGGAAGTCGCTGTAGAGCCTGGCTTCCGGCGTCCCGACCTGCGGCCGCCAGTCGTAGCGCCAGGCGACGCGCGGCGGCAGCGACATCAGGATCGCCTCGGTGCGCCCGCCCGACTGCAGGCCGAACAGCGTGCCGCGGTCGTAGACGAGGTTGAACTCCACGTAGCGGCCGCGCCGGTAGGCCTGGAAGTCACGCTCGCGCTCGCCGAACGGCGTAGCGCACCGGCGCTCGACGATCGGCGCGTAGGCGGGCACGAAATACTCGCCCACCGAGCGCACGAGCGCGAAGCAACTCTCGAAATCCGGCTCGTTCAGGTCGTCGAAGAAGATGCCGCCGAGGCCGCGCGGTTCCTGCCGATGCTTCAGATAGAAGTACTCGTCGCACCAGCGCTTGAACTTCGGATGGAGCGCATCGCCGACGGCAGACCTGCAGGTCGCGTGGAAGTGCCGCGCGTCCTCCTCGAAGCCGTAGTAGGGCGTGAGGTCCATGCCGCCGCCGAACCACCAGGCATCGCCCGCGGCAAAGCAGCGCACGTTCATGTGCACCGTCGGCACGTAGGGGTTCTCCGGGTGCAGGACGAGCGACACGCCCATCGCCTCCCAGGCGCGCCCGGCGAGCTGCGGGCGCGCCGCGGTGGCCGAGGGCGGCAGGCTCGCGCCCTGCACGCGCGAGAAGTTGACCCCGGCGCGCTCGAAGAGCTTGCCGCCCTCCAGCAGGCGCGACACGCCGCCGCCGCCCTCGGCGCGCGTCCACGCGTCGGCGCGGAACGCGCCGCCGTCGAGTCGCTCCAGCGCGGCGACGATCGACGCCTGCAGGCCGAGGAAGAAGTCGTGGACGGCCGCGAGGTTCACTTCTTCAGGGCGCGATGCCCGATGTCCTTGCGAAACTGCATGCCGTCGAAGCGGATGCGCTCCACCGCCTCGTAGGCGCGGCTGCGCGCGGCGCGCAGGTTGTCGCCGAGCGCCGTGACGCAAAGCACCCGCCCGCCGCTGGTCACCACGTCTGCGCCGCGCGCCAGCGTGCCCGCGTGGAACACGCGGCAATCGGGCGCGGGCGCGGGCAGTCCATCGATGCGGTCGCCCTTGCGTGGCTCGTCCGGATAGCCGTGCGCAGCCAGCACGACGCCGAGCGCGGCGCGCCGGTCCCACTGCGCCTCTGCGGTGTCGAGCCTGCCGTCGAGTGCCGCTTCGAGCAGCTCGAGCAGGTCGGACTTCAGGCGCAGCAGGATCGGCTGCGTCTCCGGATCGCCGAGCCGGCAGTTGAATTCCAGCGTCTTTGCGCTTCCGGCGGCGTCGATCATCAGGCCGGCGTACAGGAATCCGGTGTACGGCGTGCCGTCCTTCGCCATGCCGGCGATCGCC
This sequence comes from Betaproteobacteria bacterium, assembly GCA_029883975.1. Lineage (GTDB taxonomy): Bacteria > Pseudomonadota > Gammaproteobacteria > Burkholderiales > SG8-39 > JAABQT01. The sequence goes on from JAOUIL010000090.1 coordinate 9,621, forward strand.
GGCTGGATCACCTCGCGCATGACGCGCGCGTGCACCTGCGGCGTGACGACCGGCGCGGGCGAGTACGCGCCCATGCCGCCCGTGTTGGGCCCGGCGTCGCCGTCGCGCAGCAGCTTATGGTCCTGGCTGGTGGCGAGCGCGAGCGCGTGCGCGCCGTCGGCCATGACGATGAAGCTCGCCTCCTCGCCCTGCAGGCATTCCTCGATCACGAGCTTGCCGCCGCCCGCCAGCCGGTCGATGGCCTCGTGCGCTTCGGCAACGGACTGGGCCACCACGACGCCCTTGCCCGCGGCCAGGCCGTCGGCCTTCACCACGATCGGCGCGCCTTCGCGCACGACGTAGGCCTTGGCCTCGGCCGCGTCCGTAAACGACGCGTAGCGCGCGGTCGGAATGCCGTGGCGGACCATGAAGCGCTTGGCGAAGTCCTTCGAGGCCTCGAGCTGCGCCGCGGCGCGCGTCGGGCCGAAGATGCGCAGGCCCGCCGCGCGGAAATCGTCCACCACGCCGGCGGCGAGCGGCGCCTCGGGGCCGACCACGGTGAGGTAGATGTCCTCCTGCTTCGCGAACGCGACCAGCGCCTCGCTGCCGGAGAGATCGACGTTCTCGACGCCGTTCTCGCGCGCCGTGCCGCCGTTGCCCGGCGCGACGAACACCTTCTGCACGCGCGCGCCCTGCGCGAGCTTCCAGGCGAGCGCGTGCTCCCTGCCGCCCGAGCCGATGACGAGGAGTTTCACTCAGTGCCTGAAATGTCTTATGCCGGTAAACACCATCGCCACGCCGTGCGCGTCCGCGGCCGCGATCACCTCGTCGTCGCGCACGCTGCCGCCCGGCTGGATGACGGCCACCGCGCCCGCCTTGACCACGGCGTCCAGCCCGTCGCGGAACGGAAAGAACGCGTCCGAGGCGACCACCGAGCCCTTGAGCGTCAGGCCCGCGGACTTCGCCTTGAGCGCGGCGATGCGCGCGCTGTCGAGGCGGC
>JAOUIL010000167.1 GCA_029883975.1 Betaproteobacteria bacterium
GCGCGGCTGGCTGGGCAGCCGGCTCGCTCGGAGCGAGGATGCGCGTTCGCTCCTCGCCGGGGCCTGAGCGCCGATGAGCACGCCCGCGCCCACCGAGGGCCTGCGCAGCGCGCTCGGCCACGTGCATGGCCACCGCGCGGCGCTCGCCGGGAGCGCGCTCCTGATGGTGGCCGAAAGCGGCATGGCGCTCGCGGTGCCGTGGCTGGGCGGCCAGCTCGCCGGCAGCATGCTGGGCGAAGCGGGCACGGCGGCGGGCCCGCTGATCCTCGGGCTGCTCGTCCTCTTCGCGCTGCAGGCGGTGCTGCACTTCGGCAACACCTACGTGCTCGGCCGCAGCGCCGAGCGCATGCTCGCCGACCTGCGCACCCGTCTCTACGACCACCTGCAGGCGCTGCCGCTCGCCTTCCACCACGAGCGGCGCCGCGGCGAGGTGCTCGCCCTGCTCACCAACGACGTCGAGATCCTGAGCGGCTTCCTGAGCGGCACGCTGCCCAGCGTCCTCCCGCTGCTGCTCACGGTGGCGGGCGCGGTGGTGCTCATGTTCCGCATCGACGCGCACCTCGCGCTCTACGTCGCGGTGCTGGTGCCGCTCTTCTACCTGCTGCTCAAGGTTCTCGGCCGGCGCCTGCGGCCGCTCGCGCGGCGCCTGCAGGAGGCGCATGCCGGCGCGGTGGCGATCGCCGAGGAGAACCTCGGCATGCTGCCGGCGATCAAGACCTTCACGCGCGAGACGCGCGAGTCCGACCGCTATCGGCGGCAGGTGCGCCGCATCGTTCGCCTGAGCGCCGCCGAGCGCCGCATCCACGCCGCGCTCGGGCCGACGCTGCAGTTCCTCGCGGCGGCGGGGCTGCTGCTCGTGCTCTGGCTGATGAGCACCGGCGCGGAAGCGCGCTCGCCCGCCGAGACGGTGAGCTTCCTGCTCTATGCGGCGCTCCTCACCCGGCCGGTCGGCGCGCTCGCCGACGTGTACGGGCAGGCGCGGCGCACGCGCGGCGTGCTCGAGCGCCTGCACGAGGTGCTCACGGAGCCGCCCGAGCCGCTCTTGCGAAGCGGGCCGGATCTGCCCCCGGCGCGCGGCGAAGTGGAGTTCCGCGACGTGCACTTCGCCTACCCGGGGCGCCCGGCGGTGCTGCGCGGCCTGAATCTGAAGATGCGCGCCGGCGAGACGCTCGCCATCACCGGCGAGAACGGCGCGGGCAAGAGCACGCTCGCGCACCTGCTCATGCGCCTCGCGGAGCCCGACCGGGGCCGGGTCCTCGTCGACGGCATCGACATCGCCGGCGTGACGCTCGCCAGCCTGCGCCGGCAGATCGGCATCGTCCCGCAGCACGTGCTGCTGTTCAACGGCACGGTGCACGACAACATCGCCTACGGGCTGGAAGGGGCCGGCGAGGCGCAGGTGACCGCCGCCGCGCGCAAAGCGCAGGCACACGAGTTCATCGCCGCGCTGCCGCAGGGCTACGACAGCGTGATCGGCGACGAGGGCATCCGCCTCTCGGGCGGCCAGCGCCAGCGCGTCGCCCTCGCCCGCGCGCTGCTCAAGGATCCGGCGATCCTGATCCTCGACGAGGCGACCTCGCAGCTCGATCCCGAGGGCGAGCGGCGCTTCGTGGAGGAGTGCCGCGCCAGCCTCGCCGGGCGCACCGTGATCCTCATTACCCACCGGCCCGCCGCGCTCGTGCTCGCCGACCGCGTGGTGCGCCTGGAGGACGGGGTCATCGCCGAGGAACGGCGGGCGGCCGCCTGATGGGCGCGACGCAAGAGCTCGCCCGCTACCGCGCGCTGCCGCGCGCGCACCGCCGGATCCTCCTCGGCGCCGCGCTGCGCCTGCCCCTCGCGTGGCTGCGCCTGCGCACGACCGGCCTGCGTCGCATGCAGGCCTGGGCCGAGCGCCCGCCCGCGCGCGAGGACTTCCGGCTCGACGAGGCGGCCGGGATCGGCAGGCTCGTGAACATCGCGGCGCGCCACGCGCCGTGGCGGGCGACCTGCCTCACGCGCTCGCTCCTCCTCGTGCGGATGCTGCGCGAGCGCGGCGCCGCGGCGCAGCTGCGCATCGGCGTGCGCCTGGTCGGCGGCGCCCTGGACGCGCACGCCTGGGTCGAACTCGACGGCGTGCCGGTCAACGACGCGCCGGACGTGGCCGAGCAGTTCGCGCCGTTCGGCGAGATGCCGTCCGCGGAGCAGTTCCGCGCGCCATGAGCGGCATCGCGGGGATCATCCGCTTCGACGGCGCGCCGGTGGAGCCCGGCCTGGTGGAGAAGATGACCTCTGCCATGGACTACCGCGGCCCCGACGGCATCAACCACTGGGTCAGGGGCTCGGTGGCCCTGGGCCAGTGCATGCTGCGCACCACCCCCGAGTCGCTGGAAGAAACCCAGCCCCTCGCCAACGAGGACGAGAGCCTGGTGCTCGTCATGGACGGGCGCGTGGACAACTGGGAAGAGCTGCGCCGCGAGCTCCTTGCTCGCGGCGCGGTGCTGCGCACCCGATCGGACGCAGAGCTCGTGCTGCGCGCCTACGAGGCCTGGGGGCGCGAGTGCCTCGCGCACGTCGACGGGGACTTCGCGCTGGTGATCTGGGACGCTCGCCGCCGCGAAGCGTTCTGCGCGCGCGACCGGCTCGGGCACAAGCCCTTGCACTACCACTGGGACGGCAAAGCATTCGCGTTCGCCTCCGAGCTGCATCCGCTGCTCGGCTTG
>JAOUIL010000168.1 GCA_029883975.1 Betaproteobacteria bacterium
ATTACTTCGGCGGCGGCGCGCTGAACGCGGCGCACCTGCTCGGCTATCTCGCCGGCACGCTCGCCGCCCCCGCGCTCGCCCGCAAGGCGGGCATGGCGCGCCTCGCGCGCACCGCGCACGCGCTCGTCGCGCTCGGCGCGCTCGCCTGCGCGCTCGCCTCCGGTCCGCTGCTCCTCGCGCTCGGGCGCCTCGCCACGGGCCTCGGGGCGGGCGCGGGCATCGTCGCGATCCTCGTCCTCGTGCTCGGCGCGGTGCCCGCCGCCTCGCGCTCGCTCGCCAGCGCGCTCGTCTGGTCGGGCATGGGCTTCGCCGTCGTGCTGAGCGGCCTCGCGGCGGGGCCGCTGCTCGAGTCCGCGCACGGCTGGCGCCTCGCCTTCGGCCTCGCCGCGGCGATCGCGGCGCTGCTCGCCTTCGCGTTTCCGCCGCGCACCCTGCGCGCCGCGGGCGCGGCGCCCGCGCCCGCCGCGGCGCGCGGGCTCGCGCGCTTCCTCGGCGCGCGCTGGAGCTTCCTCTATGCCGCGTACTTCATGTTCGGCGCGGGCTACATCGCCTGGTCCACCTTCGCCGGCGCGCGCCTCGCGGCGCAAGGGGCGTCCGCCGCCGCCGTGAGCACGATGTGGATCGCCTTCGGCGCGGCGATGATCGCCGGCTCGGCGCTCAGCTTCGCCGCGCTGCGCCTCGACCGGCGCGGCTCGCTCGCGCTCGCGGCGGCGCTCGCCGCCGGCGCGCTCGGCGCGCTCGCCTCGTGGAGCGAGGTCGCGGGCGCGGCGCTCGGCGGGGCGCTCCTCGTAGGCATCGGCACCGCCTCCACCCCCACGATCGTCACCGCCTACGCGCGCGAGCGCTGCGCGGCCGAGGACTTCGCGCTCGCCTTCAGCCTCGCGACCGTGGCGCTCGGCGTGGGGCAGCTCCTCGGCCCGCTCGCCGCCGGGATGCTCGCCGACCGGCTCGGCGTCGCCGCGGCGGCGCTCTTCGCCCTCGGGGCCTACGGCCTGGGCGTGGCGCTGTCGCTGCTCGACGGGTGGGCGATGCGCGGCGCCGGGCGCTAGAGCACCCCCGACATCCCGCCGTCCAGGTTCACGCTCGTGCCGGTGACGTAGCTCGCCGCGGCGGACACGAGGAACGCGATCACGTTGGCGACTTCCTCGGCCTCGCCCACGCGCCCGAGCGGCACCTGCCTGCCCATCTGCTCGTAGAGCTTCTCCACCGGCACGCCCTGCTCCTTCGCGCGCGTTTCCCACTGCCCCGCCTTGATGCGCCCGATGCACACGGTGTTCACGAGGATGTTGTCGCGCGCGTACTCCTTGGAGAGCGCCTTGGTGAGCGCCATCCCCGCCGCGCGCGTCACCGTGGTGGGCATGGTGCCCGCCTCGGGCTGCTTGCCGCCGATGTTGGTCACGTTGACGATGCGCCCGCCGCCGCGCGCTCGCATGAGCGGCACCGCGAGGCGCGAGAGCCGCACCGCCGCCATGAGCTTGAGGTCGAGGTCCGCCTGCCACAGGGCGTCGTCCACCGACTCGAACTCGCCGCGCATCGAGGTGCCGGCGTTGTTGACGAGAATATCGAGCCCGCCCCAGCGCCCGGTGACGGCCTTCACCGCGCGCTCGATGTCTTCTGCGCGCGAGACGTCGCACTGCAGCGCGAGCGCCTCGCCGCCCGCGGCGGCGATCTCCTGCGCGCAGCGCTCGAGCCGCTCCCGCCCGCGCGCGACGAGCGCCACGCGCGCGCCTTCGCGCGCAAGGAGCCTCGACGTCGCCCAGCCGATGCCCTGCGTCGCGCCGGTGACGAGCGCGATCCTGCCTTTCAGCCCCAGCTCCATGCCGCCTCCCTGACTCTCAATCGATCCTGACCGCCCGGCCGCTCGCGGCCGAGGCGACCACGGCTTCCGTGCCCGCCACCACGTTGACGAGCTCCTCGGGCGCGATCACGAACTTCACCCCGTTCGCGACCGCGTCCGCGAAGTCTTCCAGCTCCGCGCGCTCCTTGTCGATCGCCTCGAACTTCACGCGCCGGACGGCACCCTCGAGATCGAACACGTCGAGCTCGGTGTCGCCGCGCAATTCGAGCGCGCCCTTCGAGCCGAACGCGTGGATGCGGTAGAAGCGCGGCGCCGCGTGCAGCGTGGCGAGCGTGCCGGTCGCGCCGCTTGAGAAGCGCAGCAGGCAGGCGGTCGTGTCGTCCACGTCGATGTCGTGCTGCAGCCGCTCGCTCACGGCCTGCACCCGGGTCGCGAGCCCCGCGAGGTGCACCATGGCGTCCAGCACATGGCAGCCGCGCGCGGTCATCGACCCACCCGGGCTCTCGACCTGGTTGGAGCGCCAGTTGCCCGGCTCGGTCTGGTAGCTCGGCGGACCGGAGAAGTTCGCCTCGAGGTGGCGAAGCTTGCCGATCTCGCCCGCCGCGATGCGCCGCTTCATCTCTGCATAGGCCGGCGCATAGCGGCGATTGAATCCGACCGCGAGCGTGATGCCGGCCCTGCGGCAGGCCTCGATCGCGGCTTCGGCGCTCGAGCGCGTGAGCGTGAAGGGCTTTTCCACGAACACGTGCTTCCCGCCTTTCGCCGCCGCCGCGACCTCGTCGGCGTGCACCGAGTGCGGCGTGGCGAGCACCACCGCGTCGATCGCGCGATCCGCGAGCACGTCCGCGTAGCGCGTGCGCAGCGCCAGGCCGAAACGCGCGGCGAGCGGCTGGCGC
>JAOUIL010000020.1 GCA_029883975.1 Betaproteobacteria bacterium
GCGGGCCATTCTCATCCCAGCGTGCGCCCAGGCGCACGCTGTCGAAGATGACGATCGCGCCCAGCACGAGGAACAGCCCGGCCATGCCGAGCTCGGCCGTCTTGTAGCGAAACGCCGGCCGCTCACCCGACTGCTCTGCCATCCCCTCGCCCCTCCCAACGCAAGCGCGGCGCGCGGAAGCGTTCCGCGCGCCGCGGTGACTCGTTGCTCCGGCCGGCCGCTACTTGGCGATGAAGCCGGCGCTCTTCATCAGCGACACGTGCCGCGCTTCCTCCTTCGCGACCCAGTCGGCGTAGGCCTTGCCCTCCAGCGACGTGGTGTCGAAGGCGCCCTTTTCCATGAGGTCCTTCCACTCGGGCGTGGCCTGCACCTTCTTCATCAGTTCGATGTAGTACTGGACCTGGTCGGCCGACACGCCGGCCGGCATGAAGATGCCGCGCAGCATCTTGTAGCTGACGTCCAGCCCCGATTGCTGGCAGGTCGGGATGCTCGACCACGACATGGACCCGACCAGGGTTTCCTTGTAGGGCATGCGCTGGTCGTTGAACACGCACAGCGGACGCAGCTTGCCGCCGCGCCAGTGCGCCACGGCCTCGATCGGGTTGTTCACCGAGGAGTTCACGTGCTTGCCCACGAGCTGCACGGCGACCGCGCCGCCGCCCTTGATCGGGATGTAGGTGAACTTGGCGCCCGTCAGCTCCTCGATCGCCGCCGTGATGATCTGGTCTTCCTGCTTGGCGCCCGTGCCGCCCATTTTGTACTTCCCGGGGCCGGCCGCCTTGGCCGCGTCGATGTACTCCTTGGCCGTCTTGTAGGGCGTCTCGGCGTTCACCCACAGCACGAAGTTGTCCAGCGCCATCATCTTCACCGGCGTCAGGTCGCGCCAGTTGAACGGCACGCCCGTGGCGAGCGGCGTGGTGAACAGGTTGGACAGCGTGATGATGATCTTGTGCGGGTTGCCCTGCGAGCCCTTGACGTCGAGGAAGCCCTCGGCGCCCGAGCCGCCGGACTTGTTGATCACCACCATCGACTCCTTCATCAGGCTGTGCTTGGCGACGATCCCCTGAATGGCGCGCGCCATCTGGTCGGCGCCGCCCCCCGTTCCGGCCGGAATGATGAATTCCACCGTCTTGGTCGGCTCCCACGCCTGCGCCGCTCCGAGCCAGCCGAGAGCGAAGGCCATCGCCACTACGCGAGACACGTTGCGTTTCATGACTCCTCCTGTGTCGTACGTTTGGATCGCCGCGGCGCGCCGTTCGTAAGCGGAGCTGCCGCAACTCATTGTCGTTTTTACCCGAAAAGCCTCACATTGACCAGAGTCAAGAATCGGCGACGTCGCCTCGCCCTCGTGCGAGGCGGAAGACGAGATAAGGCGCGCCCCGGGGCGTTGATCGCATTCAGGACCTCGGCGGCTCGGCGTCGCCCAGCGGCCCGGACGCCGGGCCGGCCCGCTTGCGCCTTGCCAGCCAGGTGCCGGCCGCGACCACCGCCGCCGCGCCGATCGCGCCCGCGATCAGCGCCAGCTTGACTTCGCCGATCGTCGGATTGCCGTCGTTGAAGCGAATGCCCATGCTCTCCATCGGCCCTGCCAGGGCGGGATCCGTGACCAGCATCTCGCCGGCGACGAAGCCAAGCAGGCCGCCGCCCACCGTGATGATCACCGGCCAGCGCTCCATCAGGTGCAGCAGGAGCTGCGAGCCGAAGATCACCAGCGGGATCGAGATGGCAAGGCCGAGGATCAGCAGCACGTAGCTGCCCTGTGCCGCCGCCGCCACGGCAATCACGTTGTCGATGCTCATCACGAGGTCGGCGATCAGGATGGTGCGGATCGCGGCGATCAGGTTGTCGCTGGCGTCGATGTCCCCCGTATCCTCCTCCGGCACGAGCAGCTTGATGCCGATCCAGAACAGCAGCAGGCTGCCGATGATCTTCAGCCATGGCAGCGCCAGCAGGGCGACGGCAAAGATCGTCAGCACGATGCGCATCACCACGGCCGCGCCCGAGCCCCAGAAGATGGCCGCCTTCTGCTGCCGGGCAGGCAGGGAGCGCGCCGCGAGCGCGATGACCACCGCGTTGTCGCCCGAGAGGACGATGTTCACGCCGATGATCTTCAGCAGGCCGATCCAGAACGCTTGCGAGGCGAGTTCGGCGAGCATGCGGCGATGGCGCGATGCGGCCCTACTTCACCAGCAGCACGGGGATGTCGGCGATGTGCAGGACCTTGGTGGCCGTGGAGCCGACCAGCGCCTTGCCGAGCGCGGTCATGCCGCGCGTGCCGATGTAGATCAGGTCGCAGCGCTTGTCGCGCGCATGCTTCACGATGCTCTCGGCCACGGGGCCGACGAGCACCTTCGCCACGTAGGCGATCCCGGCCGCGTCGAGCTTGCGCTTGGCCGCCGCGAGCCGCTCCTCGCCCTCCTCCTCGTAGTACTTGCGGATCTGCGCCTTGCCGACTGCCAGGCCCATGCGCGGCAGCTGCGGCACCGGCAGGTGCACCGTCACCAGATGCACTTCGGGCGTTTCCCGGTACCAGTCGGCATGGTCGACGAGGCACTGCACCGCATCGAGCGACCCCTTGGAGCCGTCAACCGCGACGAGGATCTTCATGAGCTGGGCGTTCCGCGGAAAGCGCGACGGCGCATTGTACACTCCGCCTCTCGGAGAGATGCGTGGAACTGCTGCTGGAGCCCCAGGCGTGGATCGCGTTCGCCACGCTCACCGCCCTCGAGCTCGTGCTCGGGATCGACAACATCGTCTTCATCTCCATCCTCGTCGACCGCCTGCCGCCGCAGCGCCGCGACGTCGCGCGCCGCATCGGACTGGGGCTGGCGATGTTCATGCGCATCGCGCTGCTGCTCGCCATCGCGTGGATCATCGGCCTCACCGCGCCGGTGTTCGCCGTCGCCGGCAACGACCTCTCCGGGCGCGACCTGGTGCTGATCGCCGGCGGGCTGTTCCTCATCTGGAAAGCGACCGGCGAGATCCACGAGATGTACGAGGAGCATGGCGCGCCGCCCGAGGCGCCGAAGGCGGCGCACGCCAGCTTCGCCTCCGTGATCGGACAGATCATCGTCATCGACCTGGTGTTCTCGCTCGACTCCATCATCACCGCGATCGGCATGGTGGACGACGTGCGCATCATGATCGCCGCGGTGGTCGCCTCCGTCGCGCTGATGCTGGTGGCGGCGGGGCCCATCGGCCGCTTCGTCTCGCACCACCCGACGGTCAAGATGCTCGCGCTCGCGTTCCTCATCATGATCGGCATGGCGCTGGTGGCGGACGGCCTCGACTTCCACGTACCCAAGGGCTATATCTATTTCGCGATGGCGTTCTCGGTCGCGGTCGAGATGCTCAACCTGCGGCTGCGGCGCCGGCCGCGCTAGAACAGCCCCACCACCTTTCCGTCCACGAGGTCGATCTTCTCGGCCGACGGCACCTTCGGCAGCCCCGGCATGGTCATGATGTCGCCGCAGATCATGACCACGAACTCCGCGCCCGCCGCCAGCCGCACCTCGCGCACGTTGACCACGTGGCCGTCGGGCGCGCCGCGCACCTTGGCGTCGGTGGTGAAGGAGGATTGCGTCTTCGCCACGCACACCGGGTAGTGCCCGTAGCCGGAATCCTGCAGCTGCTTGATCTGGCCCCTGACCTTCGCGTCCGCCGTCACCTCGGAGGCGCGGTACACCTTCTTCGCGATCTTGTTGATCTTGTCCCACAGCGGATCGGCGTCCTCGTAGACAAACGTCGGCTTCGAAGGCTGCTCGCACAGGCCGACGACGATCTTCGCCAGCTCGGCGGCGCCCTTGCCGCCCTCGCCCCAGTGGGTCGCCAGCACCACCGGCACGCCGAGCGTCTTCATGCGCGCCTGCAGCATCTCGATCTCGGCCGGCGTGTCGAACGTGAAGCGGTTGATCGACACCACGCAGGGGATGCCGTAGACCTTCTGCACGTTGTCGACGTGGCGCTCCAGGTTCACCAGCCCCTTGTCCAGCGCCGCCAGGTTCTCCTTGTTGACCTCCTTCACGTCCACGCCGCCGTGGTACTTCATGGCGCGCACCGTGGCGACGATCACCGCGGCGTTGGGCCTGAGGCCGGTCTTGCGGCACTTGATGTCGAGGAACTTTTCCGCCCCCAGGTCGGCGCCGAAGCCGGCTTCGGTCACCACGTAGTCGACGAGCTTGAGCGCGCTTTGCGTGGCGATCACCGAGTTGCAGCCGTGCGCGATGTTGGCGAACGGCCCGCCGTGGATGAAGGCCGGGTTGTTCTCCAGCGTCTGCACCAGGTTCGGCGCGAGCGCGTCCTTCAGCAGCACCGTCATCGCGCCGTGTGCCTTCAGGTCGCGCGCGTGCACCGGCTTGCCTTCGCGCGTGTAGCCGACCACGATGTTGCCCAGGCGCTTCTTCAGGTCCTCCAGCGACGTGGCGAGGCAGAAGATCGCCATCACCTCGGAGGCGACGACGATGTCGAAGCCGTCCTCGCGAGGGTAGCCGTTTGCGCTCCCGCCCAGCGCTATTACGATTTCGCGCAACGCGCGGTCGTTCATGTCCACCACGCGCCGCCACTGGATGCGCCGGATGTCGATGCCGAGCTCGTTGCCCTGGGTGATGTGGTTGTCCAGCATCGCCGCCAGCAGGTTGTTGGCGAGCGCGATGGCGGAGAAATCCCCCGTGAAATGCAGGTTGATGTCCTCCATCGGCACCACCTGCGCGTATCCGCCGCCCGCCGCGCCGCCCTTCACGCCGAACACCGGCCCGAGCGAAGGCTCGCGCAGGCAGATCGCCGCCTTCTTGCCGATGTGGTTGAGCGCGTCGCCCAGGCCCACCGTGGTGGTGGTCTTGCCCTCGCCCGCTGGCGTCGGGCTGATGGCGGTCACCAGGATCAGCTTGCCGTCCTTCTTGCCTTTCAGCGTGTCGAGGTACTTGAGCGAGATCTTGGCCTTGTAATGGCCGTAGGGCTCGAGGTGCTCCTCGGCGATGCCCAGGCGCTCGAGCGCGACCTTGCTGATGCGCTGCAGCTTCGCGGCCTGTGCGATATCGATGTCGGACGGCATGGCGGATTTCCTCGCGGTTGTCCGCCCGGACTATAGGGGAGCGCGCGCGAACGCTCCCTTGACTGCGGTCAAGCGCGGGCCGAGGTCAGCGCGAGCGAGCGCCCCTTGCCGTAGCCCGGGTCGGCCGGCCGCGCGCCGCCGCGCGTCACCCGCACCGCGCAGTACTTGAACTCGGGGATCTTGCCGAACGGATCGAGCACCGGGTTGGTGAGCAGATTGGCCGCCGCTTCCTGGAAGGCGAACGGGATGAACACCGCGCCGCGCGGCGTGCCCTCGTCGGCCCGGGCATAGAGCGAGATCCTGCCGCGGCGCGACTCCACGGTCACCACCTCCCCGGGCCGGGCCTTGAGCGCCGCGAGGTCGAGCGGATGCATGGAAACCACCGGCTCGGGCTCGATCGCGTCCAGCACGCCCGAGCGGCGCGTCATGGCGCCCGTGTGCCAGTGCTCGAGCTGCCGCCCGGTGATCAGGACCATCGGGAAATCCTTGTCCGGGCGCTCGGCCGCACGAATCAGGTCGGCGGGCACGAACTTGCCGCGCCCGGTGGCGGTCGGGAAGTGCGTCTGGAACACGACCGGCTGGCCGGGATCGCCCTCGTTCTCGCACGGGTAGGTGACCGACGAGTCGCGCTCGAGGCGCTCCCAGGTGATGCCGCGGATCGAATCCATGCAGCCGCGCATCTCGTCCCACACGTCCCTCGGCCCGGCGTAGCGCCATTCGAGCCCGAGGCGCCGCGCCAGCTCCTGGATGATCCACAGGTCGGGCTGCGCCTCGCCCGGCGCCTCGAGCGCCTTGCGGCCGAGCTGCACCATGCGGTCCGTGTTGGTGACCGTGCCGTCCTTTTCCGGCCAGGCGGTCGCGGGCAGCACCACGTCGGCGAGGCAAGCCGTCTCGGTGAGGAAGATGTCCTGCACCACCAGATGCTCGAGCTTCGCCATCGCCGCGCGCGCGTGCTCGAGGTCGGGATCCGACATCGCGGGATTCTCGCCCATGATGTACATGCCGCGGATCTTGCCGTCATAGGCGGCGTTCATGATCTCGACCACCGTGAGGCCGGGCTTGGGATCGAGCTCGGCGCCCCAGAACCTCTCGAACCTCGCCTTGGCCTCCGGTGTCGCCACGCGCTGGTAGTCGGGGTACATCATCGGGATGAGCCCCGAGTCCGACGCCCCTTGCACGTTGTTCTGGCCGCGCAGCGGATGCAGGCCCGTGCCCGGGCGACCGACCTGGCCGGTCATCAGCGTGAGCGCGATCAGGCAGCGCGCATTGTCGGTGCCGTGCACGTGCTGGCTGATGCCCATGCCCCAGAGGATGATCGAGGCCCTCGAGGAGGCATACAGGCGCGCCACCTGGCGGATGGTGTCGGCCGGGATGCCGCAGATCGGCGCCATCTTCTCCGGCGGGAAGTCCTTCGCATTCTCGGCGAGCGCATCGTAGCCGCTGGTCCGGTCCCGGATGAACGCTTCGTTCACCAGCCCCTCGTCGATGATCGCGTGGATCATCGCGTTGAGCAGCGCGACGTCGGTATCCGGGTGGAACTGCAGGAAATGCGTTGCATGGCGCGCGAGGTCGGTGCGCCGCGGGTCGGCGACGATCAGCTTCGCGCCCCGCCTGGCGGCGTTCTTCAGCCACGTGGCCGCCACTGGGTGGTTCGAGGTCGGGTTGGCGCCGATCAGGAAGATCACTTCCGAATGCGCGACGTCGTTTACCTGGTTGGACACCGCGCCCGAGCCGATGCCCTCCAGCAGCGCCGCCACCGACGAGGCGTGGCACAGCCGCGTGCAGTGGTCCACGTTGTTGGTGCCGAAGCCGGTGCGCACCAGCTTCTGGAAGAGGTAGGCCTCCTCGTTCGAGCCTTTCGCCGAGCCAAAGCCGGCGAGCGCGGCCTTGTCCCGCTCGCGGACGCGCCGCAGCCCCTGCGCGGCCAGATCGAGTGCTTCCTCCCAGCTCGCTTCGCGGAACACGTCGCGCCAGTTACCGGGATCGACCCTGAGGTCGGCGGACTTGGCGACGCCCGGCTTGCGGATCAGCGGCTTCGTCAGGCGATGCGGATGGTGCGCGTAGTCGAAGCCGTAGCGGCCCTTGACGCACAGGCGCCCGTGGTTCGAGGGGCCGTCCTTGCCGGTGACGAAGCGGATGACGTTGTCCTTGACGTGGTAGGTGAGCAGGCACCCCACGCCGCAGAACGGACAGACCGAATCCACCGTCTTGTCGATCTGCTGCAGCCCGGCGTCGCGCGCGGGCATCAGCGCGCCGGTCGGGCAGGCCTGCACGCATTCGCCGCAGGCCACGCAGGTGGACGCGCCCATCGGATCGTCGAAGTCGAACACGATCTTCGCGTGCTCGCCGCGCCAGGCGTAGCCGATCACGTCGTTCACCTGCTCCTCGCGGCAGGCGCGCAGGCAGCGCGTGCACTGGATGCAGGCGTCCAGGTTCACCGCGATGGCCGGATGCGACAGGTCGGCCCTCGGCTGATGGCGCGACGCGAAGCGCGGCAGGCCGACCTCGAGCTTGCGTGCCCACGCATCGAGCTCGGAATCCTTGCGGTAATGCTTCTCCGGCATGTCGGCCAGCAGCAGCTCGAGCACCATCTTCTGCGACAGCCGCGCGCGTGCGGAGTCGCTGGTGACCTCCATGCCTTCCTTCGGATAGCGGCAGCACGAGGGCGCCAGCGCGCGCTCGCCCTTGATCTCGACCACGCAGGCGCGGCAGTTGCCGTCCGGCCTGAGGCCCGGCGCGTAGCACAGGTGCGGGATCTCCACGCCGTGGCGCTTGGCGGTCTCGATGATCGTCTCGTCGGGCCGGCCGACCACCGTCTTGCCGTTCAGCCTGAACTCGACCGGCATGGTCGCCTGCTGCCGGGTACTCGCGCGATCCATCACTGCACCTCGTGCGGAAAGTACTTCATGACGCACTGCACCGGGTTGGGCGCCGCCTGCCCCAGGCCGCAGATGGAAGCGTCCATCATCGCCTGTGAGAGTTCCTCGAGCAGCGGTTGGTTCCACGACTTGTGCTGCATCAGGTCGAGCGCCTTCGCGGTGCCCACGCGACAGGGCGTGCACTGACCGCACGATTCGTCCTTGAAGAACCTCATCAGGTTCTTCGCCGCGGCCGCCGCCTTGTCGCGCTGCGACAGGATCACGACCGCCGCCGAGCCGATGAAGCAGCCGTGCGGCTGCAAGGTGTCGAAATCGAGCGGCACGTCCCCCTTGGACGCGGGCAGGATGCCGCCCGAGGCGCCGCCCGGCAGGTACGCGTAGAACTCGTGCCCCTCCTGCATGCCGCCGCAGTATTCGTCGATCAGTTCGCGCACCGTGATGCCCGCCGGCGCCAGGTGCACGCCGGGCTTCTTTACGCGCCCGGAGACCGAGAAGGAGCGCAGTCCCTTGCGGCCATGGCGGCCGTGCGAGGCGAACCAGTCCGCGCCTCTTTGCACGATCTCGCGCACCCAGTACACGGTCTCCATGTTGTGCTCGAGCGTCGGGTAGCCGAACAGGCCCACCTGCGCGACGTAGGGCGGCCTGAGGCGCGGCATGCCGCGCTTGCCCTCGATCGACTCGATCATCGCCGACTCCTCGCCGCAGATGTAGGCGCCCGCGCCACGGCGCAGGTGGATCGGCGGCAGCGCGCACGGCGGGTTCTTCCTGAGCTTCGCCAGCTCGCGCTCGAGCACCGCGCGGCAGCCCGCGTATTCGTCGCGCAGATAGATGTAGATCTCTCCCACGCCCGCGCACCACGCGGCGACCAGCATGCCCTCGAGGAAACGGTGCGGGTCGCGCTCGAGGTACCAGCGGTCCTTGAAGGTGCCGGGCTCGCCCTCGTCGATATTCACCGCCATCAGGCGGGGTGCGGGCTCCGCGGCGACGATGCGCCACTTGCGCCCTGCAGGAAAGCCGGCCCCACCCAGGCCCCTGAGGCCCGAGTCCTCCATGGCCTGCGTGATCTCGTCGCGCGAGCGCTTGCCGGCGAGGCAGTCGGCGATCAGCCGGTAGCCGCCCGCCTTGCGGTAGGCGACGTAGTCGAGGTACGCGGGCTCGGCGCAGCCGAGCTTCTTCGCCTGCACCGCGGCCCTGACCTTCTCGACGGTCGCATTGCCCACCGGGTTCTGGTGCACGACGGCGCAAGGCGCCGCCTCGCAGCGGCCGACGCAGGGCGCGGCGACGACGCGCACTTCCTTGCCGAGGATCGCCGGCAGCCGGCGTAGCAGCGCCTGCGCGCCCGCGAGCTCGCAGGCGATGGAGTCGCACACGCGCACGGTGAGCGCCGGCGGCGCGGCCTCGCCCTCCTTCACGACGTCGAAGTGGTGGTAGAAGGTCGCGACCTCGAACACCTCGGTCATCGACAGCCGCATTTCCTGCGCCAGCGCGGCGAGGCGCGCCGCCGACAGGTGGCCGAAGCGGTCCTGCAGGCGGTGCAGGTGCTCGATCAGCAGGTCGCGGCGCCGCGGCGCCGTGCCCAGCAGGGCCCGGACTTCCTGCAGCGCCTGCGGCTCCACGCCGCGGCCCTTCGGGGTGCCGCGTGCTTTCTTCACGATGCGCAGCATTATCCGGCAGCCCGGGGCCGCGTTGTCTTGACTGCGGTCAAGCACGCGGACGGCGCGTGTACACTCGCCGCTCCATGAGCCAGCCGAGCGCGAACGTCGACGCGCAGAAACTCCTCGCGGTCGTGCAGGCAGTGGCGCGCGAGGCGCGCCCGCACCTGGAGGCGCAGGTCGCGCTGGACACCCACCTGGAGAAGGGTCTTGGGCTGGACAGCCTGGCGCGCGTCGAGCTGGTGCTGCGCCTGGAGCGCGAGTTCGGCACGAGCCTGCCCGAGCAGGCGCTCGCCGCCGCGGAAACGCCGCGCGACCTGCTGCGCTTTCTGCTCGCGAGCGCCGGGCAGGCGCCGCGCGCCGCCGATACGAGCGTCGCCAGCCTGTCGCAGTCCACCGACGTGCCCCCGCCGCTGCAGGCGCTGACGCTCACCGAGGCACTCGAGTACCACGTCGAGCGCCAGCCCGACCGGCTGACGGTGCACCTGTACGAGGAAGGCCGGGAAACGCCGATCACCTATCGCCAGCTGTACGACGGCGCGCTTGGCTACGCGGCTCGCCTGTCGCAGGCGGGCCTGCAGCCCGGGCAGATGGTGGCGATCATGCTGCCCACCTGCAAGGAGTACTTGTTCTCCTTCTACGGCGTGCTGCTCGCGGGCGGCGTGCCGGTGCCGCTGTACCCGCCGGCGCGCCTGAGCACCATCGAAGACCACATGACGCGCCACGTCGGCATCCTGAAGAGCGCGGGCGCGACGATCATGATCACCATTCCCGAGGCCAAGGCGCTCGCCTACCTGCTGCGCGCGCAGGTGGAGAGCCTGCGCGCGGTGCTCATGCCTTCCGACCTGGAAGGCAGCGGCGCCGGCTTCGCGCCGGTGCGCGGCAAGCCCGGCGACATCGGCTTCCTGCAGTACACCTCGGGCAGCACCGGCAACCCGAAGGGCGTGGTGCTGTCGCACGCCAACCTGCTGGTCAACGTGCAGGCGATGGGCAAGGCGGTGAGCGCGGGTCCGGGCGACGTGTTCGTGAGCTGGCTGCCGCTGTACCACGACATGGGACTGATCGGCGGGTGCTTTGCCACCATGTTCCTCGGCTTCCCCGTGGTGCTGATGTCGCCGCTGGCCTTCCTCTCGCACCCCGGGAGCTGGATGCGCGCCATCCACCGCCACCGCGGCACCATCTCGGGCGGGCCGAATTTCTCCTACGAGCTGTGCCTGCGCCGCATCCCGGACGAGGAGATGGAGGGCATCGACCTGTCGTCCTGGCGCTTCGCCTTCAATGGCGCCGAGCCGGTGAGCCCCGACACCATCACTGCCTTCGAGCAGCGCTTCGCGAAATGGGGGCTGCGCAAGAACGTGCTCTCGCCCGTCTATGGCCTCGCCGAATGCACGGTGGGCCTGGCCTTCACCACGCCGGGCGAGCCCTGGCGCATGGACGCGCTGGACCGCGAGAAATTCTCGCAAACCGGCGAGGCGCTGCCGGCGCGGCCCGACGATCCGGCGCCGCTCAGGGTGGTCGGCTGCGGCCACGTCGTCGAAGGCCACGACCTGCGCGTGGTGGACGCGGCGGGCCTCGAGCTGCCCGATGGGCAGGAGGGCCTGCTGCAGTTCCGCGGCCCCTCGGCCACCTCAGGCTACTACCGCAGTCCGGAGGCGACGAAGAAGCTGTTCGACGGCGATTGGCTGAATACCGGCGACCGCGCCTACCTCAAGGAAGGCATGGTCTACCTCACCGGCCGCGAGAAGGACATCATCATCCGCGGTGGGCGCAACATCAGCCCCTACGAACTGGAGCAGGCGGTCGGCGACCTTGGCGGCGTGCGCCGCGGCTGCGTCGCGGTGTTCGGCAGCCGCGACGCTGCCACGGGCACCGAGCGCATGGTGGTGCTCGCCGAAATGCGCAATGCCGACGCCTCGCGGCACGCCGACTTGAAGCGCATGATCAACGAGCTGGCGGTCAACCTGACCGGCGCGCCGGCCGACGACATCGTGCTCGCGCCGCCGGCGACCGTGCCCAAGACCTCGAGCGGCAAGATCCGGCGCACGGCGGCGCGCGAGTTCTACGAACGCGGCCCGACGTCGGTGAAGCGGCAGGCGGTGTGGCTGCAGTTCGTGCGGCTGGCGCTCGCCGGGGCCGGACCGCAGCTGCGGCGCGGCTGGCGCGCCGCCGCGGGGCTCGCGTTCTCGCTGCGCGCCTACGCCGTGTTCGGGCCCGTGTTCGTGCTGGCCTGGCTGGCCGCCGCGCTCGGGCCGCCGCCGCGCACCTGGCGCGCCGGCGGCGCGCTGGCGCGCTTCTTCCTGCGCGCCGCCGGCATCCCGCTGGTCGTGCGCGGCAGCGAGCAGTTGCCGCCCGGCCCGATGGTGCTCGCCGCCAACCACACGAGCTACCTCGATGCCGTGGTGCTGGTCGCGGCGCTCGGGCCGCGCGTGTACTCCTTCGCCGCCAAGCGCGAGTTCGAGGCCAACCCGGTCATGCGCACGTTGCTGCACGGCTTCGATGCCATGCTGGTCGAGCGCTTCGACGTGCAAAAGAGCGCCGAGCACGCGGACGCGCTCGCCGCGGCGGTGCGCGCGGGCCGCTCGCTGATCGTCTTTCCCGAGGGCACGCTGACGCGCAACGCCGGGCTCGCGCCGTTCCGCGCCGGCGCGTTCCAGGCCGCCGCGCAGGCCGGCGTGCCGGTCGTGCCGGTGGCGCTGCGCGGGGTGCGCTCGGTGCTGCGCGACGGCACGTGGTACGCGCGCCGCGCGCCCATCGCCGTAACCATCGGCGCGCCGGTGGCCCCGGACGGCGCGGATTGGGCGGCGACGCTGCGGCTCAGGGACCGCGCGCGCGCCGAGATCCTCAAGCACTGCGGCGAGCCCGACCTCGCGCCGGCCCTGCCGGCCGCGGAGCCTACGCCGCGCTGAGCGCGCGCTCGAAGAACGCCTCCAGCGCGCGCGCCGGCGCAGCGTCGCCGTACAGCCGCGGCCGCGCCGCGACCATGCGCTCGCGCGCCTCGCCCCACCATGCCGCCTCTCGCGCGAGGCGCACCACGGCCTCCACGTAGTCCCGCTCCGTGGTGGCCACCAGCGCGTCCAGGCCGAGCCGGCGCAGCACGCCGCTCGCCAGGCGGCCGCGCAGGAAGCGACCCTCGTAGCCGACGATCGGCAAGCCGCACTCGATCGCCTGCAGCGCGGTGTTGAATCCGGAGAAACCGAGCGTATCCAGGCACACGTCGGCCTCGCGCATGAGCCCGAAGAAGCTCGCACGGCGCTGCCACGGCACGAAGACGGTGGTGGCGCTGAAATCCACGCCAGCGGTGGCGAAGCCGCGCGCCATGCGCGCGCGCAGGCGCTCGACGAGCTCGGGCGTCTGCGGCGCGAAGAACACCATCTGGCAATCGCCGAGCCGGCGCGCGATCTCGGCCAGCACGGCGTCGTGTCGCGGCGTGTACTTGAACGGCGTGCCGGGACAAAGGAGCAGCGGCACGCCCTCGCGAATGCCGAGCGCGGAGAGGTCCACCTCGGCGGCGACGGACTGGGGCGCCGTCAGGCAGCAGCCCAGCCCGGGCAGCGGCACCAGCCGCTCGGTGTAGTGCGCCTCGGCGCCGGGCGGCTCGAGCGCCTCGGCGGACAGGAAGTAGTCGATCGTCGGCAGGCCCGTGGTGTGTGGATGTCCCCAGGCGGCCGCCTGCACCGGCGCGAGGCGCAGGCTGGCGAGCTTGGCCGTGTTCGGATCCATGCCGATCTCCGGGTAGATCAGCACGTCGAGCTGCTGCGCGAGGATCAGCTGCGTCCAGTCGACGAGGTCGCTCTTGCCGTAGGCATAGTGCGACACCAGGGTCCTGGCGAGCGCGGTCTCGACGTCGTTCGTGGTGCCGAGGTGGAAGAGCCGCAGGTCGTAGCGGTTGCGGTCGAGGTTCTGCAGCCAGCCCTTCGCCAGCGCGTTCCACACCGAGTGATCGTGCACGTGCGCCGAGACGATGCCGACGCGCGTCTCCGCGCGCGTGATGCGCGCAGGCATCGGCAGGCGCGTCGCCCGCTGCCAGTCGCCCATCAGGCGCGCGCACAGTGCCCCGTAGCGCGCCATCGCCTCGCGGTGGTCCGCCTCCTGGTACGCGAGATAGAAAGGCTGCTGCGTGCCCACCGCGCGCGCGGTCTGCTCGGCGGGGCGCTCGGCGCACCAGGCATGCAGCGCGGCGAGCTCGCGCGCAAAGTCGGTGCGGCTCGCGGCCTGCGCCGCCTCGCTCTCGGCGATCATCGGCGGCTGCGACATGGCGAGCGCCCAGCGCGCCTCCGCCAGCTGCGGGTCGCGCGCGCAGGCCTCCCGGTAACAGGCAAGCGCGCCCTCACGGTCTCCCATGCCCTTCAGCGCATTGCCCAGGTCCAGGTGCGCCGCTGCCAGGTCCGGGCGCGCGGCGAGCAGCGCACGGTAGGCGGTGGCGGCCTGCGCCAGCCGCCCCTGCTCGCGCAGCACCTGTGCGGCGTTCTGCAGCGCGTCGACGAAGTCGGGCTGCTGCATGAGCGCCTGCTCGTAGCAGGCGAGCGCCTCCTCTACCTTGCCCTGATGCCGCAGGACGTTACCCAGGTTGTTGTGCGCGGCCGCGAGCGACGGCGCGAGCGCGATGGCCTCGCGGTAGGCCGCCGCCGCCTCGTCGAGAAAGCCCTTCTCGCGCAACACGTTGCCGGCGTCGAAGCGCATGCGCGCGTTGCCCGGCTCGAGGGCGACCGCGCGCTGGAACGCGGCCAGCGCGCCTTCCGTCTCCCCGACGGCGTGCAGCACGAGGCCGTAGCGCTGGTGCGCTTCCGCGCGCTCCGGCTGCTGGGCAAGCGCGCGCTCGAGCGCCGCGCGCGCCTCGCCGGTCTCGCCGAGCCGCAGCAACACGCCGCCCAGGTTGAACAACGCGTCGAAATAGTCGGGCGCGCCCTCAAGCGCCGCGCGATAGCTGGCGGCGGCCTCGGGCAGGCGCCCGAGCAGCCGCCGGGCCTCGCCCAGGTTGTTGAGGGCCGCCGGCCGGCGCGGGTCCACGGCGAGCGCCTGCGCGAGCAGCGATTCGGCGTCCTGCGGGCGACCCGCCTGCAATGCCACCACCGCGCGCAGATGCAGCGCGTCGAAGTTCGCAGGCTCGCGCGCCAGGATCTCTCGGTAGGCAGCATCGGCTTCCCCCAGGCGCCCCGCCGTCTGGTGCGCGAAGCCGAGCTCGAGCGCGGCGCGCGTATCGAACGACGCGCCAGCGCCGTCGGCCGGCCGGGGCTTCCTGCCGAACAAGCGGCTCAACATCCGCTCACTCGAATCCCCCGCCCAGCGCGAGGTGCAGGTTGACGCGCTGCACCAGCCGCTCGGTGCGCGCGCGCAGCAGCGACGAGCGCGCTGCGAACAGCGCAAGCTGCTGCTGCTGGACCGCGCGCAGATCCGCCGAGCCCACGCGGTAGCGGATCTCGGCGAGCTCGAGCGCGCGCGCGTTGTCCGCGACCGCGCGCGTCAGCGTCGCAAAGCGCTCTTCGAGGTTGAATCCCGCCGAGAGCGCGTTCTCCACCTCGCCGAACGCCCGGGCGCCCACGCGGCCGTAATCGGCGATCGCCGCCTTGAGCTCGGCATCGCGTATCTCTTCCTGCGATTGCAGCGCGCCGCCGAGAAACAGCGGCTGGGTGATCGCCGCGCCGGCGCTGGCCAGCGGGTCGTCGCGGTCCTGCAGCAAGAACAGCTCGCTCGAGATGCTGGTGACCGCCGCGGTGAGCGAGATGCGCGGCAGCTTCGCGGTGCGCGCCTCGCCTACGCGGCTGAAGGCCGCCGCCACGCGGCGCTCGGCGGCGACCACGTCCGGCCGGCGCTCAAGCAGGGCCGAGGGCAATCCGACCGGCACCGGGCCCGGCATCGCCGGCAGGTCGGCCACGAGCGCGACCGCGCCCGCCGGATAGCGCCCGAGCAGCGCCTCGAGCGAGCGCAGCGCCTGCGCCTCGGCGAGCTCGAGCTGCAGGGCGGCGTCGCGGAAGCTGGCGGTCTGCGCGTCGGCCTGGCGCACCTCGAGCTCGTCGCCGCGGCCCACGCGCAGGCGGTCGCGCGCCAGCGACCCGAGCCGCTCGGAGGCTTGCGCCATCTCGGTCGCGATGGTCCTCTGCGCGCGCGCCTCCAGCGCGAGGAACCAGCCCTTGGCCACCATCGCCGCGACCGACTGGCGCGCGTACGCGGTGTCGAGTTCCGTGGACTGGAGCTGCCGGGCGGCCGCCTCGCGCCCGTAGCGCACGCGGCCCCAGAGGTCGAGCTCCCAGTTGGCGAAGATGCCCCAGCCCTCGAGGCCGGAGGAGTCGCCGGAGAGCTTGCCGCCGCCGCGCGCCAGCGCATTGACCTGAGGCCACAGCGTCGCGCCGGCAAGGCGCGCGGCGGCCGCCGCCTGCTCCACGCGCGCCGCCGCCACGCGCAGATCGAGGTTCGCGGCGATCGCCTCCCGCACCAGCTTCTCCAGCTGCGGGTCGCCGAAGCTCGCGAGCCACGCATCCGCCGCCTCGCCGGGCGCCGTCGTGCCCGCCGCGTAGGCCTCGGGCAAGGCGTAGTCGGGCAGCGCCTGCTTGCGCAGCTCCTCGCGCTCCGGCGGCGCCTGCAGCGCGCAGCCCGAGAGCAGCGTGGCCAGCAGGAGCCCCCGTGCGCGCATCAGTGCAGCTTGAGCACGAGGTAGTTGAGCAGCGCGCCCACGCGCAGGATCACCTTGCGGATGATGTGGATGGCGTGCAGGCGCTCGGTGTAGATCGCCGCGCTGCCCGCCGCACCCGGCGCCATGAACACCGCCTGGTCCTTCTCCGCGATGTCGAACTTGACGGCGAAGCGCTGTGGCGGCGCGGTGAGCACGCCGGTCATCGGCACCGTGCCGGTCGCCGGCAGCTGCCCGGCGCCCGAAGCCCAGACGACCGAGTTGACCTTGCCCTTGATGACGCGGCCGGGAAGCGTGTTGAGCGTGAACTCCGCTTCATTGCCCGGCGCGACCTGGTGCAGCTCGTTCTGGTTGTACAGCGCGACCACCGAGCCGGTCGTCTCGACCAGTGTCATCACGGGGTTGAAGGGCAGGCCGGCGACGAAACCGCCCGCCCGCAGCTGCAGGTTGACCACGTAGCAGTCGCAGGGCGAGCGCGTCGTCGTCTGCTCGAGCTCCCATTCGGCGTTCTCGAGCTGCGCGCGAATCTGCGCCACCTGCGCGAACTCGCCGTTCACCTTGGCGCCGAGCTTCTGCTGCACCTGCTCGCGCGAGGCGACCGCCTGGCGCTCGGCGGCGCGCGCCTGCGCTTCGCTGCTGCGCGCCGCGGCCAGCTGCCCGGAGAGCTCGAGCACCGTGGCTTCGGCCTGTTCCAGCTCGAACTTGGTGCCGGCGCCGGTGTTGGCGAGCTCGCGGTGCTGCTCGACGCGCATGCGCGCCAGGTCGAGCCGGGCGGTCACCTCGCCGATGCGCGCGGTCGATTGCGCGATGGCGCTCTTGGCTTCCGCGATCTTGGCCTGGGCGCCCTTCAGCGATTCCTGCAGTTCGCGCTCCTGCGCCCCGGCGTTCTCCAGCTGGGCCTTGAGCGTATTCACCTGCAGCTGGTAGGGCGTCGGGTCGATGCGGAACAGCACGTCGCCCTTCTTCACCGGGACGTTGCCCTCCTCGATCGGCACCTCGACCACGCGGCCGCGCACCTGCGACACGATCGGCACCGTGAAGCGGTACACGCGCACGTCGGCCGAGGAGGGCGCGAAGACGTTGAGCGCGAGGATGAGCGCGGTGAGCGCGACGATCGGGATGATGGCCACCGTGACCTGCGTCGCGGTGTTCCACGGCAGCCACTTGAACTTGATGAAGATCAGCCAGACGAAGAACGAGTAGATGCCGAGGAGCAGGGCCTCCATCTAGCGGGCTCCTTCCCCCGCGGCAGGCGGCCGCGTCTGCTCGTGCAGCGCCTTGAGCTCGCCGAGCAGGTCCCTCAGGCCCGGAGGCAGCGCGCCGCGCGCGTGCATGGCCTCGAGCTCTTCGCGCAGGTGCCGGATCTCCTCGGCCGTCGACGTCCCCGCGCGCGCCTTGGCCGCCGCCTCCTCGAAATAGGACTCGTGCCTCTCGGTGCCGTACGCCATGCGGTACATCACCGGCCGCGTGTAGGCCCACAGCCAGGCGATGGGCCAGAGCATGCCGCCGAAGACGAGCGACAGCAGGCACAGCGTCTTGATCGCCTGCTGCTGCGGATGGTGGCGGTGCTCGGCGATCTTCTCGGGCAGGATGTGCACCAGCCAGAAGACGACGATCGCCACGATCGGCACCAGGACGATGACGATCCAGGCGAGCACGTCGGCCGCGGTGTCGAGCGCCTCGCCGGCGAGGAAGGCGGCGTGCGCCGGGACGCTGGCGCCAAGCAGGGCTGCGAGAAGCGCGGCCCGTTTCGAAATCAAGGGGTGACCTGGCTGCGGGAGGACGTTGCGCGCAATTGTACGCGATCAGGCGGGCGGCCTGGAGGCCTGGCGCGAGGCGAGCTTCGCCACCGTGGCGAGCTCGTAGCTCAGCGCGTCGGTGAACTCCGTCGCGTAGCCCGCGTCGCGCAGCGCCCAGCGCACGCGGTTGGCGAGCCGCGCCATCTTGTAGATGTTCAGCTTGCGCGAGCGCACGAACTGCTCGAGGCGCGCGAAGATGACGTCGTGGGTCTTCCTCAGCCGGTCCGCGGTCTTGCGGGTGTGCGGGCCCGGGGACGGCGGCAGGCGCTTCACCAGGTCGGCGACGATCGCGTCGGCCACCTCGTCCACTTCCTCCGTATTGAACCAGTCTCCGAACATGGCCTGCTCCTCGTCTTAGCGCAGCGCCGAGCGCAGCAGCTTGCCCATCTCCGCCGGATTGCGCGTGACCCGGATGCCGCAGGATTCCATCACGGCGAGCTTCTCCTGCGCCGTGCCCTTGCCGCCGGAAATGATGGCGCCGGCGTGGCCCATCCTCTTGCCCGGCGGCGCGGTGACGCCGGCGATGAAGCCGACCACGGGCTTCGTCATGTGCTGCTTCACCCAGCGCGCGGCGTCCTCCTCGTCGGAGCCGCCGATCTCGCCGATCATGATCACGGCGTCGGTGCCGGGATCGTCGTTGAACAGCTTCAGGACGTCGACGTGCTTCATGCCGTTCACCGGGTCGCCGCCGATGCCCACGGCGGAGGACTGGCCGATGCCGAGCTCGGTCAGCTGGCCGACCGCCTCGTAGGTGAGCGTGCCCGAGCGCGAGACGACGCCGACGCGCCCCGGCTTGTGGATGTGGCCCGGCATGATGCCGATCTTGATCTCGCCCGGCGTGATCACGCCCGGGCAGTTCGGGCCGACGAGCCTGGTGCGCCGGCCCTGCTTGCGCATGCGGTCGCGCACCTCGATCATGTCGCGCACCGGGATGCCCTCGGTGATGCAGATGACGAGGTCGAGATCGGCCTCCACGGCTTCCCAGATCGCGGCGGCGGCGAAGGGCGGCGGCACGTAGATCACCGAGGTGTTGACGCCGGCCTTGTCCCTGGCGTCGCGCACCGTGCCGTAGATCGGGATCCCATCGAAGTTCTCCCCCGCCTTCTTCGGGTTCACGCCGGCGACGTAGCAGGCCTTGCCGTTCGCGTAGGCGCGGCTCGTCTGCGTATGGAACATCCCGGTCTTGCCGGTGATGCCCTGCGTCACCACGCGGGTGTTCCTGTCGATCAGGATGCTCATTTCTTCTTCCCCTTGGCCTTCGCCTTCTTCTTCGCCGCGGGCTTCTTCTTCGGCTTGGCCTTGGGTTTGGATTGAAGTTTGGATTTCGGTTTGGCCGTCGCCTTCTTCTGCGCGAGGCTGGCGACCACCTTCTGCGCCGCGTCGGCCATGTTGTCGGCCGAGATGATGGGCAGGCCCGAGTCCTTCAGGATCTGCTTGCCGAGGTCCTCGTTGGTGCCCTTCATGCGCACCACCAGCGGCACCGCGAGCTTCACTTCGCGCGCCGCGGCGACCACGCCGGTGGCGATGGTGTCGCACTTCATGATGCCGCCGAAGATGTTGACGAGGATCGCCTTCACCTTGGGGTTGGACAGCATGATCTTGAACGCCGCCGTCACCTTCTCCGCGGTGGCGCCGCCGCCCACGTCGAGGAAGTTGGCTGGCGAGCCGCCGAACAGCTTGATCGTGTCCATGGTCGCCATGGCGAGGCCGGCGCCGTTCACCATGCAGCCGATGCGGCCGTCGAGCGAGATGTAGTTGAGGTCGTGTCGGGAGGCCTCGATCTCGAGCGGGTCTTCCTCGTCGAGGTCGCGCAGCGCCACGATGTCCTCGTGCCGGAACAGCGCGTTGTCGTCGAAGTTGATCTTGGCGTCGAGCGCCACCACGCGGCCGTCGCGCGTGACGATGAGCGGGTTCACCTCGACCAGCGACGCGTCGGTCTCCCAGAAGCAGCGGTACAGGCCCTGCAGCAGCCGCGCGGCGTCGCCGAGCGCGCCCTCCGGCACGCCGATCCTGCGCGCCACCTCGCGCGCCTCGCCCTCGGCGAGGCCGGCCTGCGGGTCGACGAACACCTTGTGGATCCTCTCCGGCGTCTTCGCCGCCACCTGCTCAATGTCCATGCCGCCCTCGGAGGAAGCCATCAGCGCGACCTTCTGCGTGCCGCGGTCCACGACCAGGCCCACGTAGAGCTCCTTGGCGATGTTCGCGCCCTCCTCGATCAGCAGGCGCCGCACCTTCTGCCCCTCGGGGCCCGTCTGGTGGGTGACGAGCTGCATGCCGAGGATCTTCTTCGCGTGCGCGCGCACCTCGTCCGGCGACTTCGCCACCTTCACGCCGCCGCCCTTGCCGCGGCCGCCGGCGTGGATCTGCGCCTTCACCACCCAGACCTTGCCGCCGAGCCGTTGCGCCGCCGCCACCGCCTCTTCGACGCTGAAGCAAGGGATGCCGCGCGGCGTCGGCACGCCGTAGCGGCGGAAGATCTCCTTGCCCTGGTACTCGTGGATCTTCATGCCCCCGCCTTCTCCTCTTTCTTCACGTACCACTCCGGGTACCACTGCTTCACCGTCTCGCCGCTGGTGTCCATGGCGAGGCAGTGATCGAGCTGGAACGGCTTGCGGCCGTCCATGCGGTCCTCGCGCATCTCGCCGGCGAACGTCTGGATGGCCGCGGTCGGCAGCGCCGCCAGCATCTCGGTGATGTGCGTGCAGCCCTGTACGCCGCCCAGGCGCGCCTTCAGCCCGTCGCGGAACTTCTTGACCAGGTTCAGGCCGATCAGCTTCTTGTACTCGGGCGCGGCCCGCTCGCAGCCGCCCGGATACGGCACGGCATCGGACACCGCGACGGCGTCGACCACGTTGAGCCTGCGGTCGATGGTGACGCGTACCACCATGTCGTGCACCGGCAGCCCGGCGCGGCGCACCCCGGTCTTCAGCGTGAAATCGTGGTTCTTGACGTCGGTGATGTGCGCCTCGATGTCCCACAGGCCGTCGGCGCGCTTGTAGCCTTCATAGCGCACGCGGCGCGTGTGCACGAGCTCGCGCTCGATCTCGGAAACGGGGAGTGGCATGGCGCGCGCAAGTTTATCATCGCCGCCTTGGTAGAATCGCCGCCGTGCAGCCTGCGCGCGAAGAGCTCCTGGATCGGATCGAGGGCTCCGCGCAACTCGACCTGGTCGTCATCGGCGGCGGCGCCACGGGTCTGGGCGTCGCGCTCGATGCGGCGGCGCGCGGGCTGTCGGTGGCGCTCGTCGAAGCCGAGGACTTCGCCAAGGGCACCTCCTCGCGCGCCACGAAGCTCGTGCACGGCGGCGTGCGCTACCTCGCGCAGGGCGACATCGGGCTGGTGCGCGAGGCGCTGCGCGAGCGCTCGCTCCTCCTGCACAATGCGCCGCACCTCGCGCAGCCGCTGCCGCTGCTGCTGCCGCTGCATGGCGCGCGCGGCCGGTGGCTCGAGGGACCCTTCTACGGCGCGGGGCTGGTGCTCTACGACCTGCTCGCGGGCAACCGCCGCCTGCAGCGCACCGAGTTCCTGGGCGCGGCGCGCGCCGCCGAGGCCGCGCCCGGGCTGCGCGCGCCCGCGCTCGCCGGCGCCATCCGCTACTGGGACGGCCAGTTCGACGACGCGCGGCTCGCGGTGGCGCTTGCGCGCACCGCCATCCAGCGCGGCGCGCTCGTGCTCAACCACTGCCCGGCGGTCGGGCTGCTGCACGACGAGGGCCGCGTGGCGGGCGTGCTCGCCGAGGACCGCGAGACCGGGACGCGCCACGCGCTGCGCGCGCGCTGCGTCATCAACGCCACCGGTGTGTGGGTCGACGGGGTCCGGGGCATGGACCGGCCGGGATGCAGCGCCCTCGTCGCGCCCAGCCAGGGCGTGCACCTCGTGGTCGAGCGCGACTTCTTCCCGGGCGATCACGCGATGCTCGTGCCCAAGACGCGCGACGGGCGCGTGCTGTTCGCCGTGCCCTGGCTCGGCAAGGTGATCCTCGGCACGACCGACACGCCGCGCAGCGATCTGGCCGCGGAGCCCGAGCCCTTCCGCGAGGAGGTCGACTTCATCCTCGGCGAGGCCGGCCGCTACCTCGCGCGCGCGCCTGCGCGCGCCGACATCCGCTCGGTGTGGGTCGGGCTGCGTCCGCTGGTCCGGCCGCCGGACCAGGAGCCCGGGGAGACGAAGACCCTGTCGCGCGAGCACGCCGTGCTGGTCGAGCGCTCCGGGCTGGTGACCGTCACCGGCGGCAAGTGGACCACGTATCGCGCCATGGCCGAAGACGTGCTCGCGCACGCCATGGCCGCCGGCCTGCTGCCGCCTCGCGCGGCGGGCGTGACGCGGGCGCTGCCGCTGGCCGGCGCGCCGACCTCGGGCACGCGGCCGCTCAGCGCGGCGCCCGGTCCGCACCTGTACGGCAGCGAGGCGCCGCTGCTCGCGTCGCTGCCGGGTGCGGACCGCGAGATCGCCCCGGGCGTGTCGGAGGCGATGGTGCGCTTCGCCGCGCGCTACGAGTACGCGCGCACGGTCGAGGACGTGCTGGCGCGACGCGCGCGGCTGCTGTTCCTTGACGCGCGCGCCGCCGCGGCGGCCGCGCCGCGCGTCGCCGGGTTGCTGGCCGAGGAACTGGGTGCGGCCATCGATGCCGAACGCTCGCTGCGCGAGTTCACGGCGCTCGCCGCGCGCTACGCCGCAGTCCCGCAATAGAATGAAGGCATGAAGTACATCCTCGCGCTCGACCAGGGCACGACCAGCTCGCGCGCCATCGTGTTCGACGAGCGCGGCACGCCGGTGGCCTCGGCGCAGCGCGAGTTCCGCCAGGTCTACCCGCAGCCCGGCTGGGTGGAGCACGATCCGCGCGAGATTCTCGCCACGCAGCGCGAGGTGGCGCGCGCCGCGCTCGCGCAGTCGGGCGTGGCGCTCGCCGACCTGCTCGCCATCGGCATCACCAACCAGCGCGAGACCACGCTCGTCTGGGACCGCCAGAGCGGCGAGCCGGTCGCCAACGCCATCGTCTGGCAGGACCGGCGCACCGCGCAGGAGTGCCGCGTGCTGAAGGAAGCGGGCGCGGAAGGCCTGGTGCGCGAGCGCACGGGCCTGGTGATCGACCCGTACTTCAGCGCCACCAAGATCGCCTGGCTGCTCGACCAGGTGCCCGGTGCGCGCGCGCGCGCCGAGCGCGGCGAGCTCGCCTTCGGCACCGTGGACACCTGGCTCGTCTGGCACCTCACCGGCAACCGCACCCACGTCACCGACGTCAGCAACGCGGCGCGCACCATGCTGTACAACGTGCACGCGCACGACTGGGACGAGGAGCTGCTGCGCCTGTTCCGCGTGCCGCGCGCGCTGCTGCCCGACGTGCACCCGTCGGCGCACGCCTTCGGCATGACGCCGAAGTCCCTGTTCGGCGAGCCGCTCATCATCGGCGGCGTGGCCGGCGACCAGCAGGCGGCAATGTTCGGCCAGGCCTGCCACGCGCCCGGCATGGCCAAGAACACCTACGGCACGGGCTGCTTCATGCTGCTGCACACCGGCGGCGACATGGTGCAGTCGGCGCACGGCCTGGTGTCCACGCCCTGCGCGCACCTGCGCGACAAGGAGTTCGCGCTGGAGGGCAGCGTGTTCGTCGGCGGCGCGGTGGTGCAGTGGTTGCGCGACGAGCTGGGCTTCTTCCAGTCCTCCGCCGAGATCGAGGCGCTCGCCAACAGCGTGCTCGATTCCGGCGGCGTATGCATCGTGCCGGCGTTCACCGGCCTGGGCGCGCCGCACTGGGACCCCGAGGCGCGCGGCGCGATCTTCGGCCTGACGCGCGGCACGTCGCGTGCGCATATCGCGCGCGCGGCGCTTGAATCCATCGCCTTCCAGAGCGCCGAGGTGCTCGAGGCCATGCAGAAGGATTCGGGCATGTCGCTGAAGGAGCTGCGCGTGGACGGCGGGGCGACGGCCAACGACCTGCTCATGCAGTTCCAGGCCGACCTGCTCGGCGTGCCGGTGGTGCGGCCGAGGGTGCTGGAGACGACCGCGCTGGGTGCCGCCTACCTCGCGGGCCTGACGGTGGACCTGTGGAAGTCGCGCGACGAGATCGCCGCGCAGTGGCAGGCGGACAAGCGCTTCGAGCCGCGCATGGAGGCAGGCCGGCGCGACGAGATGATGGCGCGCTGGCGCGAGGCGGTGCAGCGCTCGCTCAGGTGGCCTGCGGGGAGCTAGCCGCGCCCCAGACCTTGCGCGCGAACGCCGGATAGTTCTCCGCGATCACCTGCGCGACCGGGCCGCGCAGCAAGCCGATTTCCGCCGCCGACGGCACGGGCGTTGCAGGCACCTGCGCCGGCGCGTCGTACGCGAATCCGGTATTGGCCCGCACGTCCGCGGCGCTCGATCCCGGATGCACGCTCTCCAGCAGAAAGCGCCTCTCCTCCTTCTGCCACCGGAACAGCGCCTTGCTCGTCAGCAGCGCCGCGGGCCCGCCGCGCCGCTGCACCTCGGGCGGGCTCCAGCCCGGCGCCGACACGAACTCCACCTTCTTCACCAGCACGCGCGGCGAATGCTCCTCGCGAAACAGAATCGTCTTGCCCGCGCTGAAGTACATGTAGGCCGAGCCGAACGAGCCCGGGAAGCGCCTGCCCTCGGCTTCGACGAGATTGATGTTCGCTGCGCCGTCGATCTGCGCCCCGCCGAGGAAGAAGACGTCGATGCGCCCCTGCCCCGCGAGGTCGAACAGCTCGCGCGAGCCCTCGGTGAACGGATTGCCGACGCGCCTGGCGAGCAGCGAAATGCGCAGCGCGGGTACCTTGTGCTTGAGCAGGAACGCCCCGGTCGCCGGGATCGGCGAGGCGGCGCCGATCGCCACGTGGCGCGCGTCGCCGATCAGGCGCGCGATGACGCAGGCGAGGAGCTCTTCGGGGTGGTAGCGTTCCACACGAATTCCTGCAGGTATTGCCTGAATCCCGCGTCGCTCTTCGCCATCTGCGCGTAGCGCAGCAGGTGCGCGTCGTCGATGCCGTAGACGAGCGGCACGCCGAGCGGCCAGGCGCCGCGCGGCGCCGGCGCCACCGCGCTCACGTACACCGAAGAGATGCATCCCGGCGCGAGCAGCTCGTCTTCCAGCATGTCGCCCTTGTACAGCTCTTCGTACGTGACGTAGCACGCCTTCGACGCATGCGCGATGGTGGCCAGTTCCTTCCGGCGCCCGACCCAGACGTTGCCCGCCTCGTCCGCCCAGCGCGCGTGAAACAGCGCCACGTCCGGCACGATGGCCTTCGCCAGCAGCAGGGGATCGCCCTCGGCGAACGGATTGTCGATCGTCTTCCAGTCCGGGTGGCGCCCGACGAGGTCCGAGCCGAGCACGCCGCGCATCGGCATGAACGGCACGCCCTTTTCCGTCGCCTGCAATCCCGAATGCACCATCGGGCAGGTGGCGTCGATGATGCGCAGCGACTTCGTCTCGGCGGCTGCCGTGAAGCGCGGCGCGAGCCCTGCCTCGCCCAGCGTGACGGCGCTCGTTTCGATCTCGCGCACGCAACCCGCGCCGATCAGCAGGTCGGCGCACAGCCCGAGCTGCGGCACGCCGATCAGCTTGAGGTCTTTCGCCTTGCGGCGCACGAGCGCGCGCACCACGTCCATCGCCACCAGCGAATAGTCGGGCGGCAGGCCGATCGAGGCGCCGTCGGCGATCTCGCGCGCGAGCGCATCCGCGTCCGCGAGGAAGCGCGTCGTGTTCGAGGCGAGCGCGCTCATCCCGTGCCGCCCACCGTCAGGCCGTCGATCCTCAGCGTCGGCTGCCCGACGCCCACCGGCACGCTCTGCCCTTCCTTGCCGCAGGTGCCCACGCCGCTGTCCATCTTCATGTCGTTGCCGATCATGGTCACGCGCGTCAGCGCATCCGGCCCGTTGCCGATCAGCGTCGCGCCCTTCACCGGGTGCGTGACGCGCCCGTCCTCGATCAGGTAGGACTCGGACGCCGAAAACACGAACTTGCCGCTGGTGATGTCCACCTGGCCGCCGCCGAAATTCACCGCGTACAGGCCCTTCTTCACGCTGCGGATGATTTCCTGCGGATCGTGGTTGCCCGCGAGCATGATCGTGTTGGTCATGCGCGGCAGCGTGAGATGCGCGTAGGACTCGCGCCGGCCGTTGCCGGTGAGCGGCATCTTCATCAGGCGCGCGTTCAGGCTGTCCTGCATCAGGCCGCGCAGCACGCCGTCCTCGATCAGCACCGTGCGCCGCGTCGGGTTGCCTTCGTCGTCCACGGTGAGCGAGCCGCGCCTGCCGGGCAGCGTGCCGTCGTCGATCACCGTCACGCCCGGCGCCGCGACGCGCTCGCCCATGCGCCCGGCGAAGGCGGAAGAGCCCTTCCGGTTGAAGTCGCCCTCCAGCCCGTGGCCAATCGCCTCGTGCAGCAGGATTCCCGGCCAGCCGGATCCGAGCACCACGGTCATGGTGCCCGCGGGCGCCGAACGCGCCTCCAGGTTGACGAGCGCCTGGTCCACCGCCTGGCGCGCGTAGGTCTCCAGCAGCTCGTCCGTGAACATGGCGAAGTCGGTGCGCCCGCCGCCGCCGCTCGAGCCTGACTCGCGGCGGCCGTTGTGCTCTGCAATCACCTGCACCGACAGGCGCACCAGCGGCCGCACGTCCGCGGCGAGCACGCCGTCGGCGCGAGCGACGAGCACCACCTCGTACTCGCCGGCGAGGCTCGCCATCACCTGGATGACGCGCGGGTCGCGTGCGCGGCACAGGCGCTCCACCTTCTCCAGCAGCGCGACCTTCGCTTCGGCGACGAGCGAGGCGAGTGGGTCGAGCGGCTCGTAGCGCGCCGGCGCCGGCGCGCGCCGGCGGGCGCGCGCCTGCACGCGCCGCGACTGCCCGGCGGCGGCGATGGCGCGCGTCGCGCGCGCAGCGTCCTGCAGCGCATCGAAGCTGATCTCGTCCGAGTAGGCGAAGGCGGTGCGCTCGCCCGAGAGGGCGCGCACGCCGACGCCCTGCTCGATGGCGAAGCTGCCCGACTTGACGATGCCTTCCTCCAGGCTCCATCCCTCGGCGCGCGTGTACTGGAAGTACAGGTCCGCCTGGTCGATCCGCCGGCCGGCGAGCGCGCCGAACACGGCGTCCAGGCGGCGCGGCTCGAGGTCGAAGGGCGCGAGCAGGCAGGCGCCGGCGGTGGCGATCAGGCGGTCGGCATCCATGGGGCTATTCAATCTCCTATGATCGTATTCGGCAATTCCGCGACCGGGGGCCGGACCGGAAGGACCGTCGGGTTGGCCCAGTCGCCGGTGATGTCGTACTGGTAGGCGAACATCTGTCCCAGCGGGTTCCGGAGCAGCTTCTGCGCGATCAGCGCGGCGATGCCGATCGGCGGGCTGATCATCACGCCGGTGACCGTCGAGGCCGTGCCGTCCAGCCCCGGCACCACGCGCACGCGCAGGTTCTGGGTTTCGTGCGCCAGATCCACCGTGCCGTGCATCTGCACCTCTGCCGCACCGCCCAGCATGCGGAAGTCCTTGGTCTCCAGCACACCGCGCGCGATGCTCGCCGTCGCGTCGATGCGGTCCCACTGGAAGCCGTTGTAGAACACGTCGCCGAAGTCGAGCACCATGCGGCGCGGCAGATTCTGCAGGCTCATGAGCGACACGAGCTTGCCGATGCCCGGCTCGATCTGCAGAAACCGCCCCGATTCCGCGTGCAGCGTCACGCTGCCCCCGAAGCTCGCCAGGTCGACGGCCGTCGGCTCGCCGTCCCAGGCCACCTTGGCCGAGGCCTTGGCGCTGCCGCCCTGCACCAGGTTGGCACGGCCCAGTCGCTCCAGGAAGTGCCCGAGGTCGGCGGCCTCGAGCTCGAGCGCGAGCGCGGTGCCGCCGGTCGCGCTGGTGCGCCACTGTCCGCTGCCCGTCACCTTGCCGTCGGGGTTGCTGATCGACAGCCGCTCGATGCGCCAGTCCGGCGCCTCGCGCCGGGCGACGATCTCCACGCGCCCGGGGCGCATGCCGTCGTAGCCGAAGTCCTCCGCTACCAGGTCGAGGTCGGGCAGCTCGCCTGCGGACTCGTGCCGATCGCCGTCCGGCGATCTGGGTGGCACGACGAAACGCGCCATGCGCGCCTGCAGCGCGCGGCGCTTGCCACCGCTGAAGACGACGTCGCCCGCGATGTCCTTGGAGGTCACGTTCGCCGTCCAGCCCCCGCCCTGCACGCGCGCCTTGACTGACACATCCTGCAGGCGTCGGCCGAAGGCGTCGAGCACGCCGAAGCTCATCTCCGCGACGGTCAGCGCTTCTTCGGCGCCGGCGGGCTCGTCGGTGCCGAGCAGCTCGAGCCACTGGTCCAGATCAAGATGCGGCAGGGAGCCGTAGATCAGCGTGCGCACCGGCCGCTGCGGAAGGCGCAGCGCCCTTCCCGGCGGCGGATGGAAGACGATGGCCGCACGCTCGAGCGCCTGCGCCCCCCCTTCGCGCTCCCGCAGGAACTCCGCGCGCATCAGCCGGCCCACCGAGACGCTGATGCGATCGCGCTCGCCGTCCGCGCCCTGCAGCAGCGAAAGGCGCAGCAGTTGCGCTTCGCCGGACGGCTTGGCGAGCGGCGGCGGCAGCGCGCTCGCCACGCCGACCAGGTCCGACTCGACCGTGATCTGCGGCTCGCCGTCGGCCTGGATGCGCACCGACCCGGCGTACGCCGCCCCGCCGCTGAAGCGCCCGCGCCACGCCTCCGGCAGCCAGGGCTCGAGCGCCGCGACCGTGAACTCGCCGCTGGCGCTCAGCACCGCCCCGCCCCCGCGCTGCGACCCCCCGATCACGCGCAGCGGCCCTCCCACGAACCGCGCGCTGGCATTGCGCAGCTGCACCGAGGACTCGGTGAAGGCCAGCGTGCCGCTTGCGCGCTCGATCGGCGGCAACTGCGCCCCGAGGCGCAGCGTATTGCCGAGAAACGAGAACTCCCCCTCCACTTCCGATTTCTCCAGCTGCGCGAGCGGCAGCGCCAGCTTGAGGCGCAGCTCCCCCTCGCCGGCGGCGCTCAGCCCGTCGGCGAGCCCGCCGAGCTTGCGGCGCAGCGGGCTGGCACGCAGGAAGGCGACGAACTCGTCGCTCGGCCCCTGCGCGCGCCCGGCGATCTCCAGTACCGCGCCGGCGCCCAGCCGCAGGCCCGCGCGCGCGTCGCGCACTGTCGCGCCCAGCACGCGCGCGCCGCGCGCGAGCACGCTCATGCGGTCGCGCTCGAAGCGCAGCTCGCCGTCGATGGCCTCGACCGGCGGCCAGTCCTCGGCGTAGGCCAGTACGCCGTCGCGCACCCGCGCGACGACCTCGAACTGCCCCTGCAGCGGATCGCGGAACGGAAACTGCCGCAGGTCGCCGCGCAGCTGCAGGCGGGTGTCGTTGCTGCGCCCCGCGCGGATCGCCGACACCAGCCAACTGCGTGTCTTCTCGCCGATGATGGCCGGCAGCGGCAGGTAGCGATCCAGACTGCGCGCATCGGCGCGCTGCAACTGAGCGGAAAGGTCGATCACGCCGGGCCCGTCGCCCGTGTAGACATAGCTGCCGGACGCGCTGCCCGCAAGGTCCTCGTTCGCGAACTTCAACTGCGACAGGCGCACGTTGACGCGCCCGCCGGCGCCGCGCTCCCAGCCCACTTGTCCGGCGAGCTGCGCGAGGCCGATGCGCGGATCGGGAAACACGCGCGGCAGGTCGATCTCCGCGCCCTGCGCGGCGAGCGACAGCGTGCCGCGCGCTTCCGTACCCTCGATGCGCCCGCTCAGGCGGCGAAAACCCGGAATGGCGCGCCAGGCATTCATGGCGAGGCCCTCGAAGCGCGCCCGTGCCTGGAAGCGCGCCTGGTCGGGCAACGTGCCGGTCCACTCGAAACGCGCGTCGCTCACCAGCCCTTGCGGCGCAAGCTCGGCCAGCAGCGCGCGCAGGTCGGCCGGGAAGGGCAGGTACTCGGCGAGCTGCGCCAGGGGCTCGAGCTCGAGCACGTCGGCGCTCAGCGAGCCGCGTGCCGGCTGCGTGGCCTCCCAGGATGCGCGGAACGTCGTGCCGCGCATCGGCAGTCCTTGCGCCGGGACCAGCTCGAGGCGCCGCGCACCGAACTCGTAGCCGCGTGCCGAGGCCCGGCCCTGCACGCGGCCGGCGACGCTCGCCAGCTCGAGCGGCGGCAGCTCCGCGCCCAGGCGCGCGCTCACGCCGGCAAGCGCCAGGTCGGCCGTCGCATCGACCAGCTCGCCCCGGCCGAAGGTCGCCCACAGGCGCAGCGCCCCCTGCCCGCGCGTGATTTCGAAGGGGTAGTCGATCCATGCACGCCAGCCGGCAAGATCGGTATAGCCGAGCTCGGCGTAGACGCGGCCGTTCCAGCGGGCGAGCTGCTGGAGGCTTCGCCCGCGCAGCGACGCGCGCAGCTCGAGGCCGGCGCCCAGCTCCGGCGGCGGGCGCGCCGACAGGCCGACCTGGTGCAGCTCGCCGCGGTTGCGCAGGCGCAGTTGCAGCCCGCGCAGCGCGAGCGGGGGCGCACCGCGCTGCTCGTCCACCCACTCGATTTCGGCGTCGCGGACGATGATCTCGCGCTGCTCCAGCACCCAGTCGGCCAGGCGGCCGTCGCCGTTCGCAGTCTCGCGCGGCGCACCCAGCGCGATACCGGCGACCGAGAGCGTGCCGTCCGCCGCGCGGCGCACCGTCAGTCGCGGGCCTTCGATGGTCAGCGAATGCAGGCGCAGGTCTCCGGCCAGCAGCGTCGACCAGCCGATCACCGGCTCCACCACGGGCAGCAGCAGCGCGTCGCGTCCGTCGCGGTCGGCGACGCGCAGGTTGGTGACCGTGAGACGCGGATACAGGCCGTCCCACTCGGCGCTCATCGAGCCGATAGTTACCGGCAGGCCGATCGCGCGCTGCAGCGCGTCCACCACGTCCTGCTGATGGCGCTCGATCTGCGGCAACAGCCAGAAGCGCAGGGCGAGGAACGTCGCCGCGAAAGCGAAGAACACGATCCATGCCAGCCATTCGAGCGCGCGCAGCGCGGCGCGAGCGACCGTGTGCCGGTATGAGGATTGCATCGCGCTTCGCCTTGCCCCTATAGTCGCGTCGGGCTCTCTTGCGGTTTGGGCACCGCTCGACGCTCGGGGGCACACCCGCCGGAAGGGTTCTTGCGGTCTGTCTCTTGCACCGGGTATTTTACCCATAAAGGCCTGCGCCAATTAGGAAAATCACCCTCTCGCGCTATGCCGGACAGCTGCTCGCGACGCGCCCCGAGCTCGACGAGGAACTGCGCGCCGCGGCGCCCTTTTCGCGCGAAGAGATGAGCGCAGCGCTGGCGGGCGCCGGCGAGGACGACGAGGCTGCTCTCAAGCGCCGGCTGCGTCGCCTGCGCCAGCGCGTGCTGCTGCGCGTGATGGCGCGCGACCTCGACGGCGGCGCCGCGCTCGCCGAGGTATGCGCCACGATGAGCGAGCTCGCCGAGCAGGAAATCGCGGCGGCGCTCGCTTGGACCGGCGCCCGCGACCTCGTGGTGGTGGCCATGGGCAAGCTCGGCGGCCGCGAGCTGAACGTCTCCTCCGACGTGGACCTGGTCTTCGCATATCCCGACGGCGCCGACGCCGAGACGCACGAGCGCGCCGGCCGCAAGCTGATCCGCCTGCTGTCGGACGTGACCGAGGATGGCTTCGCGTTCCGCGTCGACATGCGCCTGCGGCCCTATGGCGACTCCGGCCCGCTCGCGGTGAGCTTCGCGGCGCTGGAGGCCTACTTTCTCGCGCAGGGGCGCGAATGGGAGCGCTACGCCTGGATCAAGGCGCGGCCGCTCACCGGCGTGGCGCACGCCGAGCTCGACGGCATCGTGCGCCCGTTCGTGTACCGCAAGTACCTGGACTACGCCACGCTGGCCGCCATGCGCCGGCTGCACGCCGAAGTGCGCCGCGACGTCGCGCGGCGGGAGCTCGCCGGGCATGTCAAGCTCGGCCCGGGGGGCATCCGCGAGATCGAGTTCGTCGCGCAGGCGCTGCAGCTGGTGCGCGGCGGCCGCGACCCCGCGCTCGCGGTGCGCCCGACGCTCGAGGCCCTCGTCCGGCTCGCCGAACGCAACCTGCTGCCCGAAGACGCGGCGCGCGAGCTGGCCGCGGCCTACGACTTCCTGCGCAGGACGGAGCATCGCCTGCAGTATGTCGACGACCTGCAGACGCATACGCTGCCGGAAGATCCCGGCGATCGGGAGCGCATCGCACAGATGTCTGACTGCGCGCACTGGGAGGAGTTCTGCGCCCGGCTGCGAACGCACCGCGACGCCGTGCAACGGCATTTCCAGGACGTGTTCGCGGAATCTGCAGCGGTCGATGCGCCCGACCTGTGGCAGGAGGACCGCGGCGCGATGGTGCAGGCGCTCGCCGGCCGCGGCTTCCGCAATCCCGAGATGAGCGCGGAGCGCCTGCTCGCCATGCGCCACAGCCAGCGCTACGCGATGCTTCCGGCCGACTCGCGCCAGCGCGTCGATGCGCTGGTGCCGGGGCTGGCGGCCGCGGCAGCGCGCGCCGCGGACCCGGACGAGACGCTCGCGCGCGGGATCACCCTGATCGAGGCGGTGGCGCGGCGCGCCGCCTACCTGGCGCTGCTCGCCGAGCACCCGGAGGCGCTAGAGCGCGTGACGCGCATCGTCGCCGCCTCGAGCTGGGCGGCGGACTACATCACGCGCCACCCCCTGCTGCTCGACGAGCTGCTCGACGACCGCGTGCTGTACGCGCCGCCGGACTGGGCGGCGTTCGAGGCAACGCTCGCCGAGCAGCTCGCCGCGGTGGTGGGCGACGTCGAGCGGCAGATGAACGTGCTGCGCGAGCAGCACCAAGCGCAGGTGTTCCGCCTGCTGGCGCAGGACCTCGCCGGCCTCCTCACCGTGGAGCACCTCGCCGACCACCTGTCGCGGCTCGCCGACCTCGTGCTGGACGCCGCGCTCACGGTCGTCTGGGCGCAGCTGCCGGGGCGGCACCGCGAGGCGCCGCGCTTCTCGGTCGTGGCGTACGGCAAGCTCGGCGGCAAGGAGCTCGGCTACGCGTCCGACCTCGACCTGATCTTCCTGTACGACGACGCGGACGAGCGCGCGCCCGAGCTGTACGCGCGGCTGGCGCAGCGCCTCAATCACTGGCTCACCACGCGCACGGCGAGCGGCGTGCTGTTCGAGACCGACCTGCGCCTGCGCCCGTCGGGAGAGTCGGGCCTGCTGGTCAGCCCGATCGAGGCCTTCGCCAAGTACCAGCAGGAGTCGGCCTGGGTGTGGGAGCACCAGGCGCTCACGCGCGCGCGCCATTGCGCGGGCGACGCGCAGGTCGGCGCGACGTTCGAAGCGCTGCGCACGCGCATCCTGGTGCGGCCGCGCGACCCGGCGGAGCTCGCGCGCGAGGTGCTGAAGATGCGCGAGCGCATGCATGACGCCCATCCCAACCGCTCGGGCCTGTTCGACGTCAAGCACGACCGCGGCGGCATGATCGACGTGGAGTTCGCGGTGCAATTCCTGGTGCTCGCGCACGCCGCGCGCCATGCCGAGCTGACGGGCAACCTCGGCAACATCGCGCTGCTGAAGATGGCGGCCGGCTTCGGCCTGATTCCCGAGGCGCTGGCCGAACGCTGCCGCGAGGCCTACCGCGAGTTCCGCCGCCTGCAGCACGGCCTGCGGCTGAACGGCGCGCAGTACGCGCGCGTGCCGCACGAGCGCGTCGCGGGGCACGCGCAGGCCGTGCGCGAGCTCTGGGCGCTGCTGTTCGGCTAGGGCGCGCGCAGCGTGATGTCGCCGTAGTAGCTGCGCGCCACCCGCTGCGTGTTGTCGGAATCGGTGAGCACGCCCACGGCGACGATGTCGCCGGGGTCCTCGCCGAAGGCGCGGCGATAGTCCTCCAGCACGTTGCGGCGGTAGGTGCGCCATTGCCCGACATGCGCCGGGCCGCTTTCCACCACCACCATGCGGATGCGGTCGAGCTGCGGGCTGGGCAGCGCGGTCTCCGCCGGGATCTGGTTGGACCAGACGTAGATGAGCATCGCGTAGGGCAAAGGCTCACCGGCGAACGCGTTGGCCAGGCGCAGCTTCGCGCGGTCCTCGAAGTCGAGCTTGCCCGGATCGCCGTGGAAGGACACCACGAGGCGCGCCATGGAATCCTCGCGCGCGCCGACGCGCAGGTCGGCCCCCTCGATCATGCCCTCGATGCGCCAGCTCCATTCCAGCACACCCTGCCGGCGCGGATCCACGCGCACGCGCCGGTAGAATCCGGTGGCTGCCCCGTCGGCGTAGGCCTCGAGCACCGTGGCGCCGCCGTTTTCCACCAGCCGGTACTCGGTCGGCCGCTTGCCCGAGCGCAGTCCCCAGCCCAGCCAATCGGCGGGCAGCGGCGCACCCGGCTCGAGCGAGGAGAAGCGCCCCACCGCCACCAAGTCCCCGGTCTCTCGGTCCAGCGCGCGCACGATCGGCGTCGAGGCGAGCAGGCCGTCGTCCTCGGGCACGGTGGCGCAGCCCGCGAGCGCCAGCGGCAGTACGAGCGCGAGGCGGCGCAGCACTAGATCGCCTCCCGCGGCGCGCGCCGCAGCGGCCCGTCGACCAGCGAGGCGAGCCCGCCGAGCGCGTCGAGTAGCGCCTCCCGCTGCAGCCGATAGAGCACCCGCTGGCCCTGGCGCTCGGCCGACACCAGCCCGGCCTCCTGCAGCACCGACAGATGCCGCGAGACCGCTGGCGCACTCATGCCGAAGCGCAGCGCGAGATCGGAGGTGGACAGCGCCGTCTGCGCGAGAAAGGCGATCGCCTGGCGGCGCGGCGCGGAGGCCAGCGCCGCGAACACCAGATCCTGAGGATTAGCAATCATGTTAATAGTATGGCGTATTGTACGCGCCGGTGCTTACAATGCCGCTTCATTCAAGGGAGACCCCGCTTCATGGCGAAGGCAAAGGCAGCGCTCTCGATGGCCGACCGCGACGGCTGGATCTGGTACGACGGCAAGCTCGTTCCCTGGCGCTCGGCCACCACCCATGTCCTCACGCACTCCCTGCATTATGGACTGGCGGTGTTCGAAGGAGTTCGCGCCTACAAGACCGTGCGTGGCACCGCCATCTACCGGCTGGCCGAGCATACCCAGCGGCTGATCAACTCGGGGCACATCTACCTGATGAAGATCCCGTACACGCGCGAGCAGTTGATGCAGGCGCAGATCGAAGTGGTGCGCGCCAACGGCCACGAAGCGTGCTACATCCGGCCGATCGCCTTCTACGGCTCGGAGAAGATGGGCGTGTCGCCGGTGGGGGCGCGCGTGCACGTGGCGATCGCCGCGTGGCCGTGGGGCGCCTACCTCGGGCCGGAGGCGCTGGAGAAGGGCATCCGCGTCAAGACCTCCTCCTACGCTCGCCACCACATCAACGTCACCATGGCGCGCTCCAAGATGTCGGGTACCTACCCCAACTCGGTGCTGGCGACGCTGGAGGCCACCATGCACGGCTACGACGAGGGCCTGCTGCTCGACGTGGACGGCTTCGTCGCCGAAGGCGCGGGCGAGAACGTCTTCATCGTCAAGGACGGCGTCATCTGCGAGCCCGAGCTCACCTCGGCACTCACCGGCATCACGCGCGCCTCGGTCATCGAGCTGGCCGCGGGCCTGGGCTACAAGGTCGAATCGCGCCGCCTGACGCGCGACGACCTGTACATCGCCGACGAGTGCTTCTTCACCGGCACCGCGGCGGAGGTGACGCCGATCCGCGAGCTCGACGGCCGCGTGATCGGCGCCGGCAAGGCGGGCCCGGTCACCAAGAAGCTGCAGAAGGCGTTCTTCGACGTGGTCACCGGCAAGGACCGCAAGCACGCGCACTGGCTGACCCCGGTGCCGATGAAGAAGGGGCGCTCGTGAGCGCGGACCAGGCGCGCGAAGTCGAGGTCACGCAGCAGGACCTGCCGCTGCACTGCCCGCTGCCGGGCGCGCCGCTCTGGGCGCGCCATCCGCGCGTGTTTCTCGACGTGGCGCAGGAAGGCCACGCGCTCTGCCCGTACTGCGGGACCAGGTACCTCTACAAGGGCGCGCCACCGAAAGGGCATTGAGGCTTGGCCCGCCTTCTCGTCGTCGCGCCCAACTGGATCGGCGACGCGCTGATGGCGCAGCCGCTGCTCGAGCGCCTGCACGAGTCGCGCGCCGGCGCGACCATCGACGTGCTCGCGCCCGCCTGGGTGGCGCCCGTGTTCCGGCGCATGCCGCAAGTCGCCGGCGTCATCGAGACGCCGTTCGCGCACGGCGCGCTCGAGCTGCGCGAGCGCTGGAAGCTCGGGCGCACGCTGGGCGCGCTCGGCTACGACGAGGCGCTCGTGCTGCCCAATTCGCTCAAGTCCGCGCTCGTGCCGTTCTTCGCCGGGATCGCGCGGCGCATCGGCTACGCGGGCGAGGCGCGCTACGGCCTGCTGAACGTCGTGCACCGCCGCCGGCCCGGGCGCGAGCCGATGGCGCTGCATTTCGCGCGCCTCGCCGCGCCGCCGGGCGCCGAGATCCGCGTGCCGCTGCCCGAGCCGCGGATCGCCGTGGACGCCGCGGCGGCGGAAGCCGCGCGCCGCAAGTTCGGGCTGCACGCGCCGTACGCCGCGCTCTGCCCGGGCGCCGAGTACGGGCCCGCAAAGCGCTGGCCCTACTTCGCCGAGCTGTCGCGGCGCCTGCCGCTCGCGGCGATCGCGCTGGGCGGCGCGCGCGATCGCGCGTTCGGCGAAGGCATCCGCGGACGCAACCTGTGCGGCGAGACCACGCTCGACGAGGCGATCGAGCTGCTGGGCGGCGCGGCGCTCGTCGTCAGCAACGACTCGGGGCTGATGCACGTCGCCGCGGCGCTCGGCCGGCCGCAGGTGGCGCTGTTCGGCTCCTCGAGCCCGAAGCACACGCCGCCGCTGTCGGCGAGCTCGCGCGTGCTGTGGCTCGCGCTGGAGTGCAGCCCGTGCTATGCGCGCGAGTGCCCGCTCGGGCACTTCCGCTGCATGCGCGAGCTGAGCGCAGAAAAGGTGCTCGCCATACTGGGGACAGACCCCATTTTCGCGTCGTTGCAATTTGCGAAAGTGGGGTCTGTCCCGACATAGCGCATGCCTGCACGCATCTTCCCCACGCCGCAGGACGCCGAGGCCGCTTTCTACGAGGCGCTGGAGCGCGTCGATCTCGAGCTGATGATGGCCGTGTGGTCGGAGGACGAGGAAATCGTCTGCGTGCACCCGGGCGGCAAGCGCCTGTGCGGCCAGGACCAGGTGCGCGACAGCTGGCGGCAGATCTTCGCCGGCGGGGCGCGCGCGCGCATCCACGTCACGCAGCAGGTGGCGATCAGCGGCTCGATCGTCGCGGTGCACAGCGTGCACGAGAACTTCTACGTGCCGGGCGAGAGAAAGCCCCTGCAGGTGGTGGTCGCGACCAACGTGTACCTGCGCACCGCCGCGGGCTGGCGCATGATCGCGCACCACGGCTCGCCCGCGCCCGGCAGCGCCGAGCCGCCGCCGGAAACGCCGAAGATCCTGCATTGAGCCCCTACCACGCGCCCTGGTGGCTGCCCGGCGGCCACCTGCAGACCATCGTCCCGGTGCTTGCGCCGGCGCCGCGGGTCGCCTGGCGCCGCGAGCGCTGGGAAACGCCGGACGGCGATTTCGTCGACGTGGACCGCGCCGGCGAGGGTGACGGGCCGCTCGTCGCCCTGTTCCACGGACTGGAAGGCAGCTCGTCCAGCCACTACGCGCTGCGCCTCGCTGCGTACGCGCTCGCGCTCGGCTGGCGCATCGCAGTGCTGCACTTCCGCGGGTGCTCGGGCGCGCTCAACCGGCTGCCGCGCGCCTACCATTCCGGAGACAGCGCGGAGATCGACTGGATGCTGCGGCGCCTGCAGCCCACCTACGCGGCCGGCGTGTCGCTGGGCGGCAATGCGCTGCTCAAGTGGCTGGGGGAGCAGGGCGATGCGGCCGCGGGCATCGTGCGGCGCGCGGTCGCGGTGTCGGCGCCGCTGTCGCTCGCCGCGTCGGCGCGCGTGCTCGACCGCGGGCTGAACCGCAGGCTGT
Organism: Betaproteobacteria bacterium; assembly: GCA_029883975.1. GTDB lineage: Bacteria > Pseudomonadota > Gammaproteobacteria > Burkholderiales > SG8-39 > JAABQT01. Next base: position 37,980 of record JAOUIL010000020.1, read on the forward strand.
ACGTGCGCCATTTCCTCGTCACCATGAAAGCCAAGACGCTCGCCAAGGTCGCGCTCGGCCAGCTCGCCCTCGATCAGGTCCGCGTCGCGCGCCTCGGCACGTTCCGCGAGTTCGACGACCTCGTCACCGCGCCGCTGCACGGCTTTCGCGACGCGAACGACTACTGGGCGCGCGCGTCCAGCGCGCCGTGGCTCGCGCGCATCCGCGTGCCGACGCTCATACTCAACGCGCGCAACGATCCGTTCCTGACCGCCACGGATCTTGCCGCCGCGACGCGCGAGGCCGCGCCGGACGTGGTGCTAGAATTTCCCGGGACCGGCGGGCATGCCGGCTTTCCCGGCCGCGGGCAATGGCTCGCGCGCCGCATCCTCGACTTCCTGGACACCGATTGAGCCTCCCCGCCGAAATCTTCCGCGCCTACGACATCCGCGGCATCGCCGGCAAGACGCTTACCCCCGAGGTCGTGCGTGCCATCGGCCGCGCGCTCGGCTCGATGGCGCCCGAGTTCGCCGTGGGCCGCGACGGCCGCGCCTCGGGCCCCGGGCTGGTCGACGCGCTGTGCGACGGCCTGCAGGCCTCCGGCGCCAACGTCGTCGACATCGGCATGGCGCCGACGCCGGTGGTGTACTTCGCCGCGCACCATCTGGGCTGCGGCAGCTGCGTGGCCGTCACCGGCAGCCACAATCCGCCCGAGTACAACGGCCTGAAGATGGTGGTCGAGGGCCATACGCTCTCGGGAGACGAGATCCAGGCGCTGCGCGCACGCATCGAGCGCGCGGAGTTTCGCGCAGGCGCGGGCACGCGCCGCAGCGCGGACGTGCTCGCGGCGTACGTGGAGCGCATCACGGGGGACGTGCGCCTCGCGCGCCGCATGCGCATCGCCATCGATTGCGGCAACGGCGTGGCCGGGCTCGTGGCGCCGCGCCTGTACAAGGCGCTCGGCTGCGAGGTGGAGGAGCTGTACAGCGAAGTCGACCCGACGTTCCCGAACCACCACCCCGATCCGTCGCACGTCGAGAACCTCGCCGACCTGATGGCCGCGCTGCGCAAGGGACGCGCCGAGCTCGGCCTCGCCTTCGACGGCGACGGCGACCGCCTCGGCGTGGTCACCAAGGACGGCGAGGTGATCTACCCCGACCGGCAGCTGATGCTGTTCGCCGCCGACGTGCTCTCGCGCCAGCGCGGCGCGCAGATCATCTACGACGTGAAGTCCACGCGCCTGCTCGCGCCGTGGATCGAGCGCCACGGCGGCAAGCCGCTGCTGTGGAAGACGGGGCACTCGCTCATCAAGGCCAAGCTCGCCGAGACCGGCGCGCCGCTCGCCGGCGAGATGTCCGGGCACACGTTCTTCAAGGAGCGCTGGTACGGTTTCGACGACGCGCTGTATGCCGGCGCGCGGCTGCTCGAGATCCTGTCGCGCTCGGCGGACGCCGGCGGCGTGCTGAAGGGCCTGCCGAGCGCGCCCTCGACGCCCGAGCTGCAATGGAAGCTCGCCGAGGGCGAGCCGCACGCGCTGATCGCGCGCCTGCAGGCGGCCAAGGCCTTTCCGCACGCGGCGCGCACCATCACGCTCGACGGCGTGCGCGCCGAGTACGCCGACGGCTTCGGCCTGGCACGCGCCTCCAACACCACGCCGGTGATCGTGCTGCGCTTCGAAGCCGACACGAAGGCGGCGCTGCTGCGCATCCAGGAGGAGTTCCGCGCCGCGCTGCAGCCCCTGAAACCCGATGCGCCGCTGCCTTTCTAGCTTCCTTCTGCTCACGAGCTTCGCCATGCCGGCCGCCGCCTGCCCCGCCCTGTTCGACCGCACGCTGAACGACATCCGCGACCAGCCGCGCTCGCTGTGCGAGTACGCGGGCAAGGTGGTGCTGGTGGTGAACACCGCCAGCCAGTGCGGCTATACGCCCCAGTACGAGGGCCTCGAGGCCCTGCACCGCAAGTACCGCGACCGCGGCTTCGTCGTGCTCGGCTTCCCGTCCAACGACTTCGGCGGCCAGGAGCCCGGCAGCAACCGGGAGATCGCCGCGTTCTGCGTCAACCAGTACGCGATCGACTTCCCCATGTTCGCCAAGTCGAGCGTGCGCGGCGATGGCGCCAACCCGCTGTTCGCGGACCTGGCGAAAGCCACGGGCAGCGCGCCGCGCTGGAACTTCCACAAGTACCTGGTGGCGCGCGACGGCCGCGAGACGCTCGCGTTCGCGACGAAAGTCGAACCGCAGGACCCGAATCTGGTCGCCGCCATCGAGCGGCTGCTCGCCGCGCGCTAGGCCTCAGGCGGCGGCCTTGAGCCGCCGCCGGTAGCGCGACAGATCCTGCAGCGTGCGGATCGGCGCGTCGAAGAGCTTCGACAGGTTGAGCAGGATCATGTCGCTGACCTTCTTCTCCCACTCGCGGTCGAAACGGATCTGCGCGTCGAGCCAGCGCTCGAGCCACTCGGGATCGGGCAGCCGCGACTGCACGGTGTCGCGCGGGAACAGCGACTGGTTCACGTGCAGGTTGGTGGGGTGCAGCGGCTTGCCGGCGCGCGCCGCTGCGGCCATCAGCATGCCCATCTTGGCGAACGACGCCTTCACCGCCTCGCCGCCGCGCACCAGCGCGCGCTTCATGTACTGCAGGTAGGCGCCGCCGTGGCGCGCCTCGTCGCGCGCGATGAGGTCGTAGATGTGCCTGAGCACGGGCTCGGTGTGCCACTCGGCGGCGCGCCGGTACCAGTGATTGAGCCGGATCTCGCCGCAGAAGTGCAGCATCAGGGTCTGCTCGGGCGGCGCCGGGTCGAAGGGGAAGCGCACCGCCTGCAGCTCGTCCTCGCTCGGCACGAGCTGCGGGCGGAAGCGCCGCAGGTACTCCATCAGCACGAGCGCGTGCTTCTGCTCCTCGTAGAACCACACCGACATGAAGGCGCTGAAGTCGCAGTCGTGGCGGTTGTCGCGCAGGAACATCTCGGTGGCCGGCAGCGCGGCCCATTCGGTGATGGCGTTCATCTTGACCGTGAGCGCCTGCTCGTCGGAGAGGCGCGCGCCATCGAAAGCCTCCCAGGGCACGTCGCGCTCCAGGCTCCAGCGCACGCGTTCCAGCGACTTGAACAGTTCCGGATAGAGCATCGGTTCCATGGTTTTCCTTCTCTCGCCAGGGGCTATGCGGCGGCGCGCCCCTCGCGCCAGGCCGCGAGCGCATCGCGGATGCCCGCCAGGCTGGCGAGCACACGCACGCCCGGCGCCGGCTCGCGCAGGCGTGCCGCGCCGGCGCCGCCGCACCAGAGCTCGACCCCGGCCGGCAGCGCTGCGCG
>JAOUIL010000092.1 GCA_029883975.1 Betaproteobacteria bacterium
GGTCGAGTGGCAGTCGGCGCACATGAAGTTCCAGTTCTGCGCGCGCTTCGTCCAGTGCAGCTCGTCGCGAAAGTCGATTCTCTCCTTCGGGTAGAGGTGGAACCAGCGCTGCCCGCCCGCGGCCTTGGGCCGCGCGTCCCAGGCGATGGAGAGCGCCTGCAGCCGCCCGTCGGGAAACTCGACGAGGTACTGCTGCAGGGGATGGACGCCGAACGCGTACTTCACCTCGAACTCGGCAAGCCTGCCGTCCGCGCCGTCGGTACGCACCAGGTACTTGCCGTCACGGCGGGTGAACGAAGACTCGATCCCGGCGTAGCGGAATTTCGCGCCATTGAAGTCGCCGAGCACGCTCTTCTGACTCGCATGCTGCATGGCGAGCGCATGCTGCGAGCCGCGCCAGCGCGCGAACTGGTCCGCGTGGCACGACGCACAGGAGTCCGAGCCCGCGAACTGCGCGGGCGGCAGTGACGCGGGCGCGGCCGGCTGCGGCGCCGGGCGCAGGGCGTAATACGCCGCGGCCGCGACGAGGGCGAGCGCGACGACGACCATTGCAGCGGTGCGCATGCCGCGAGGATAGCCTGCCCGCGCAACCAGGTCCGCGGCGAGCGCGCACGCGACGCCGAACGGCAGGTAGCCCGCGTAGCCGAGGAGCGGCATCTCGAAGACGTGGAAGCGCTGCACGTACGGCACGCTGTAGTGCCACTGCGCCGCGCTGCCCCAGTTCCACAGCTCCCAGAAGAAGCCGCAGACGAGCGCCGCGAGCGCGGGCGCGAGCACCGGCCGCCAGTCGCCGCGCGCGAGCGGCGCGAAGAACGATTCGCCACAGCCGAGCTTCTGCAGCCCGGCGAGCACGAGCAGCGGCGCGAGCCAGAGCGCGGCGAACAAGGCTTCGGGCCGCAGGCCGATGCCGGCGAGCGCGAGCGCGCCCAGTGCGAGCGCCGCCCAGGCGAGGGCGGCGTGACCCCGCGCCGCCGGCAGCGAAAGCGCGTCCATGCGCGGGAACGTGGCGAGCCAGGCGCGCGTGCTCGCCACCGCGGGCAGCACGGTCGAGAACGGCAGCGTGCCCTGCAGGAAGTAGTCCCAGTCGCCCGCGTCGGCGATGCCGGTGTAGTACCAGTTGCCGACGTACCGGTTGAGGTACTCGAACAGCCACCAGAACGCGGCGCTCGCCGGAAAGAGCGCGAGCAGCCAGCCCGTCTCGTGCGTGAGCGGCGAGCGGCCGCCGCGCCGGAAGGCGAGCGCGTTCATCGTCAGGAGGTAGCCGAGCCACAGCGGCGTGAAGGTATGGCGCCGCCACTCGGGCGGCGCAGCATCGCTCCAGGCGAGCGCCCAGCCGAGCGCGACGAGCCCGAGTCCCGCCCAGCCCCACCACGGAAAGCGTCCAGAGGGAGGAGCTGCGCGCGGACGCGCGCGCGCAAGCGCCACCGCGTAGAGCGCGAGCGCGCCGAGCGCGGGCAGCGCAGCGACGGCGAACGCGAGCCACGAGAACGGCGCGTGCGGCACGGCCTGCGTGCGCGGCGGGAACTCGAGGTGCGGCGCGAGCGGCGCGCCGGCGAGCGCGAGGCCGAGGAGCGGCGCGCCCCAGACGACGAGCGCCGCGCCGAGGAGCGCGAGCAGCGCCCTCAAGCGAGCGGCATCGTATAGCAGGCTGCGGTGCCCTCGAGCACGACCGTGCCGTCGGCGAGCAGCACGCGCGTCTCCAGCTCGGTGATCGGCTTGTCCTCGCGCACCTTCGTGACCTTCACCTCGCCGGTGATCGTGTCCCCGGGGCGCACCGGCGCCTTGAAGCTCCAGTTCACCTGCAGGAACACCGTGCCCGGGCCCGGCAGGTCCTCGGCCACCACCGCGTTGAGGATGGCGCTCGTCACGCCACCCTGCACCACCAGGCCGCCGAAGCGCGTCTTCTTCGCCGCCGCCTCGTCGTAGTGCAGCGGATTGCGATCGCCGCTGATCGCGGTGAAGAGCTCGATGTCGCGCGCTTCGACCAGGCGAGAGCGGCGGGCGACCTGCCCGACCTGCGGGGCGCCCTTGGGCCACACCGCGCTCTTGGCCGCCATCGCTACTTGCACTTCAGGTTTGCCGACGCATCCACGATCGGCTGCGTGCAGTCCTGCTCGTTCACCCGCCGCGCGGCATCCAGTGGCGGTGGCCGCTCCTGCAGCGGCCGCGTCGGATTGTTGATTTCCATGCCGATGAGGAAGATGCCGAGGAGCACCCACCCGGTGCTGCTCGAGCTCGACGCGCTGACCGACGCGGTGGTGGTCGTCACCGTGGTGCCGGTGGAGGTCGCAACCACGCCCGCGTTCGCGCAGCCCGCGAGCAGGACCACCACCGGCAGCAGGAGTCGCCTCATGTCGTCGCGCGCACCAGCCGGTCCCTCACCCCGGCCCATTCCGGGGTCTCGGGCGGCGCCTCGATGAGGATACTCTCGCAGCCGGCGCCATCGAGCTCGCGCAGCGCGGCATACAGGCGCTGCGCGTAGCCCACCGGCTCGCGCGGCAGGCGCAGCCAGTACTCCACGCGCTCGTCTGGCCGCGAGAACGCGAGCACCGCGACCTTGTCCTTGAGCCGCGCGATCTCGCGGTCGAGCTCGTGCGGCGGCACGAGGCGCGCGGGCGTCTTCGGCGCGTAGTGGCGCTCGAGCCCGCCCGAATGGCGCGGCGAGTCCGCGCGCCGTTCCGATACCGGAGTGCCGAGCACCTGCTCGAGCTCGGGCCGCGTGATGCGCCCGGGGCGCAGCAGCACGGGCGCGCCGCCCGACAGATCGACGATCGTGGACTCGATCCCCACTTCGCTCGGCCCGCCGTCCAGCACCAGCGCGACATCCTCGCCGAGATCCGCGCGCACGTGCGCCGCCGTGGTCGGCGACACCGCGCCGAAGCGGTTCGCCGACGGCGCGGCGATGCCGCCGCCGAAAGCCCTGAGCAGCGCCTGCGCCACCGGGTGCGCCGGCACGCGCAGCCCGATCGTGTCCTGGCCGCCGGTGACGAAGTCTCCCGCCTTCGCGGAGCGCTTGAGGATGAGCGTGAGCGGCCCGGGCCAGAATTTCGCCGCGAGCTTCCTCGCGCTGTCCGGCACGTCGCGCGCCCAGGAGAACGCGCTCTCGGCGTCGGCGAAGTGCACGATCACCGGATGGTCCGCCGGGCGGCGCTTGGCGGCGTACAGGCGCGCCACCGCCTCGCGGCTCGACGCGTCCGCCCCCAGGCCGTACACGGTCTCAGTGGGAAAGCCGACCAGCCCGCCGCGCTTGAGGATCTCGGCGGCGCGCTGGATCTCGGGGCTCACAGCTTGAGCGGCGCGGCCTTGAGGACGGCTTCGGTCTGCTTCGCGCGGAAGTCGTGCAGCTTCTTCGCCATCGCCTTGTCGGTCACGGCGATGATCGCCACCGCGAACAGCGCGGCGTTCGCCGCGCCCGCCTCGCCGATGGCGAAGGTGGCGACCGGAATGCCCTTCGGCATCTGCACGGTGGACAGCAGCGAATCCAGCCCCTGCAGGTGCTTGGAGGGCATCGGCACCCCGAGCACGGGGATCGTCGTGTGCGCCGCGACCACCCCGGCGAGGTGCGCCGCGCCGCCCGCGGCCGCGATGATCGCCGTCATGCCGCGCGCCGCCGCGCCCTCGGCCCAGGCGGCGACTTCGTGCGGCGTCCTGTGCGCCGACATCGCCTTCGCCTCGTAGGGCACGCCGAAGTCCTCGAGCATCTTCGCCGCCGCCTTCATGGTCTCCCAGTCCGACGTGGACCCCATCACGATGCCGATCATGCGAGCTTTCTCCCGGTCAGGCGCTCGAGCGCCTCGCGATACTTCTGCGAAGTCCTGGCGATCACCTCGGGCGGGAGCTTGGGCGCCGGCGGCGTCTTGTCCCAGTCCAGAGTCTCCAGGTAGTCGCGCACGTACTGCTTGTCGTAGGACGGCGGGCTGATGCCCACCTGGTAGGAGTCCGCCGGCCAGAAGCGCGAAGAGTCCGCCGTCAGCACCTCGTCGATGAGCACGAGGTTTCCTTTTGCATCGGTGCCGAACTCGAACTTGGTGTCGGCGATGATGATGCCCTTGCCCGCCGCGTACTCGGACGCCTCCTTGTAGAGGCGGATCGAGACGTCGCGCACCTTCCCGGCGAGGTCCTTGCCGATCAGCTTCACGACCTCCTCGAAGGAGATGTTCTCGTCGTGCCCCTCTTCGGCCTTGGTCGCCGGCGTGAAGATGGGCTCGGGGAGCTTCTGCGCCTGCGCGAGGCCCTTGGGCAGCGCGATGCCGCAGACCTTGCCGGTCTGCTGGTAGTCCTTCCAGCCCGAGCCGATCAGGTAGCCGCGCACCACCGCCTCGATCGGCAGGGGCTTCAGTTTCTTCACCACCACCGAGCGGCCCTTCACCTGCGCCTTCTCTCCGGGATCCCGCACCACGCTCTCCGGGTCGATGCCGGTGAGCTGGTTGGGCACGATGTGGCCGAGCTTGCCGAACCAGAAGTCCGCCATTTCGTTCAGCACGCGCCCCTTGTCGGGGATCGGATCGGGCAGCACCACGTCGAAGGCGGACAGGCGATCGCTGGTGACGATCAGCATCTTGTCCTCGCCCACGGCGTAGATGTCGCGCACCTTGCCGCGACCGATGCGCTTCAGGCTCTTCAAGCTCGATTCGTAGAGCGCCTGTCCCATCTCAGGCCGCCTGCCTTTCCAGCTCGGCCTTCCACTTGCCCATGGAAGCGAGGCCGTTCATGTGCGCGCGGTGATGGAAGGCCTTCTGCGCGGCAGCCGCGTTCTTCGCCTCGCCGCGCCAGGTCTTCAGCGCCGGGTTCTGCAGCGCGCGCGAGTAGGAGAAGGTGAGCGGCCAGGGCAGGCTCTTCATCGCCGCCATGGCGTTGAGGTGCGCGGTGGCCGCCTCGTCCGACTGCCCGCCCGAGAGGAACACGATGCCGGGCTGCGCGGCGGGCACGGTACGCTTGAGCACGCGCACCGTGCGCTCGGCGACCTCGTCCACGGGCGCCTGGCGCGCATGGTCCTTCCCCGAGACCACCATGCTCGTCTTCAGGATCAGGTGCTCGACCGACACGTGGTGCGCGGCGCACGCGGCGTAGGTGGCGCGCAGCGTCGCCTCGGTCACTTCCTCGCTGCGCTCGACGCTGTGATCGCCGTCCAGCAGCACCTCGGGCTCGATCATCGGCACGATGGACGCTTCCTGGCAGAGCGCCGCGTAGCGCGCGAGCGCGTGCGCGTTGGCGTACAGGCAGGCGTGGCTGGGGATGCCCTCGCCGATGGTGATCACCGCGCGCCACTTGGCGAAGCGCGCGCCGAGCTTGAAGTACTCGGCGAGCCGCGCGCGCAGGCCGTCCAGCCCCTCGGTCACCTTCTCGCCCGGGCAGAGCGCGAGGTCCATCGCGCCCTTGTCCACCTTGATGCCGGGGATGATGCCCTTGGCGGCGAGATACGCCGGAAACGGCGTACCGTCGTTCGCCTTCTGGCGGATGGTCTCGTCGAACAGGATCACGCCGGAGATGTACTGCTCGGCGCCCGGCGTGGTGAACAGCAGCCCGCGGTAGGCGCGGCGATTCTCCTCCGTGCACTCTACGTTCACCGACTTGAAGCGCTTCTCGCAGGTGCCGCTCGACTCGTCGGCGGCGAGCACGCCCTTGCCGCGCGCCACCATGGCCGCGGCGGTCTTGGAAAGCAATGCCTTGTCCATCCTCTCTTCCCTCTTTGCCTGGTCAGAACTCGATGTCGTCGCGGATCGCCGCGATGCCGGCGGCGGCGCACACATCATCTTCCTTGCCGCCCGGCGCGCCCGAGACGCCGATCGCGCCGAGCAGCGAACCGCCCGCCTCGATCATCAGGCCACCACCCACTGCGGCCACGCCGGGCAGGTGGCGCACGCCACTTTGTGGCTTGTCGGCCTGCGTCTCCGCCGCCATCGCGGTGGTATTGGTGCGGAAGCTCACCGCCGTGTAGGCCTTGGCCTGCGCCATGTCCACGGTGTGCGGGCCGGCATAGCGGTCGCGGATCAGCACCTGGGTCACGCCCATGCGGTCTACCACGGCGACCGTCGCCTGGTAGCCGCCATCGCGGCATTTCTTCAGCGCGGCCTGCGCGGCCTTGAGCGCGGTGTCGGGCGTGAGCAGCTTGATGGCGTGCGTGCCCTGCGCCTGCGCGGCGAGGGGGAACGCACCGAGAAGGAGGCAGATCAGCACGGGTTTCATGCGCCGTATTTTAACGGCGGCTCAGCCGCCCATGCGCCAGTATTGATATTTCATGGTGAGCGCGGAGCCGGCGAGGATCGCGCCGAAGGTCACGAACGAGCCCAGCGCCAGCGTCGAAATGCCGGTAATGCCCTGCCCTACGGTGCAGCCGAGCGCCGTGATGCCCCCGAAGCCCATGAGGATTCCGCCGACTACGTGGTTGGCCGTGTCCTCGGCGTCGCGGAACCCCTCCCAGCGGAAGCTGCGCGTGGCGAGCGCGTAGGCGGCCGAGCCGGCGATCACGCCAAACCCCGAGGCGATGCCGTAGGTGACGATCTTCGACTTGTCGGTCCACAGCATCAGGTACTCGAGCGTGAAGGCCATCGGCGAGACGAAGGAGAACGACTCCATGCGCCCGGTGTTGGTGGCGATGAAGGCCTCCTGCAGCGTCTCGGGATGCTCGGCGACGTAGCCGAGCACGCCGCTCACGTACCAGCCGCCGACCACCACCAGCCCGGTGACCACGCCGCCCAGCGTGTAGTCGAAGCTCGCGCGGAAGTCTCTGCTCGCATAAACGTAGACGAGCAGGCCCCCGCCGATCAGCCCGGCGAGGATCCCGCGGTGCACGCCGAGCAGCGAGGGCAGGTCCTGGCTGGAGGCGAACGTCACCGACACGGGCTCCAGCACGCCCACGCGGAACGCGCCGAACAGGCCGCGCAGCGTCATGTAGGCGGCAATACCGAGGAACACGAATACGACCAGCGACTTCAGGTTCCCGCCGCCGATGCGGATCAGCGTCTTCGAGCCGCAGCCCGAGCCGAGCGTCATGCCGACGCCGAACAGGAACCCGCCGACGATGTAGGAAAGCCAAGTGAAGTTCGACCCCAGGTAGATGGACTTGGACAGGTCCACGACGCCCCCGAGCGCGAGGGCGCTCGATCCGAGCAGCGCCACCGCGATGGCGAGCAGCCACATGCGCATGCGGCTGGTGTCGCCCATGTTCACCCAGTCGGACACCGCGCCCATGGTGCAGAAGTTGGTCTTGTTGCCGACCGCACCGAAGATGAAGGCGAGCAGGAACGCGCCGCCGGTGACGTAGGTCGCGAGCTGCGCCGGATTGGCTTCGTTCATCGCAGATGCTCCAGTGGTTTGCCTCGATCGAGCGCGCCGCGCACCGCGCCGGCGGCCTCCTTGAGCGAGCCGTGGCGCCCGAGATGCCAAAGGCACAGGGCCGCGCCGTACACCAGGCAGTCGCGCGCAGGGCCGGGCCGGCCCTCGAGCGCCGCGCGGCCCGCCTCGGCTGCGGCCTTCGCCACGGCTGCGGCGTCGAACGGCGCTTCGCCCTCGCCCTCGTCGCTCGCGCCGGGGATGCGCGGCGCGCGCACGGACTGCTCGATGCCGAGCTCCGCGGGCTTGAACTCTACGGACGTTTCCTCGCCGCCGTCCCAGTAGCGGAACACCTTGCCGGTCTGCGACAGGCCGGGAATCACGCCGCCTTCCACGCCGCGTACGATGAGCGCCGAGTCGAAGCCGGCGTGGCGCGCGAGCAGCGCATAGATGCGCGGGTAGGGCTTGTGCACGTAGCCGGTGACCAGGTGCGTCCTGCGTCGCCCGCGCACGGGTCCCGCCAGCACTTCGGCGGTGGTGATGGCGGGGCGCTTGACGATCAGCGTGCGCAGGCCCGTGAGCGCGTACAGCTTCGGGCAGAAGGCCTTCTGGTCGACGTAGCTCCAGCCGATCGCGGGGTCACCCAATCGCGAGGCGGCCTGTTCCGGCGTGAGATCCACCGGCAGCCCCGCGGCCGCGAGCACCTGGCGGTGGGTGACGCCGTACTTCGGCCCCATGCTTTGCACGCCGTGCGACACCGCCGGCACGCCGCAGGCGGCGAGCACCGCGGGCAGGAAGGGCGCGGCGGGCAGCGTGCGGTTGTAGCCGTCGTACGGGTCGCCGAGGTCGAGCACCTCGTCCACCGGGGCGGTGGCGCGCAGCGTGGCCTCGCGGATCGCCTCGAGCAGCCCGCGGTTCTCGTCGTCGGTCTCGCGCTTCATGCGCAGCGCGATCAGGAACACGCCCGCCTGCACCGGATCGACCTCGGCATCGAGCACGAGGCGCATGCCCGCGTGCGCCTCCTCGCGCGAGATGTCCTTGGAGAGCTCCGGCCCGGTGGCGATGCGCTTGAGGATGGAAGACATCAGCGCGGCGCTCATGGCGACTCCGCGCCGGGCACGCCGATCAGGATACGCCCGCCGTCCAGCCGCACCGGATAGGTCCTGAGATCCTCCTCCGCCGGCTCTTCCAGCGCCTTTCCCGTGCAGACGTTGAAGCGGCTGCCGTGCAGCGGGCACTTGACCAGCTCGCCCCGGAGGACACCTGTCGAGAGCGAAGCGTCTTCGTGCGTGCAGGTGTCGTCCACGGCGCACACGCGACCCTCCACGTTGACGATCAGGATGCGCAGGCCCCGCACGTCGACGCGCTTCATCGTCCCGGGTCGCAGCTCGCCCGTGTCGCCCACCTGGATGAACTCCTGCGTCATGCCGTGCTCTCGAACCATTTTAGCCGCTCGCGCAGCCGCACGACCTCGCCGATGATGATGAGCGTAGGCGCATGCACGCCGCCCGCCTGCACGATGCCGGGCAGCGTGCGCAGGGTGCCGGTCAGCACGCGCTGCTGCGGCGTCGTTCCCGCCTGCACGAGCGCCGCGGGCGTCCCCGCCGGCAGGCCGTGCGCGGCGAGCTGCGCGCACAGCTGGTCGATGCCCAGCAGCCCCATGTAGAAGACGATGGTTTGGCGCGGCTGGGCGAGCGCGCGCCAGTTGAGGTCGAGGCTGCCGTCCTGCAGGTGGCCGGTGACGAACACCACCGACTGCGCGTAGTCGCGGTGCGTGAGCGGGATGCCGGCGTACGACGCGCAGCCGGCCGCCGCGGTGATGCCGGGCACCACCTGGAACGGGATGCCCTCGGCGGCCAGCGTGTCGATCTCCTCGCCGCCGCGGCCGAAGATGAACGGGTCGCCGCCCTTCAGGCGCACGACGCGCTTGCCTTCCTTCGCCAGGCGCACGAGCAGCTGGTTGATGTCCTCCTGCGGCAGCGCGTGCTTGGCGCGCTCCTTGCCGGCGTAGATGCGCTCGGCTTCCAGGCGCACGAGGTCGAGGATCGGCTGCGACACGAGCCGGTCGTACACCACGACGTCGGCCTGCTGCATCAGCCGCAGCGCGCGGAAGGTGAGCAGGTCCGGGTCGCCCGGCCCGGCGCCGACCAGCGACACTTCGCCGCCGCTGAACGCGAGGCGTGTGTCGGCGAGCGCCGCCTCGAGCGCGGCGCGCGCGTCGGCGTCGCGCCCGGCGAGCACCAGCTCGGCGATCGGCCCCTGCAGCGCGCGCTCCCAGAAGCGGCGCCGCTCCGCGGGCGCGAAGCGCGCCTTGACCCGGTCGCGAAATTCGCGCGCCAGCGCCGCGAGCCGCCCGTAGCCCGCGGGCACGAGGCTTTCCAGGCGCGCGCGCAGCAGCCGCGCCAGCACCGGCGAGGCGCCGCCGCTCGACACCGCGACGGTAATCGGCGCGCGCTCGATGATCGAGGGCAGGATGAACGAGCACAGCGCCGGCTGGTCGACGACGTTCACCGGCATGCGCCGCGCGCGCGCCGCCGCGGCGACCGCGCGGTTCACCGCCTGGTCGCTGGTGGCGGCGATGACCAGCGCGTAGCCTTCCAGGTCCTCGTCGCGAAAGCTCCCCGCGCGGTGCGCGACGCGACCCGCGGCGCCTTGCGCCGCGAGCGCCGCGCCGAGCTGCGGCGCGAGCACCGTGACGCGCGCGCCGGCGCGCAGCAGCAGCGCGCTCTTGCGCGCCGCGACCTCGCCGCCGCCCACCACCAGGCAGGGCTGCTCGCGCAGATCGAGGAAGATGGGCAGGAAGTCCATCGGCCTATGATAGATTCAAACGGGGGACGTGCATGGCGCGGCTACTGACGCTATCCCGTGCGGCGCGCCTGGTGGGCGTGAGGCGCGGCGCGCTACAGAGCAAGATCCGGAGCGGCGAGCTGGCCGCGTTCGAGGGCAAGGTGTCGGCGGACGACCTGGCGCGCGCCTACCCGCAGGCCGCGCTGGAGGACAATGCCGGCCTCGAGCGCTTCGAGGCGATCAAGGACGCCGCCTTCGCCGAGCGCCTGCGCGAGCGCCTGCTGCC
>JAOUIL010000093.1 GCA_029883975.1 Betaproteobacteria bacterium
GGTGGTGGCCTTGAGCTGCCGGCCTTCGATCGTCACTTTGGAGATGTTCCCGGACTTCACCTCCTCCAGGAACTGGGAGTATTCCATCGGCGCCTGGGCCGTCTGGCGGGTGTTGAACTGGTTGAACACCGTCATCAGCACGAGGCCGATCACCAGCCAGATGACGAGGTTTTTAAGCATGTTGTTCAAGGACTTGCTCCTCTATTGGGCAGCGCCGCAAGAAAATCAGTTTACGCCGTTTCGGTAGATTGCGGCGCAGCGCGCAGGTTCAATGCCTTTTCAGCCCGCGGGCCAGCAAATAGTTCTCCCGGGATTCCCCCCGGGAGGCGGCGGGCTTTCTCACCTCGACCGTTTGAAACACGTCCTTGAGCGCCTTCAGCACCTGGTCAAAGGCTTCGCCGTGGAAGATCTTCACCAGGAACGCGCCCTCGGGCTTCAGCGACTTCCTGCACAGCTCGATCGCCGCCAGCGCGATCTCCGCCGCTCGCGCCTGGTCCACGAGGGGCACGCCGGTGATGTTGGGCATCATGTCCGAAAGCACCACGTCGGCCTTGCCGCCCAAGGCGGCCTCGAGGTCGGCCTCGCGAAAATCTCCCTGCAAGATCGTCACCCCCTGGATCGGCTTCACCGCCAGCAGGTCCACCGCCACCACTTTCCCGCCCGGCTTCACCCTTTCGGCCGCCACTTGCGACCAGCCGCCCGGCGCGGCGCCGAGGTCGAGTACGCGCATGCCGGGCTTGAGGAGCTTGTCCCTGGCGATGAACTCCAGCAGCTTGTAGGCGGCGCGCGACCGGTAGCCGGCCTCGCGCGCCCGGCGAACGTAGGTGTCCGTGACATGGCGGCGCAGCCAGGCTTTGTTGGACTTGGCCATGGACGCCTGATCTTATACTCGCGCCATGCTGCGCAAGCTCCTGAAGGCCCGCGCCCACGCGCTCCGTCCGATCCTGCAGCTCGGCGAGAAGGGCCTCACCGACGCCGTGGTCGCCGAAATCGACCGCGCCCTCGGCGCGCACGAGCTGATCAAGGTGCGCGCGGCGACGCTCAACCGCGAAGAGCGCGAGGTGGCGCTGGCGAGCATCTGCGAGCGCACCGGCGGCCAGCCGGTGCAGCACGTCGGCAAGATGCTCGTGCTCTACCGCCCGAAGCCCCGGCCCGAAACCGAGCCTGGGCCGAAACCCCGCCTGCCCAAGCGCGCTCGCGCGACCTCCGGCTGGGACGAGCGCAAGGATGCACGCAAGATGCCGGCGCGCCGCCGGAAATCCGCGGGCCCGCAGCGCCCGCAACGCAGGCGGCCGCGTGCATGAGGCGCTACGACGCCGTCCTGTTCGACCTGCTCACCGCGCTCATCGACTCCTGGTCGCTGTGGAACCGGATCGCAGGCTCCGAGGATGCGGGCCGCGCCTGGCGCGGCGAGTACCTGAAACTCACCTACGGCTGCGGCGCCTACCGGCCCTACGAGACCCTGGTGGCGGAAGCCGCGGTGGCGAGCGGCCTGCCCGCGACGCACGCGAAGGCGCTCGAGGACGAGTGGCTGTCGCTCGAGCCCTGGGAAGACGCGAGGCCTCTGCTCCGCCGCCTGCGCCAGGACTACAAGCTGGGCGTGGTGACCAACTGCTCCGAGCGCCTCGGCCGCTTTGCCGCGATGCGCATGGAGGTGCCCTTCGACGTCGTCGTCACCTCCGAACGGGCCGGCTTCTACAAGCCGCGTCCGCAACCGTATGCCCTGGCCTTGCAGGAACTCGCCTTGCCCGCGAGCCGCGTGCTGTTCGTCTGCGGCTCCGCGTTCGATCTTTTCGGCACGGCGCAGGTCGGCATGGCGACGCTCTGGCACAACCGCGTGGGACTGAACAAGCCCGCGGACGCGCCGGCGCCGCTCAAGGAAAGCCGGACCCTCGAGCCGATGGTCAGCGAGCACGTGGCATGAACATGCTGCGCGAGCTGGAAACCCCCGCCCTGCTCCTCGACCGGGCCAAGCTCGACGCGAACTGGCGGCGCATGTCCGGGCACATCGCGCAGCTCGGCCCGAGCCTGCGCCTGCACGTGAAAACCGCCAAGAGCCTCGACGCCGTGCGCCGCTTGCATGGGACGCGGCCCGGCCCGATCTGCGTCTCGACGCTGAAGGAAGCCGAGGTGTTCGGCAGCCATGGCTACCGCGACGTGCTCTACACGGTGGCGCTGGCGCCGAACAAGGTGGGGCGCGCGGCGGCGCTCGCCGCGAGCGGCATCCGGCTGAAGGTGGTCGTCGACAACGTGGAACTGGCGAAAGCCCTTGCCGGCGCGCCGCTGGACGTGCTGGTCGAGATCGATTCCGACGGCCACCGCGCAGGCTTGCGGCCGGACGATCCGCGTTTGCTGGAAGTGGCGCGCGCGCTGGCGGGCGGCGGCGCGACGGTGGCGGGCGTGATGACGCACGCCGGCGCCTCGTACCACTGCGCGAGCACGGAAGCGATTCGCGCCATGGCGGCGCAGGAGCGCGATGCCGCCGTGCACGCTGCGCAGCGTCTGCGCGATGCCGGATTTCCCGCCCCGGCGGTAAGCGTCGGCTCCACGCCCACGGCCGCCTTTGCCGACGACCTCGGGGGCGTGACAGAGGTCCGCGCCGGGGTATTCGTGTTCTTCGACCTGGTGATGGCCGGCGTCGGCGTCTGCGGTACCGAGGACATCGCGCTCTCGGTGCTCGCCACCGTCATCGGCCACCAGGAGGACAAGGGCTGGGCGCTCACCGACGCGGGCTGGATGGCGCTGTCGCGTGACCGCGGCACGGCGCGGCAGGCGCTGGACCAGGGCTATGGCCTGGTGTGTGACGCCGCCGGCAACCCGATCGAGGGGCTGATCGTCGCGGACGCGAACCAGGAGCACGGTATCGTCGCGCATCGCAGCGGCGACCCGGCGCGGTTGCCGCGGTTGCCGGTCGGCACGCTGCTGCGCATCCTGCCGAACCACGCCTGCGCCACCGGCGCGCAGCATGCGCGCTACCAGGTGCTGGACGAAACGGGCCGCGTCGCGGCCGCCTGGGAACGCTTGTCGGGCTGGTAGGCGCTACTCGTAGCGTACGTCGAGGATTTCGTAGCGCTTGACCCCGCCGGGGGTCTGCACGTCCACCTCGTCGCCCGCCTCCTTGCCGATCAGCGCGCGCGCGATGGGCGAACTGATGGAGATGCGCTGCGCCTTGATGTCGGCCTCGTCCTCGCCGACGATCTGGTAGGTCACGGCCTCGCCGCCCTTTTCCACCAGGTCCACGGTGGCGCCGAACACGCAGCGCCCGTCGGCGTCCAGCAGCTTGGGATCGATGACCTGGGCATTGCCGAGCTTCGCTTCGATCTCCGAGATCCGCCCTTCGATGAAGCCCTGCTGGTTGCGCGCCGCGTCGTACTCGGCGTTCTCCGAGAGGTCGCCGTGCGCCCGGGCCTCGGCAATCGCCAGGGAGTTGGCCGGCCGCTCCACGGTCTTCAGGCGATGGAGTTCGGCACGCAGCAGCTCTGCGCCGCGGAGGGTCATGGGGGTCTTGGCCATTAGGGAGAGGCTACCGCGCGAGGGTTGGGAGTAAGGCCGAGTTTCGCATGCAGGTCCTGCAGCCGGTACGGCTCGAGCCGCGCCATGTGCTGCATGCCGGCGCAGGCCGCCTTGGCGCCTGCGATGGTCGTGTAGTAGGTGACGCGGGCGGCGAGCGCCGTCACCCGGATGGCCCGGGAATCCGATATGGCGGTCCGGGTGTCCTCCACCGTGTTGGCGATGAAGCTCACCTCGCCGTTCTTGATCATGTCCACGATGTGCGGCCGTCCCTCGGCCACTTTGTTGACGGGGGTCACCGTCACGTCGTTCTCGGCCAGCACCGCCGCCGTGCCGCGCGTCGCGAGGATGGTGAAGCCCAGCGCCGAGAGATCCTTCGCGACCTCCACCGCCGCGTGCTTGTCGCCATCGCGCACGCTGACGAAGGCGCGCCCGCCGCTGGGCAGCTTCACGCCCGCCGCCAGCTGCGACTTCACGAACGCCTCGCCGAAGGACTCGCCGACGCCCATCACCTCGCCCGTGGACTTCATCTCCGGCCCGAGGATCGTGTCCACGCCCGGGAACTTGGCGAACGGGAATACGGCTTCCTTGACCGAGTAGTACGGCGGCGTGATGTCGCCGAAGACGCGCTGCGCCGCGAGGCTGATGCCGGCCATCGCCAGCGCGGCGATCTTGGCGAGCGGACGCCCAGTCGCCTTCGACACGAAGGGCACCGTGCGCGAGGCGCGCGGGTTGACCTCCAGCACGTACACCGTGCCCTTCTGGATGGCGAACTGCACGTTCATCAGGCCGCACACCTGCAGCGCGCGCGCCATCATCTCCGTCTGCCGGCGCAGCTCCTGCACCAGGTCGGGCGACAGCGAATGCGGCGGCAGGCAGCACGCCGAGTCGCCGGAGTGCACGCCGGCCTGCTCCACGTGCTCCATGACCCCGCCGATCAGCACCTCGGTGCCGTCGGCGATGCAGTCGACGTCGACCTCGATCGCGTCGGACAGGTAGCGGTCGAGCAGCACGGGCGCGTCGTTCGACACCTTGACCGCGCTCTTCATGTAGCGCTCGAGGTCCGCCTGCTGGTGCACGATCTCCATGGCGCGGCCGCCGAGGACATAGCTCGGCCGCACCACCACCGGGTAGCCAATCTGCTCGGCGAGCTTTACGGCCTCCGCCGCGGAGCGTGCGGTGCGGTTGGGGGGCTGGCGCAGCTTGAGCTTCTCCAGCAGCTTCTGGAAGCGCTCGCGGTCCTCGGCCGCGTCGATCGAGTCGGCGCTCGTGCCGATGATCGGCACGCCCGCCGCCGCCAGGTCGCGCGCCAGCTTGAGCGGCGTCTGCCCGCCGTACTGCACGATCACGCCCCAGGGTTTTTCCTTGTCGACGATCTCGAGCACGTCCTCGAGCGTGAGCGGCTCGAAATACAGGCGGTCCGAAGTGTCGTAGTCGGTCGACACGGTCTCCGGATTGCAGTTGACCATGATGGTCTCAAAGCCAGCCGCGCGCAGGGCGAGCGCCGCGTGCACGCAGCAGTAGTCGAACTCGATGCCCTGGCCGATACGGTTGGGGCCGCCGCCGAGCACCATGACCTTCCTGCGCCCGGTGGGTTCCGCCTCGCACTCCTCCTCGTACGTGGAGTACAGGTAGGCGGTCTTCGTCGCGAACTCCGCGGCACAGGTATCGACCCGCTTGTAAACCGGACGGATGCCGAGCTTGTGGCGCTTGTCGCGCACCTGCGTCTCGCCCGTATTGAACAGGTACGCCAGGCGCCGGTCGGAGAAGCCCTTGCGCTTGAGCATCCTCAGCGTGTGCGCGTCGATGTCGGCGAGCTTCTGGTCGTCCAGGCGCATCTCCAGCGCGACGATCTCCTGGACCTGCGCGAGGAACCAGGGATCGATGTGCGTCAGGCGGTGCACCTCCTCGAGCGAGAAGCCGTTCTCGAACGCGTCGCCCACGTACCAGATGCGCTCCGGGCCCGGCTCGCCCAGCTCGCGCTCGATGGTCTCGCGGTCGGTCGTGCGCTGGTTGAGGCCGTCCACGCCGATCTCCAGCCCGCGCATCGCCTTCTGCAGCGACTCCTGGAACGTGCGGCCGATGGCCATCACCTCGCCCACCGACTTCATCTGCGTGGTGAGCCGGTCGTTGGCCTGCGGGAACTTCTCGAACGCGAAGCGCGGCACCTTGGTGACCACGTAGTCGATGGTCGGCTCGAACGAAGCCGGGGTCGCGCCGCCGGTGATCTCGTTCTGCAGCTCGTCCAGCGTGTAGCCGACGGCGAGCTTGGCCGCCACCTTGGCGATCGGAAAGCCGGTGGCCTTGGAGGCGAGCGCCGACGAGCGACTGACGCGCGGGTTCATCTCGATCACCAGCATGCGCCCGTCGTCCGGATTGATGGCGAACTGCACGTTCGAGCCGCCGGTGTCCACCCCGATCTCGCGCAGCACCGCGATCGAGGCATCGCGCATGATCTGGTACTCCTTGTCGGTGAGCGTCTGCGCCGGCGCCACGGTGATCGAGTCCCCGGTATGCACGCCCATCGGGTCCACGTTCTCGATCGAGCAGATGATGATGCAGTTGTCCCTGCGGTCGCGCACCACCTCCATCTCGAACTCTTTCCAGCCGATCACCGACTCCTCGATCAGCAGCTCGTTGGTCGGCGAGGCCTCCAGCCCGCGCTCGCAGATGGCGACGAATTCCTCGCGGTTGTAGGCGATGCCGCCGCCCGAGCCGCCGAGCGTGAACGAAGGCCGGATCACCACCGGGAAACCCAGGCTCGCCTGCACCTGCAGCGCCTCCTCCATCGAGTGCGCGAGCGACGAGCGCGCCGAGGCGAGGCCGATGCGCGTCATCGCCTTCTTGAACTTCTCGCGGTCTTCCGCCTTGTCGATCGCCTCGCGCGAGGCGCCGATCATCTCCACGCCGAACTTCTCCAGCACCCCCTCGCGCGCGAGGTCGAGCGCGCAGTTGAGCGCGGTCTGCCCGCCCATGGTCGGCAGCAGCGCGTCCGGGCGCTCGCGCTCGATAATGCGCGCCACCGTCTGCCAGTGGATCGGCTCGATATACGTGGCGTCCGCCATCTCCGGGTCGGTCATGATGGTGGCCGGATTGGAGTTCACCAGGATGACGCGATAGCCCTCCTCGCGCAGCGCCTTGCAGGCCTGCGCACCCGAGTAGTCGAACTCGCAGGCCTGGCCGATGACGATCGGCCCCGCGCCGATGATCAGGATCGAGTGCAGGTCAGCGCGCTTGGGCATCGCTCATCATCTGTGCAAAGCGATCGAACAGATAGCCGATGTCGCGCGGCCCCGGGCTCGCCTCCGGATGGCCCTGGAAGCAGAAGGCCGGCCGGTCGGTGCGCGCCAGGCCCTGCAGCGAGCCGTCGAATAGCGAGACATGGGTCGGACGCAGGGTGGGCGGCAGCGTGGCGGCGTCGACGGCAAAGCCGTGATTCTGGCTGGTGATGACGACCTGCCCGGTGTCGAGGTCCTTGACCGGGTGGTTGGCGCCATGGTGGCCGAACTTCATCTTCACGGTCTTCGCGCCGGAGGCGAGTCCCATGAGCTGGTGACCGAGGCAGATGCCGAACACGGGGACGCGCGTGGCGTCGAGGATCTCGCCGATCGCCTCGATCGCGTAATCGCAGGGCTCGGGGTCGCCGGGGCCGTTGGACAGGAACACGCCGTCGGGCTTCATGCGCAGCACCTCGCGCGCCGGCGTCTGCGCGGGAACGACGGTGATGCGCGCGCCGCGCTCGGCAAGCAGCCGCAGGATGTTGCGCTTGATGCCGAAGTCGTAGGCGACGACGTGGCGGGTCGGATTGTCGATCACGCGGTAGCCCTTGCCGAGCTCCCAGCGACCTTCGCGCCACTCGTAGGGCTCGCGCACCGAGACCTCCTTCGCCAGGTCCATCCCCGCGAGCCCCGGGAACGCGCGCGCCGCCTCCAGCGCCTTCTGCTCGCTCACCGCGCCGGCCATCACGCAGCCCGATTGCGCGCCCTTCTCGCGCACGAGGCGCGTGAGCTTCCGGGTGTCGAGCTCGGCGATGGCGACCACGCCGCGCTCGGCCAGGTAGGCGCTGAGCGGCTGCCGCGCGCGCCAGCTCGACATCAGGGCCGGCACGTCCCGCACCACCAGGCCCGCCGCGAACACGCGGTGCGACTCCTCGTCCTCGGGATTGACCCCAGTGTTGCCGATATGCGGGTAGGTCAGGGTGACGATCTGCCCGGCGTAGGACGGATCGGTGAGGATCTCCTGGTACCCGGTCATGGCGGTGTTGAAGACCACCTCGCCCACGGCCAGACCGGACGCGCCCGCGCTGCGCCCCCGAAACACCGTCCCGTCGGCAAGGACGAGAACGGCGGATTCGAGCGCAGGCAAAGCACAACTCCCGGAGTAGATGTGAAAAAGCGGAAGAGGCTCGCGCCCCTCCCGCTCGTCAGAGCGCCGAATTATACCCCGGAGGCTACTTCAGGCCAAGCACGTCGAACATGTCGTACAGGCCCGGGGCGCGCCCGCCGAGCCAGCGCGCGGCGCGCAACGCGCCCGCCGCATAGGTCTGGCGGCTGTGCGAGCGCACCGTGATCTCCACGCGCTCGCCGGCGCCCGCGAAGATCACGGTGTGCTCGCCGACGATGTCGCCGCCGCGGATCGCATGAAAGCCGATCGCCTTTGCCGGCCGTTCCCCAATGTCCCCGGCGCGCCCGTGCGTCGCCACCTCGCCCAGGTTGCGCCCGAGCGCGCCGGCCACCAGCTCGCCGAGCTTGAGCGCGGTGCCCGAGGGCGCATCCACCTTGTGGCGGTGATGCGCTTCGACGATCTCGACGTCGTAGGCGTCGCCCAGGGCCCGCGCCGCCGTCTGCGCCAGGCGGAACACCACGTTCACGCCGATGGCGAAATTCGGCGACCACGCGATCGGGATGCGCCGCGCGCCCTCCGCGATGCGCGCCTTCTGCGCGTCGCTGAAACCCGTCGTGCCGATGACCATCGCCCGTCGCTGCGCCAGGCAGGCCTCCAGGTGGGCCATGGTCCCTTCCGGGCGCGTGAAATCGATCAGCACGTCGGCCTCGGCGAGCGCCCCCAGGTCGGCGACGATCCTGCTGCCGCCCGCGGTCTGCCCGATTGCCGGGCTGCCCGCCGCGTCCAGCGCGGCCGCCAGCGTGAGGTCGCGCTCCGCCTGCAGCGCGTCGATCAGGGCGCGTCCCATGCGCCCGCCCGCGCCCGCGATGGCCACTTTCATTGCGGCGCACCCTCCTCCGCCGCCGGCGGCTGCACGTCGCCGTCGAGGCGCGCGAGCCGGTCGTCCTCGAAGAACACCGAGAGACGCCGCTGCACCCGCGCCTCGCCCGGACGCTCGAGCGAGTAGACGTAGTCCCAGCGATCGGCATGGAAGATGTCGGTGACCAGCGGCGTGCCGAGGATGTAGCGCACCTGCTCCTTGCTCATGCCGCGCTTGAGCTTCGACACCATTTCCTGCGAGACGTAGTTACCCTGCTGGATGTCGATCCGGTAGGGCGCAAGCCATCCGCAGCCGGCAAGGAGCAAGGCAAGAACGGCGGGGAACGCGCGTGACATTTGCCTATAATGATAATCGATGAGTTCTGCCCAGAGCCTGAAGGACATCGGTCTCAAGGCGACCCTGCCGCGGCGCAAGGTGCTGGAGCTGTTCGAGCAGAGCAAGGTGCGGCACCTGTCCGCCGAGGATGTCTACCGCAGCCTGCTTGCGGACGGCATCGACATCGGACTGGCCACGGTGTACAGGGTGCTCACCCAGTTCGAGCAGGCCGGGCTTCTGTCGCGCCAGCACTTCGAGACCGGCAAGGCGGTGTTCGAGCTCAACCAGGGCGGGCACCACGACCATCTCGTCTGCCTGCAGTGCGGACGCGTCGAAGAGTTCTACGATGCGGAGATCGAGCAGCGCCAGAGCGAGGTGGCGCGCAAGCGCGGCTTCGAGCTGCGCGGCCATTCGCTGGCGCTGTACGCCGATTGCACCAAGCCGGCCTGCCCGCACCGCAAGGACGCGCCGCCCCAGGCCGGCAGTTAGCCGGCGTCCAGCATCTCCGCGGCGTGCTTGCGCGTGGTGGCGGTGATTTCCGCGCCGCCGAGCATGCGCGCCAGCTCCTCGATGCGCGCCGCGCGATCCAGCCGCGCGACGCTGCTCGCGACCGAGCCGCCGCGCGGCTGCGCCCTGCGCACCGTCCACTGCGCGTCGCCCTGCGCCGCCACCTGCGGCAGATGCGTCACGCACAGCACCTGCCGCTCGCGGCCGAGCCGTCGCAAGGCGCGTCCCACCGTATCCGCGACCGCGCCGCCGATGCCGGCGTCCACCTCGTCGAACACCAGCGTCATGACCGGCGAAGCGCCGGCGCACACCAGCTGGATCGCCAGGCTGATGCGCGACAGCTCGCCGCCCGAAGCAACCTTGGCCAGGGGCCGCAGCGGCAGGCTGGGATGCGAGGTCACCTCGAACTCGACCGCCTCCAGGCCCGCGACCGAAGGCTCCTCCAGCGCGCGCAGGGCGACCGAGAAGCGCCCGCCCTTCATCGCCAGCGTCTGCATGCCCTGCGAAACCGCCGCCGACAGCGCTTGTGCCGCCGTGCGGCGCTTCGCGGAGAGCTTCTTCGCCGCAGCGCCATAGCGCGCCGCGGCGGCATCCACCTCCTTGTGCAGCGCCTCGGGGCTCGCTGCGAGCGCCAGGTCCTTCAGGCGCTGCCGCGTCGCTTCGGCCAGATCCGGCAAGGCTTCCGGCCGCACCCGATAGCGCCGGCCGGCAGCATGCAGCG
>JAOUIL010000169.1 GCA_029883975.1 Betaproteobacteria bacterium
TGCCGGTGAATACGTGTCGATGCGCTCGCAGCGCGAGATGTTCGAGTACCAGATCGGGCTCGAGCGCGACGAACTGCATGAATACCCGGAAGAAGAAGCCGAGGAACTCGCGCTGATCTACCAGGCGCGCGGCATGCAGCTCGATGAGGCCCGCCGCGTGAGCCGCGAGCTGGTCAAGAACGAGGCCAACGCACTGGATGCACTCGCGCGCGAGGAGCTGGGCCTCAATCCCGACGACCTGGGGTCGCCGTGGGGCGCCGCGATCTATTCGTTCCTCGCGTTCTCGCTCGGCGCGATCATCCCGCTGGTGCCGTTCCTGTTCGGCCTGCCGCTGCAGCGGTCAGTGATGGTCGCCGCGGTCACCGCTGGCATTGCGCTGTTCGGCGTCGGCGCCGCGCTGAGCCTGTTCACCGGCCGCAGCGCGCTCGCGGGCGGGCTGCGCATGGTGCTGATCGGCGGCGGCGCGGGCGGCGCGACGTGGCTGATCGGGACGGCTCTGGGAGCGGCGATCGCTTAGGGAAGCTCTGCACAGGTCTGCATGGGCGCGACCGAGTGCAAGTTTCGCCGCGGGCGCGCAGCGAGGACAGAGTGGATGTCGATCCACGATCGACGAGCGCCAAAGCCCGCGGCGAAAATCGCCCGGTCCCCAAGGGGTTACTCGCGCGCAGGCGCAGCACTTCGTTGCTCGCCTTGCCCATAGAACGACTATGGGGCGGCGGCTCGCGCCTCGTGCTGCGCCTGCGCGCGAGTAACGCGCCTCATGCAGACCTGTGCAGAGCTTCCCTAGCCCTTTCCCGCCAGCTGCGACAGCAGCCTGCGCCGCTCCTCGACCAGTTGCACGATGATCGCGGCGCCGGTGAGATTCACGCCAAGATCGGTCACCAGCCGCGTCATCGCGAGCACGCGCGGCAGTTCGCGGCGCGGAAACACCCAGGCCGCCGGATCCAGGCCGCCGCGGGGATCGAGCGCACCGAGTTCCACCATCTCGACGATCCACTGCTGCTCGACGCGCAACCGCGCGCAGATTTCATCGATGCGCAGCCAGTCGTCTTCGTCCAGGAACTGCGCGAGCAGGACATCACCTGCTTCATTGTTGCTGCTCATGCGGGCGTCCTCCCGCCTGCAGCGAGGTCTGCACGTGGATCGAAGGCCAGCTCGCGCTTCATGCGCGCGAAGAACTCGCGCGCCTGTGAACTGTCGGGCGGCAACACGATCGACAGCGTGACGTACTGGTCGCCCGGCGTCGGACCGGGCAGGCCACGACCGCGCAGGCGCAACCGTTGCCCGGCACGTGCGCCGGTCGGCAGTTTCATGTCTACCGGGCCGCCGAGCGTGGGCACCGCAACCGTTTCGCCGAGCGCGGCTTCCCACGGCGCGACCGGCAACTGCACGTTCACGTCACGACCGTCCACCTTGAACAAGGGATGCGGCCTGAAATTGACCTCGAGGTAGAGGTCGCCGGACGGACCGCCACCCGTGCCGGCGCTGCCCTGCCCTGCCAGCCGGATCTGCTGGCCTTCAACGACACCCGCGGGAATCGACACGCGCAGCGTGCGCGGCTTCGACGTGACATGCCCGTCCGGGGTGATCTCGGGAGTGCGCAGTTCGAGCGTGCGCATGCCGCCGCGATAGGCGTCTTCGAGGTCGATCTCGACGCGCGCGACGTGATCCTGGCCCGCGGATGCGAAGCCCCGCCCTGCGCCGCCGCGGCCGGCGGACTCGAAACCGTGTGCGCCACCGAACGGGCTCCGCGCTCCGAACAGCTCGGAAAAGAAGTCGCTGAAATCCGCTCCAGCGCCGGGACCGGCTGCCCGACGGCCCTGTGCGCCGCGCCCCGGCGTGAATTCGAAGCCCTTGCCCCAATCGGGCGGTGGGCGGAATTCCTGTCCCTGCCGCCAGTCGGCCCCGAGCTGGTCGTAAGCCGCGCGTTTTTCGGCGTCCTTCAGGACCTCGTACGCCTCCTGCAGTTCCTTGAACCGCTCCTCGGCATCCTTTTCCTTGCTGACGTCCGGATGGAACTTGCGCGCGAGCTTGCGATACGCGCGCTTGATCTCATCCTGGGTGGCGCCCCGCGGCACACCCATGACTTCGTAGTAATCCTTGAATCGCATGGACGGCGTTGCCTCCGGCGGTCGTGGCCCCGCTGATGTGGAGGCGGGGGCATCCCGATGCAAGGCCCGCGGACCGCGAGTTGCGCTTGCTTCCAGCCCAGCCGGCCCCATAGAGCCGGTCAAAGCCACCTGAGAAGGGATCGACATGACTACTGCCAGCGCCGCCCCTGCGGCCACCCAGGTTGTCTGCCAGCGCTGCGATGGGCTCGTCCGTATCCCGAAGGAACGGATGCGGGATCAGCCGAAGTGCCCACGTTGTCACGAAGCACTGTTCGCGGGGCACCCCGTGACGCTGACAGCCGGCAATTTCGACCGTCATGTCGGGCAATCGGGCATCCCGGTGGTGGTCGACTTCTGGGCGCCGTGGTGCGGCCCCTGCCGGTCGATGGCGCCGGCCTTCGAGCGGGTCGCTGCCGAGACCGAGCCCGCGGCCCGGTTCGCCAAGCTCAACACGGACGAGGCACAGGACACCGGTGCGCG
>JAOUIL010000021.1 GCA_029883975.1 Betaproteobacteria bacterium
ACCGCATCGCGCACCGTGAACGCGAAGGGCGCCGCGTGCCCCTGCGGGACGTAGCCGAGGCGCCGCGCGACGCCGGCGCGCGTCATGCCGTCGAGCGGCGCGCCGTCCAGGCGCACTTCGCCGGCCTGCGCCGGAAGCAGTCCGAGCAGCGTGCGGAACAGCGTCGTCTTGCCGCCGCCGTTGGGTCCGAGCACGCACAGCACCTCGCCTGCCCCGAGGTCCAGGTCCAGCCCGCGACCCACCGCGCGACCTGGATAGCCGTAGCCCAGGCCGCGCGCTTCGAGCGCTACTGCCATGCGCGCCTCGCGGTCGCGAACAGCCACAGGAAGAACGGCGTGCCGATCAGCGCCGTCAGCACGCCCGGCGCAACCTCGATCGGCGCGATCGTGCGGGCGAGCGTGTCCACGGCCAGCAGGAACGCCGCGCCAAGCGCCATGGAGAGCGGCAGCAGGCGCGAGAACTCGGGGCCGACGAGCATGCGCGCCGCGTGCGGGATGAGCAGCCCGACCCAGCCGATGATCCCGGAGATGGCCACCGCCGCCGCGGTCATCAGCGTCGCCGCGCACACCACTGCCAGCCGCAACCGGCCGACGGACACGCCGAGCGCGCGCGCCTCGTCGTCGGCAAGCGAGAGCAGGTTCATGCGCCAGCGCAGCAGGAAGAGCGGCACGAGGCCCGCCAGGGCGAAGGGCACGGCCAGCGCGAGATCGGCCGGCGACACCGCCGCCAGGCTGCCCAACAGCCAGTAGGTGATCGCCGGCAGCTGGTTGTACGGGTCGGCGAGGTACTTGATGAGCGCGATGAAGGCGCCGAGCAGCGTTCCCAGGACGATGCCCGCGAGGATCAGCGACAGGATCGGATCGTGCCGGCGCACGCTCGCGCCCACCGCGTACACCGCGCCTACGGCGCCGAGCCCGCCGGCAAACGCGCTGAGCTGGATGACGAGCGCGCCTTGCTGCAGGAAGATGCCGAGCACCGCGCCCAGCGCCGCGCCCGCCGACACGCCGAGGATGTCCGGCGAAACGAGCGGATTGCGGAACATGCCCTGGTAGGCCGTGCCCGCGGCGGCGAGCGCCGCGCCGACGAGCAGCGCGGCGAGGATGCGCGGGCCGCGCACCTGCAGCAGCACGGATTCCGCGGTCGGCGCGATGTGGTAGTCGGCGCCGAAGAGCTTGTTGGCGGCGAGCGCGAAGAGCTCGCCCAGCGACAGCGGAAAGCGCCCTACGGCGAACGCGAGAAGCGTGAGCGCGAGCAGCGCGCCTGCGGCGATCGCATAGGCGGCGAGCGGGCGCCGCATCATCCCGGCGTCACCCCGCGCTCGCCGAGCAGCGCCGCGCGGCTCACATCGTCGCGCCGACGACCCAGGGCGCGAACTCGTCCTCGCCGAAGCCCAGCAGCTCCGACTTGCTGCGCTTGCCGGAGGCCGTCTCCAGGATCAGCCGGAAGATGCGCTCGCCCACCTGCTCGACCGTCTCCGTGCCGTCGACGATGGTGCCGCAGTTGACGTCCATGTCCTCTTCCATGTGCCGGTAGAGGCGCGTGTTGGTGGCGAGCTTGAGCGAGGGCGCCGGCTTGCAACCGAACACCGAGCCCCGGCCGGTGGTGAAGCACACGATGTTCGCGCCGCCCGCGACGTGGCCGGTGACCGAGACCGGGTCGTAGCCGGGCGTGTCCATGAACACGAACCCCTTGGCGGTCACTTTCTCGGCGAACTCGTAGACGTCGACGAGGTTCATGGTCCCCCCCTTGGCTGCGGCGCCGAGAGACTTCTCGAGGATCGTCGTGAGCCCGCCCGCCTTGTTGCCCGGCGAGGGGTTGTTGTTCATCTCCATCCTGTTGCGCGCCGTGTAGTCCTCCCACCAGCGGATGCGCGCCAGCAGCTTTTCGCCCACCTCGCGCGAAACGGCGCGCCGCGTGAGCAGGTGCTCGGCGCCGTAGATCTCTGGCGTCTCCGAGAGGATCGGCGTGCCGCCGTGGCGCACGAGCAGGTCTGCCGCCGCGCCGAGCGCGGGATTCGCGCTGATGCCGGAGTAGCCGTCAGAACCGCCGCACTCCAGCCCGAGGACCAGGTGGCTTGCCGGCACGGCCTCGCGCTTCGCCTTGTTGGCCTCCGGCAGCAGCGCCTTCACGCGCGCGATGCCGTCCTTGACCGCTTTGGTGGTGCCGCCCTTCTCCTGGATGGTGAAGGCCTGCAGCTTCTCGTTGATCTTCAGCTTCGCGCTGCCCATCCAGGTATTGATCTGATTCGCCTCGCAGCCCAGGCCGATGCTGATGGCGGCGTAGAAATTGGGGTGCTGCGCGTAGCCGGTGAGCGTGCGGCGCAGCAGCTCCATGCCTTCGCCCTCGGAAGCCATGCCACAGCCGGTCTTGTGCGTGAGCGCCACCACGCCGTCCACGTTCGGGTAGTCGGCGAGGTTGTTCCTGAAGTGGTCGGCCACCATGCGCGCCACGGTCGCCGAGCAGTTCACGCTCGTGAGGATCCCGATGTAGTTGCGCGTCGCCACGCGCCCGTCGGCGCGCACGATGCCCTGGAAGGTCGCCTGCGGCGCGATGGGGTCCACCGGCTTCACGCCGGCGCAGAACGCGTAGTCGCGCTCGAAGTCGCCCATGGCGAGGTTGTGCACGTGCACGTGGTCCCCGGGGCGAATCGCCTGCGTGGCGAAGCCGATGATCTGGTTGTAGCGGCGCACGGGCTTGCCCGGTTCGACGGCGCGCGTCGCGAGCTTGTGGCCGGCGGGGATCATGGCTTCGGCGCGCACGTTCTCGCGCGGCAGCGTAGTGCCGGCCGGGATCTCGACTCGCGCGATGACTACATCGTCATCGGGGTGGAGCCGGATCGCGAGGTCGGCGGCTTGCAGCACAGCTAGTGATTATCCCTCGGAACGAAAGCCCCGCTCTTCCCTGCGAGAAAATCCAGGTCCGCGCCCTCGTGCGCCTGCAGCACGTGGTCGAAGTACAGCTTCCAGTACCCCCGCGACAGCGGGGCCTTGGGCCTCTTCCATTTCGCGCGGCGCCTGGCGAGTTCCTTTGGCGAGACCAGGAGCTGCAATCGGCGTTTCGCCACATCCAGCTCGATAAGGTCGCCGTTCTCCACCAGCGCGAGCGCGCCGCCCGCCGCGGCCTCGGGCGAGACGTGCAGGATCACCGTGCCGTAGGCGGTGCCGCTCATGCGCGCATCCGAAATCCGCACCATGTCGGTGATGCCCTTCTTCAGGAGCTTCGGGGGCAGCGGCATGTTGCCCACCTCGGCCATGCCCGGATAGCCCTTGGGGCCGCAGTTCTTCAGCACCAGGATCGACTTGGCGTCGACCTCGAGGTCCGGATCGTCGATGCGCTTGTGGAAGTCCTCGATGCTCTCGAACACCACGGCGCGCGCCTTGTGCCTGAGCAGCTTCGGCGTCGCCGCCGAGGGCTTGACGATTGCCCCGTCCGGGCACAGGTTGCCGCGCAGCACGGCGATGCCGGTGTCCTTCTTGAACGGCTTCTTGAACGTGTGGATCACGTCGCGGTTCCAGCAGGGCGCGTCCTTGTTGTTGTCCCAGATCGAGCGGCCGTTGGCGGTGACTGCTCCCTTGTGCAGCTTGCCGTTCTCGCCCAGCTCGCGGATCACCGCGGGGAGCCCTCCCGCGTAATAGAAGTCCTCCATCAGGTACTTGCCCGACGGCATGAGGTTGACGAGCGTGTGCACGCCGCGCCCGAGGCGATCCCAGTCCGAGAGCTTCAGGTCCACGCCGATGCGCCGCGCGATCGCCGTGAGGTGGATCACGGCGTTGGTCGAGCCGCCGATCGCCGCGTTGACGCGGATCGCGTTCTCGAACGCCTGGCGCGTGAGGATCTTCGACAGGTTGAGCTTCTCCTTCACCATCTCCACCGCGCGCCGGCCCGCCATGCGCGCGAGAACGTTGCGGCGCGCATCGACCGCGGGAATCGCCGCGTTGCCCGGCATGCCGACGCCGAGGGACTCGACCATCGAGGCCATGGTGGAAGCCGTGCCCATCGTCATGCAGTGGCCGTGCGAGCGGTGCATGCAGGACTCGGCCTCGTGGAATTCCTCGACTGTGATCTTGCCGGCGCGCAGGTCTTCCGACATGGACCACACGTTGGTGCCCGAGCCGATGTCGGTGCCCCGGTACTTGCCCGAGAGCATCGGGCCGCCCGACACCGCCACCGTCGGCAGGTCGACGCTCGAGGCGCCCATCAGCAGCGCGGGCGTCGTCTTGTCGCAGCCGACGAGCAGCACCACGCCGTCGAGCGGGTTGGCGCGGATCGACTCCTCGACGTCCATGCTGGCGAGATTGCGGTACAGCATCGCCGTGGGCCGGAGCAGCGTCTCGCCGAGCGACATCACCGGAAACTCGAGCGGGAAGCCGCCCGCCTCGAGGACTCCCGCCTTCACGTGCTCGGCAATGGTGCGGAAGTGCGAATTGCACGGCACGAGCTCGGAGTAGGTGTTGCAGATGCCGATCACGGGCCGGCCGTCGAACTGGTCCTGCGGGATGCCGCGGTTCTTGGTCCAGCTGCGGTAGATGAAGCCGTAGATGTCCTGGCGGCCGAACCACTGCACGCTGCGCAACGGAATCGTCTTCTTGGCCATGTCAGTACGTCGCCCTTCCGCCGGAGATGTCGAACACGCCCGCGGTGGTGAAGGAGCAGTCCTCGGTCGCGAGCCAGCAGGCCATCGCCGCGATCTCGTCCACCTTCACGAAGCGGCCCATCGGGATCTTCGACAGCATGAACTGCGCGAACTCCGGCGTCACCTGGTCGAGGATGGCAGTCTGCGCCGCGGCGGGCGTGATGCAGTTGACCAGCACGCCGGTCTTCGCGAGCTCCTTGCCGAGCGCCTTGGTGAAGGCGATGAGCCCGCCCTTCGCAGCCGCGTAGGCGGCGGCGTTCGGATTGCCCTCCTTGCCAGCCACGGAGGCGATGTTGACGATGCGCCCGTAGCCTGCCTTCGCCATGTGCGGCACCACCGCGCGGCAGCAGAGGAACGGGCCGTTCAGGTCGACGTCGATCACGCGCTTCCATTCGTCCACCGGGTACTCGACGACGGGCATCGTGGGGCCCGCGATGCCGGCATTGTTGACGAGGATGTCGATGCGGCCGAGTTCCGCGATCGCGCGCGCGGCGGCGCGCTCGACCGCCTTCTGATCGGCGACGTCCACCGGATCGTCCTTCGATCCCACGTCCCAGATGCGCACCTTCGCGCCCGAGGCCTCGAGGCGCTGCACGATCGCCGCGCCGATGCCGATGCGCCCGCCGGTCACCACCGCGATGCGTCCCTTCAAGTCGAGCTGGTTCATGCCTGCGTCCCCGCCTCCTTCCAGTCCTTGCTGTAGCGCTTCCTGGTCATGTCCATGTGCCGGTGCATCGCCGCGCGCGCTGCCGACGGCTTGCGCGCGAGGATCGCGCGCAGCACGGCGTCGTGCTCGCGTAGCGTCTCCCCGGCCATCGCCGGGTACTCGAGCTTGGTCTCCAGCGCCCGGTACAGCGGCCCCACGCGCTGGTCCCACAGCGTCTCGACCACGAGCACGAGCGCGCTGTTGTCCGTGGCTTCGGCGATGCGCACGTGGAACGCGCGGTCGGCGCCGAGCGGATTGTGGTGGCGCTGTGCCTCGTGCTGCAAGTCCGCGTGCGCGCGCGAGATCGCGCGCAGCTGGGTCGCCGTGCCGTGCCGGGCGGCGAGCGCCGCGCAATCGCCCTCGATCATCCAGCGCGCGCGGATCACCTCGAAGGGGCCGGAGTCGTCGCTGAGCTGCGCGCCCGGCGCGCCTCGCGCGGGCCGCGCGACGTAGATTCCCGAGCCGACGCGCACCTCGAGCAGTCCCTCCACTTCCAGCGCGATCAGCGCCTCGCGCAGGCTCGGGCGCGACACGCCCAGGCGCCGCGCGAGATCGCGCTCCGCCGGCAGGCGCTCGCCGGGCGCCACCCGACCCCTGGTGATCAGGCGACGGATCTGGTCCGCGATCTGGCGATACAGCCGGCGCGGCTCGACGGCCTGAAGGCGCATGGTCGGGGCAGCCTAGTGGCGCGCCGGCGCATTGGTCAAGTGGTCAGACCGCTTTGCTCATGTTGCGGCGCGCCAGCCACGTTCTTCTTGACGCGCGCGACGCGGTTGTGATTTCCTGCGGGGCGCAGTCCGCGCAGGCGGGCGCGCGACGGGGGCGGGGAACCCCTGCGTTGAGGGAGGAGGGGCGCTTGGCTGAAGCGAACGTACGGGCGGTATCGCGCGCGCTGGACCGCTTCGCGGAATGGTGCGGGTTGCTGTTCTGCTGGATGATCGTCCCGCTGGTCTGCGCGATGGTCTACGAGGTGATCGCGCGCTACGCCTTCCACGCCGCGACCATCTGGTCGTACGACGTTTCCTACATGCTGTATGGCGCGCACTTCATGCTCGGCGCGGCCTACACGCTGCTGCGCGGCGGGCACATCCGCACCGACGTCTTCTACATGAACTGGTCCGCGCGCACCAAGGGCGTCGTCGACGCGAGCCTGTACCTGTTCTTCTTCTTCCCTGGCATCGCGCTGTTCTTCTGGATGGGGTTGCAGGAGGGCCTGCACTCGCTCGATATCTGGGAAGTTTCCGACGCGAGCCCGTGGCGCCCCATGATCTGGCCGCTGAAGATGTGCATTCCCGTCTCGGCGGCCCTGCTTCTCGTGCAGGGCGTGTCCGAGTTCCTGAAGAGCGCGTATGCCGCCGTCAAGGGCGAGGCCCTATGAGCAACGAGTACCTGGGCCTCATCCTGCTCGGCGCGCTGCTCGCCGGCATCTTCGTCGGCTTCCCGATCGCCTTCACGCTGATCATCCTGTCGGTGGTCTTCGGCTACATCGGCTTCGGCGACACGGTGTTCTACCTGATGGTGTTCCAGACCATCGGCCTGATGAAGGAGGAGACGCTCGCCGCGGTGCCGCTGTTCATCTTCATGGGCCACGTGCTGGAGCAGGCCGGGCTGATGGAGCGATTGTTCAAGTCCTTCCAGCTCATCCTCGCGCCGGTGCGCGGCTCGCTCTATCTCGGCGTGCTGCTCACGGCGACGCTGTTCGCCACCGCCACTGGCATCATTGGCGCGTCGGTCACGGTCATGGGCCTGATGGCCGCGCCCGCCATGATCAAGGCGGGCTACGATCCGAAGATGTCCGCCGGCGCGATCACCGCCGGCGGCACGCTCGGCATCCTGATCCCGCCCAGCGTCATGCTGGTGGTGATGGGGCCGGTGGTGGGCGTGTCCATCATCAAGCTGTTCGCCGCCGCCATCATCCCGGGACTGATCCTCGCCGGGCTGTACATCGGCTACTGCATGGTGCGCAGCCACCTCGATCCGAAGCTCGGCCCGCCGCTGCCGCGCGACCAGTGGGCGACTTCGGTCGGCCAGGTGGTGTGGGAGTTCGCCGCCGGCATCGTGCCGATGGCCACCATCATGTTCGCGTCGCTGGGCAGCATCATCTTCGGGCTGGCGACGCCCACCGAAGCGGCGGCCATGGGCGCCGCGGGCGCGGTGCTGCTGACGCTGTTCTACGGACGGCTGAGCTTCAGGGCGATCCGCGAGGCGGCGCTGAAGACGCTGGAGACTTCGAGCCTGGTGCTGTTCCTCGCCGTGGCCTCGAACGTCTATGGCGCGGTGTTCACGCGCCTGGGCACGAGCACCATGATGGCGGAAACCATGCTCGCGCTGCCGATCTCGCCGGACGCGATGCTGCTGCTGCTCATGGCGCTCATCTTCGTGCTCGGCTGGCCCCTCGAGTGGCCGGCGATCGTGTTCATTTTCCTGCCGATCTTCATGCCGGTGGTGGAAGGCCTGAAGATCGACCTGGTCTGGTTCTGCACGCTGGTGGCGGTCAACCTGCAGACGGCGTTCCTGTCCCCGCCGGTGGCGATGGCGGCGTACTATCTGAAGGCGGTGGCGCCCAAATGGGAGCTGGGGCAGATCTACCGCGGCATGGCGGCCTTCATGGTGCTGCAGATGTTCGGGCTCGCCATCGTGTTCTTCTTTCCACAGACGGCGCTTTGGCTGCCGACTGTGTTGTTCGGCAAGACTTAGGAATGGAATGGCGCGTGGACCATGCAGCGCGCCGAGCGGAGGAGACGGATCTTGACGAAGGGCGTGGCGCTGCCTGGCATGCAGGACGTCAAGCGATGGGTTCAATCGCGCCCCGAGCGCAGGGGCATTCTAGGTGAAGGAGGAGACATGCAGAAGCTGACTCGTGTAGCAATCGCCGCGGCGGCGCTCGGCCTCGCGGCCACGGGACCCGCCTGGGCGCAGAAGCCCATGGTGCTGAAGGGCCAGTCGTCGCACCCGGCGTCGTCCAACTTCCACCAGGTCTTCAAGACCTGGGGCGAGACGGTGGAGAAGATGTCGGGCGGCAAGGTGAAGATGGAGGTGCTGCCGGCCGGCGCCGTGGTGCCGGCGTTCGAAGTGTTCGACGCCACGTCGCGCGGCGTGCTCGAGGTCGGGGCCTCGCCGTTCGGCTACATCCTCGGCAAGAGCCTGGCCGGGATTCCGCTCTCGCACGGCCCGCTGTTCGGCATGGACGGTGTCGACTACTTCGGCTGGTACTACGACGGCGGCGGCATGAAGCTGCTGGAGGAGTTCTACCGCGACATCATCAAGCTGAACCTGGTGAGCTTCCCGGTGCCGACCGACTACCCGCAGGGCCTGGGCTGGTTCAAGAAGCCGATCACCAGCCTCAACGACCTGAAGGGCATCAAGTACCGGATCTACGGCATCGGCGCGGAGACCTACAAGCGCCTCGGCGTCTCGGTGGTCACGCTGCCCGGTGGCGAGATCGTGCCGGCCATGGAGCGCGGCGTCATCGAGGGCTCGGAGTGGATCAACTGCCTGGAGGACAAGAAGCTCGGCCTGCACAACGTGGCGAAGCACTACTACACGCCCGGCATGCACGAGCCCGTGACCGGCGGGCAGCTGATGGTCAACGGCAACACCTGGAAGAAGCTTGGGCCCGACGTGCAGGAGATGCTGAAAGTCTCGAGCGTGTACGCGGTGACCAAGCGCAATGCCGAGTTCGTGCGCGAGACGGCCGAGGCCTGCAAGGAGCTGATCGCCGGCGGCACGCAGATGCACAAGACGCCCGACGAGATCCTGATCAGCTTCCTGAACGAGTGGGAGAAGATCCAGGCCGAGTACGCAGCCAAGGACCCGTTCTACAAGAAGGTCATCGACAGCCAGAAGAAGTACGCGGAGCTGGTGGTGCCGTTCCGCCTGTCCTGGTACCCGCCGTACGACTTCGCGGGCAAGTACTACTGGAAGGACAAGGTGTACCTCAAGTAGCGCGCGGCAGCTGAGCGCGGCGGGCGCCGGGGCAACTCGGCGCCCGTTGCATTTATAATCGCTGCCCTTCCGGGCAAAGGACGGCATCGGTGGCAGGCAGACTCGCAGGCAAGACCGCATTCATCACCGCCGCGGCGCAGGGCATCGGCCGTGGCGCGGCGCTCGCCTTCGCGCGCGAAGGCGCCAAGGTGTGGGCGACTGACATCAACGCCCAGGCGCTCGCCGGGCTGGAAGGCAAGGACGGCATCCGCACGCGGGTGCTCGACGTCCTCGACGAGGCGGCGATCGGCAAGGTGGCCGGCGAGGTCGGCGCGATCGACGTGCTGTTCAATTGCGCGGGGTTCGTGCACCACGGCACGATTCTCGACTGCGCGCCCAAGGACTGGGACTTCAGCTTCAACCTGAACGTGAAGTCCATGTATCTGGTCACGCGCGCCTTGCTGCCGGGCATGCTGAAGAAGGGCGGCGGCTCGATCATCAACATGTCGTCGATCGCCTCGAGCGTGAAGGGGCTGCCCAACCGTTTCGTGTACGGCGCCACCAAGGCCGCGGTGGTCGGGCTCACCAAGGCGATCGCCGCCGACTACGTGAAGCAGGGCATCCGCTGCAACTGCATCGGCCCGGGCACCGTGGACACGCCCTCGCTGCAGGGGCGCATCAACGCCTTCGCCGATCCGGCGCAGGCGCGCAGGGACTTCATCGCGCGGCAGCCCATGGGCAGGCTCGGCACGGTCGACGACATCACGGGAATCCTGGTGTTCCTCGCCTCGGACGAGTCGCTGTTCGCGACGGGCAACATGTATTCGATCGACGGGGGGATGACGATATGAAGCTATGCCGCTACGGCAAGGACGGATTCGAGAAGCCCGGCATGATCGACGGCGAGGGCAAGCTGCGCGATCTTTCCAAGGTGGTGCAGGGCATCGGCCCGAACGAGATCTCCCCGCGCGGGCTGAAGATGCTCTCCAAGGTGAAGCCCGAGTCGCTGCCGGTGGTCTCCAACAACCCGCGCCTCGGCGTGCCGTACGTCGGCATCAGCAAGTTCATCGCCATCGGGCTGAACTACAGCGACCATGCAAAGGAAGCCGGCATGCCGATTCCCGCCGAGCCGATCGTCTTCTCCAAGGCGACCAGCTGCATCAGCGGGCCGAGCGACGACATCATCCAGCCCAAGGGCTCGACCAAGCTCGACTGGGAGCTGGAGCTCGGCGTGGTGATCGGCAGCAAGGCGCAGTACGTGGCGGTGGACGAGGCGCTCGAGCACGTCGCCGGCTATTGCGTGGTGAACGACGTCTCCGAGCGCGCTTTCCAGCTCGCCACCAGCCAGTGGGACAAGGGCAAGGGCTTCGACACCGGCGGGCCGATCGGGCCGTGGCTGGTGACCACCGACGAGATCCGCGACCCGCAGAACCTCGACATGTGGCTGGACCTCAACGGCAAGCGCATGCAGTCGGGCAACACGCGCACCATGATCTTCAGCGTCGCGCAGATCGTGTCGCACGTCAGCCAGTACATGACGCTCCTGCCGGGCGACATCATCACCACCGGCACGCCGCCGGGCGTGGGCATGGGCATCAAGCCCAATCCGGTGTGGCTCAAGCCGGGCGACGTGCTGACGCTCGGCATCCGCGGGCTGGGCGAGCAGCGCCAGAAGATCGTCGCCTGGCCCGGCTAGCAGCGCCCGCTAGAACATCGAGCTGGAGAAGCCGCCGTCCACCGGCAGCGCGGTGCCGGTGACGAAATCGCTCGCGCGGCTGCAGAAGAACACCGCGGTGCCGGCGAGATCGGCGGGATCGCCCCAGCGCCGGGACGGGGTACGCGCCACCACGCGGTCGTGCGCCTCGGGGAAGTTGCGGCGCAGGCCGCGCGTGAGCTCCGTGTCGATGAACCCCGGCAGGATGCTGTTCACCTGGATGTTGTCTTTCGCCCAGGCCGCGGCGAGGCTCTTGGTGAGCTGCACCACGGCGCCCTTGGTCGCCGCGTACACGGGCCCCTTGTCAAAGCCGAAGATGCTCGTCATCGAGCCGATGGTGACGATCTTGCCGCCGCCGCGGCGCTTCATTTCCGGGTAGGCGGCCTGGCAGCACTGGAAGACGCTGGTGAGGTTGGTATCGACGATCTGATGCCATTCTTCGGCCGCGTAGTCCTCCGGCGGCTTGCGGATGTTGATCCCGGCGTTCGCCACCAGGATGTCGAGGCCGCCGAAATGTCTCACCGTGTCGGCCACCATGCGCGTCACTTGAGCCGTCTCGTTCACGTCCGCGACCAGCGCGAGCGCCTTGCCGCCGAGCGCCTTCGCGGCAGCGGCGTTCTTCTGGGCATTCCGACCCGCGATCGCGACCTGGGCGCCAGCCTGCGCGAGCCCTTGCGCGATCCCTAGGCCGATGCCCCCGTTGCCCCCGGTGACCAGAGCAATTCTTCCTGTGAGATCAAATGGATTCATGGCAAAAGTGTAATCGGGTAAGCTAATCGCCAGCAATCCCCGCCATGACCAACCTGCGCATCAATACCGAGCGGCTCTGGGGCTCGCTCATGGAGCTGGCACGCATCGGCGCCACGCCGAAGGGCGGCGTGAAGCGGCTCACGCTCACTGACGAGGACCGGCGGGCGCGGGACCTGTTCGTGCGCTGGGCGCGCGAGGCCGGACTTGCGGTCGAGGTCGACGCCGTGGGCAACATCTTCGCGCGCCGCGCCGGGACGGACGCCGCGGCCGCGCCCGTCGCCATGGGCAGCCACCTCGATTCGCAGCCTTCGGGCGGCAAGTTCGACGGCGCCTACGGCGTCATGGCGGGCCTTGAAGTGCTGCGCACGCTCGAGGACGCCGGCGTGCGCACGCGCGCGCCGCTCGAGGTGGTCTCCTGGACCAACGAGGAGGGATCGCGCTTTACGCCGGTGATGATGGGCTCGGGGGTGTTCGCCAACGTCTTCCCACTTTCGCACGTGCGCGCGCAGAAGGACATCGACGGCGTCACCGTCGG
Source organism: Betaproteobacteria bacterium (assembly GCA_029883975.1). Taxonomy (GTDB): domain Bacteria; phylum Pseudomonadota; class Gammaproteobacteria; order Burkholderiales; family SG8-39; genus JAABQT01. The sequence goes on from JAOUIL010000021.1 coordinate 12,263, forward strand.
CGACGCGCTGCAGGGCATCGGTTACGCCGGCGCCGCCGCGCCGCATGGACTCGGCGCCTACCTCGAGGCGCACATCGAGCAGGGCCCGGTGCTGGAGGCCGAAGGCAGGACGATCGGCGTCGTGCAGGGCGCGCTGGGACAGCGCTGGTACGACGTCACGGTCACCGGCCAGGACGCGCACGCCGGCCCGACGCCGATGGAGCTGCGGCGGGACGCGTTGCTCGGCGCGAGCCGGATCATCCAGGAAGTGAACCGCATCGCGCGCGCCTTTCCCGACAACGCGCGCGGCACCGTGGGCTTCCTGCAGGTCAAGCCCAACTCGCGCAACGTTATCCCCGGCGAAGTGCGCACCACGGTCGACTTCCGCAATGCCAGGGCGGCTACGCTCGACGCGATGTGCGCGGAGCTCGAGCGCGGGGTGCGTGCGATCGAGGCGGAATGCCGTGTGCGCGTCGAGTTGCGCGAGAACACCTATTTCCAGCCCTGCGAGTTCGACCCAGCCATGGTGGCGGGGGTGCGCGCGGCGGCCGCGGCCCTCGGCTTGTCCCACCGTGACATCGTCAGCGGCGCGGGGCATGATGCCGTCTATGTCGCGCGCGTCGCACCCACGGCCATGATCTTCATCCCCTGCGAGGGAGGGATCAGCCACAACGAGATCGAGAGCGCCACCCCGGCCGACCTGGCCGCGGGCTGCAACGTGCTGCTGCACGCGGCGCTCGGCAAAGCCGGTGTCGCGGACTCTCGCCGCGCCGCCTAGGAGAACCCCATGAACGACCGTGTCCCGCTGCCCGCCAGCCTCGAGCAATCCGCCTTCTTCATGCCGTTCAGCATGAACCGGCAGTTCAAGAAGTCGCCGCGCCTCATGGCGCGCGCCGAGGGGATCTACTACTACACGCCGGAGGGCAGGAAGCTGATCGACGGCACCTCGGGCCTGTGGTGCGTGAACGCCGGGCACTGCCGCAAGCGCATCGTCGAGGCGGTGCAGAAGCAGGTCGCGGAGCTCGACTTTGCGCCCGCGTTCCAGATGGGCCATCCGCTCGCCTTCGAGTTCGCCGACCGCCTCGCGGCGCTCGCGCCCGGCGACCTGAAGCGCATCTTCTTCACCAACTCGGGATCCGAGTCGGTGGACACCGCGCTCAAGCTGGCGCTCGCCTATCACCGGGCGCGCGGCGAGGGCCACCGCATGCGCCTGATCGGCCGCGAGCGCGGCTACCACGGCGTCAATTTCGGCGGCACCGCCGTGGGCGGCATCGTCGGCAACCGCAAGATCTTCGGCGCGCTGGTCGCCGGAGTCGACCATCTGCGCCATACCCACGACCTGGCGAAGAACGCCTTCTCGCGCGGGCAGCCGAAGCACGGCGCCGAGCTGGCCGACGACCTCGAGCGCCTGTGCGCGCTGCACGACCCCTCGACCATCGCCGCGGTGATCGTAGAGCCGGTCGCCTGCTCGGGCGGCGTGCTGGTGCCGCCGGTAGGCTACCTCGAGCGGCTGCGCGAGATCTGCGACCGGCACGGCATCCTGCTCATCTTCGACGAGGTGATCACCGCCTGGGGACGCCTCGGCAAGCCCTTCGGCGGGCAGCATTTCGGCGTGCTGCCGGACCTGATGACCACCGCCAAGGGCATCACCAACGGCACGGTGCCGATGGGCGCGGTGTTCATGCGCGAGCGCATCTACGAGGCCTTCATGACCGGCCCGGAAATGGCGATCGAGATGCCGCACGGCTACACCTATTCGTCGCACCCGCTCGCCTGCGCGGCGGGGCTCGCGACGTTGCAGGTGTACGAGGAAGAGGGGCTGCTGACGCGCGCCGCCGAGCTCTGGCCCTACTGGGAGGAGCAGGCGCATGCGCTCAAGGGCCTGCCGCACGTGATCGACATCCGCAACATCGGCCTGATCGCGGCGATCGAGCTCGCGCCGCGCGCCGGCGCGCCGGGCGCGCGCGGCCTCGATGTGCACGTCAAGGCGTTCGAGTCGGGCGCCTACATCCGCGTGGCGGCGGACACGATTGCGCTGGCGCCGCCGCTGATCATCGGCAAGAGCGAGATCGACCAGCTGTTCGACATCGTGCGCGCGACCTTGCGGGCCACCGCATAGCGCGCCAGGGAGGACCCATGCAGCCCATGAAACGCATCGCCCGCCGGGCGACGACCATCCTGATCGGACTTGCGGCCATCGCGCCGGCGCCCGTCCTGTACGCGCAGGCCGCCGTGGGGACGCAGATGGCGGCCCTGCAGAAGCCCGCGGCGCCCGCGGCGTCTCCGAGATTCAACGACGTGATGACCGCGGTCATCTATGGCGACCGGGAAACGGTCGCCCAGCTGCTGGACTACGGTCGCTGGGTGGACAAGCCGGACTCCAACGGCCTGACGCCGCTCATGGTCGCCGTGCACCTGCGCGACGAAGCCATGGTGCGCCTGCTTCTCGAGCGCGGCGCCGACGCGAGCCGGCAGGCGCCCGGCGGCGACGTGGCGATCGACATGGCGCGCGCCAGCGGCGAAGGGGCGATCGAGAAGCTGCTGCTCGGCGCCAGCCGCCGCCCGTAGGTTGCGGCGGGCCGGCGCTCGCCTACTTGGCGGCGGCGCGCACCACGCCCAGGCGACGGGCGCGCGTCTGCTGCTTCAGTCGCGGCGGTGTGACCAGGTCGCGCACGAAGTTGGGCAGGGCGAACACGCCCTCGTGCGTCTCGCCGTTGTAGAAGCGCAGCTCGGTCATCTTGCGCTGCTCGATGCGCCGGTCGATCTCGTCGGCCGTATAGGCCTTCGGATCGAGCTTGTCGGAACACACCGTCATGGCCCACAGCGACCCGTAGAGCGGGATGTACATCGTGTAGGGACGCACGATGCGGAAGATGCCGTTCAGGCGCTGGGCCAGCTCCTCCACCCGCCCGGGTTGCGCCACGGGCGAGCCGATATGCAGGGCGAGCGCGCCCCCCGGGGCGAGCGCGTGCCGGCATTGCTGGAAGAACTCGGGCGAGTAGAGCGCCTCGGCAGGCCCCATGGGGTCGTTCAAGTCCAGCGCGATCAGGTCGAAGCGCTCCTGCGTGTCGCGCACGAACTTCATGCCGTCCCCGACCAGCACGCGCAGCTTCGGGTTGTCGAACACCCCGTGGTGCACGGCCTGGAAGTGCTCCTTGGCCACCTGGATCACGTCCGGGTCGATCTCGCACATGGTCACCTGCTCGACCGACGGGTGCTTGAGCGCCTCCTCGGACGAGCCGCCGTCGCCGCCGCCAATGATCAGCACCTTCTTCGGCGCCGGGTGCGCGGTGAGCGCCGGGTGGATCAGGTTCTCGTGGTAGACGAACTCCTCCCGCTCGGAGGTCATGTTGTACCCGTCGAGGCGGAAGATCTTGCCGTAGTGCGGCGTGTCGTAGACCTCCAGGCGCTGGAAGCGCGTCTGCCAGTCGGCGATCTGCCGCGTGGCCTTGATGTAGAACCCGGTCGAGTCGTTGAGCCGCTCCGTCAGCAGGTGCCCGCCGCGCTCCACCTCGTGGCGCGCGATCTCCCCGGGCTGGAAGTAGCCGACGATCGCGTCGAACAGCGTCCTCGCCTTGGCGCTGTTGTCGTCGCTGTAGTTGCAGACGTAGACGTCGAGCGTCAGCCCCTGCTTCTCGGGCCAGGTATGGATGGCGAGGTGCGACTCGGCGAGCACCACGGTGCCGGTGAAGCCGGACCCCTCGAACTGGTGAAAGCTCGCGTCCATCGTCGTCAGCCCGGAGGCCGCGACGAACTCCAGGCACTTGGCCTTGAAGCCCTCGCCGTCGAGCAGCAGCTGCGGGTCGCAGCGACAACCGCCCAAGTCACCGATGAGATGCAGACCGTTCATTTTCCAGCTCCCCGAAAAACGAGAAGGCGCAGCCCTGCACGTGTTCCAGGCTGCGCCCTCGCGTTACCGCCTTGCGGCGTAGAACCGAGTCGTTCAATGTCGTTCAATTCGTTCAAGACCCCGCTTGGGCCGCCCCGCACTTACACATGCGGAGCTAAGCACCGGTTCAACTCTGGCGCCGGATTTCGGCAGAAACTGCGTCGATCAGGCGCCGCGCGATCGAGATTTTGCTTGGAAGTTTAGGCAATTGCAATACATCGAACCAGTCCGCCGCCTCGATTTCTCCCGCTTCCGGACGGATCGCGCCGTCCGCCCAGTCGCAGACGAAGGCGATCATCAGGCTGTGGGGAAAAGGCCACGGCTGGCTCGCGAAGTAAGACAGGTTGGTGACCGTCACGCCGACTTCCTCGGCGAGTTCGCGCGCCACGCACTGCTCGAGCGTCTCGCCGGGCTCGACGAAGCCGGCGAGCGCGCTGTACATGCCGGGGGGGAAGTGCGGGCTGCGCCCGAGCAGCAGCTCGCGGCCGCGGCGCACGAGCGCCATGACCGCCGGCGCGACGCGCGGGTAGGCCGTCAGGCTGCAGGCCGGGCAGACGCGCACGCGCTCCTCGGCGCGCGGCTCCGTGGGCGCCCCGCAGCGGCCGCAGAACTGATGGTCGCGGTCCCACTGCAGGAGCTGCAGCGCGCGTCCGGCCAGGGCGAAATGCGCGTCCTCCAGCACCGTGAACAGCGAGCGCATCCCCGTCCAACCATAGCCGGATGGAGCGTCCGCCGAGGCCACTTCCGCAGCCCAGCAGCCCAGCCCCCCGAGGGCCCCAAGATATAGCGTTCGAAGGGGGGAAGCCCACAAGCGGTTGTTGTTTTTTAGCAACGGCAAGCGGGCGGCGCTGGGTCGATGGGGCACGCGCGGATCGTCGCTGGGCCGGGAGTCCGGCGGGCCCAGCTCGACGAGGAGCTGATCGCCGCGGAACACGAACCACAGCGCCGCGCCGCCGCCCTGCGGCGGCCGCACGCCGCCCGCGAACTCCGCCGGCGTCATGAAGGGCATCTCGGCCATCGGCCGATTATAGGAGCGCCGGTTCAGCCGACGGTGCGCGCGACGAGCGCCGCGCCGTCCTCCAGCAGGAACGCCTTGAACGCCTGCGCGAGCGGCGAGAGGCGCTTGCGCTCGCGGTGGATCGCGTACCAGTCGCGCGTCACCGGCGTGCCGCTTACCGCGAGCACCGCGAGGCGTCTGGCGGCGAGCTCCAGGCCGACCGTGTGCAGCGAGATGAAGGAGATGCCCATGCCCGCCATGACCGCCTGCTTGATGGTCTCGTTCGAGCTCATCTCGATCGTCTCGCGCGGCCGGAAGGCGCGCTGCGCGAAGAAGCGCTCCATCGCGGTGCGCGTGCCCGAGCCGCGCTCGCGGATGATGAAGGTCTCGTCCGCGAGGCGCGCGAGCGGCATGCGGCGGCCGCGGGCGAGCGGGTGGTCCGGCGCCGCGACGATCGCCAGCGGGTTGCGCGCGAAGGCGACAGCGACGGTGTCCAGGCCGCGCGGCGGGGTGCCCATGACGACCAGGTCGACGGTGTTGTCGGTCAGCTCGCGCACCACGGCTTCGCGGTTGCTGACCGAGAGGCGCACGCGGATCCCGGGGTGGCGGCGGCGGAACTCCGCCAGGAGCTTCGGCACGTGGTACTTGGCGGTGCTCACTGCCGCGATCGACAGCTCGCCGCCGCCCGTGCCGCGCAGCGCGGCGATCGCGTCCTCGGCCTCGCGCAGCCGCAGCATCACCGCGCGCGCGCAGTCGGCGACTTCGCGCCCCGCGGGGGTGATGTCGATGCGCCGCCCCATCTGCTCGCACAGCGGCAGGCCGATCTCCTGCTCGAGCTGGCGCACCTGCATCGACACGGCGGGCTGCGTGAGGTGCAGCTCGGCGGCCGCGCGCGAGTAGGAGCGGTGGCGCGCCACCGCCTCGTAGACGCGCAGCCGCCGCAGGCTCGAGTGCTTGAGAGACATTTTCAAGTGAATCTTATAGGAGCGATAAGAAACTGTGAATTGTGCTTATGGCATGCCCGGCGTACAAAGGCCGGGTACCTACGGAGGCCGCATGGGCAAGCTGGAGCAGATGAAGACACCGACGGACGCGGGCGCGCGCTACAAGGCGGGCGTACTCAAGTACGCGCAGATGGGTTACTGGGAGCCGCAATACCAACCGCAGGACACCGACGTCCTGGCGCTGTTCCGCATCACGCCGCAGGACGGCGTCGATCCGGAGGAAGCCGCGGCGGCCGTGGCGGGGGAGTCCTCGACCGCGACCTGGACCGTGGTCTGGACCGACCGCCTCACGGCCTGCGACATGTACCGCGCCAAGGCCTACAAGGTCGAGCCGGTGCCGGGTGCGCCGGGGCAGTACTTTGCCTACATCGCCTACGACCTGGACCTGTTCGAGCCGGGCTCGCTCGCCAACCTGACCGCCTCGATCATCGGCAACGTCTTCGGCTTCAAGCCGTTGAAGGCGCTGCGGCTGGAGGACATGCGGCTGCCGGTGGCGTACGTGAAGACCTTCGATGGCCCGCCGACCGGCATCGTGGTGGAGCGCGAGCGCCTGGATAAGTTCGGCCGGCCGCTGCTCGGCGCGACGGTGAAGCCCAAGCTCGGCCTGTCCGGCAAGAACTACGGCCGCGTGGTCTACGAGGCGCTGAAGGGCGGCCTCGATTTCACCAAGGACGACGAGAACATCAACAGCCAGGCCTTCATGCACTGGCGCGACCGGTTCCTGTTCTGCATGGAGGCCGTCAACCGAGCGCAGGCCGCGACCGGCGAGGTGAAGGGGCACTACCTCAACGTCACCGCCGCCACGATGGAGGACATGTACGAGCGCGCCGAGTTCGCCAAGGCGCTCGGCAGCAACATCGTCATGATCGACCTGGTGATCGGCTACACCGCGATCCAGTCGATGTCGAAGTGGGCGCGCAGGAACGACATGATCCTGCATCTGCATCGCGCCGGACACAGTACCTACACGCGGCAGAAGACGCACGGCATTTCGTTCCGCGTGATCTCGAAGTGGATGCGGCTCGCCGGGGTGGACCACATCCACGCGGGCACCGTGGTCGGCAAGCTCGAGGGCGACCCGAACTCGGTGCAGGGCTTCTACAACGTGCTGCGCGAGGAGCACAACCCGGTGGACCTGCAGCGCGGAATCTTCTTCGAGCAGGACTGGGGCGGCTTGCGCAAGGTGATGCCGGTCGCCTCCGGCGGCATCCACGCCGGGCAGATGCACCAGCTGATCCACTATCTGGGCGAGGACGTGGTGCTGCAGTTCGGCGGCGGCACCATCGGGCATCCGCTGGGCATCGCCGCGGGCGCGACCGCCAACCGCGTGGCGCTCGAGGCGATGATCCTCGCGCGCAACGAGGGGCGCGACATCTGGAACGAGGGGCCGCAGATCCTCGCCGACGCCGCGCGCCACTGCGCCCCGCTCAAGGCGGCGCTCGATACCTGGGGCGAGGTGACCTTCAACTACGCCTCGACCGACACCCCCGACTTCGTCCCCACCCCGACTGCCGCATAGAGGACCAGGCCATGAGACTCACGCAAGGGGCGTTTTCCTTCCTGCCCGACCTCACCGACGCGCAGATCCGCGCGCAGATCGAGTACTGCCTGCGCATGGGCTGGGCCGTGTCGGTCGAGTACACGGACGACCCGCACCCGCGCAACACCTATTGGGAAATGTTCGGTATGCCGATGTTCGACCTCAAGGACGCCGCCGGCGCCATGGCCGAGCTCGATGCATGCCGCAAGACCTTTCCGAACCATTACATCAAGGTGAACGCCTTCGACTCTTCGCACGGCTGGGAGTCGCTGCGTCTCTCGTTCCTCGTGCAGCGGCCGAAAGACGAACCCGGCTTCGAGCTGATGCGCGCCGAGGCGGACGGCCGCAACCTGCGCTACACGACGCGCGCCTATGCCACCACCCGTCCCGAGGGCAAGCGCTACTAGAGGCCGCGCGCCATTTCTCGCGAAGACGCCATGTCCGCTCCGGAAAGCCTGCCGCTCGACCTCGATGCGCTGTACCGCGACTCGAACGTGCACGCCGCGCTCGAGGCGCTCGACCGCGACCTGGTGGGGCTCGCGCCGGTGAAGACGCGCGTGCGCGAGATCGCCGCGCTGCTGCTGGTCGAGAAGCTGCGCCGCTCGGTGGGACTGCAGGCCGAGGCGCCGCCGCTGCACATGAGCTTCACCGGCAATCCGGGCACCGGCAAGACCACGGTGGCGATGAAGATGGCGTCGATCCTTCATGGCCTGGGCTACGTGCGCAAGGGCCACCTGGTCGCCGTGACGCGCGACGACCTGGTCGGCCAGTACATCGGGCACACCGCGCCCAAGACCAAGGAAGTGCTCAAGCGCGCGATGGGCGGGGTGCTGTTCATCGACGAGGCCTATTACCTGTACCGGCCCGAGAACGAGCGCGACTACGGCCAGGAGGCGATCGAGATCCTGCTGCAGGTGATGGAAAACCAGCGCGAGGACCTCGTGGTCATCCTCGCCGGGTACAAGGACCGCATGGCGCGCTTTTTCGCCTCCAACCCCGGCATGGCGTCGCGCATCGCGCACCACATCGACTTCCCCGATTACTCGGAGGAGGAGTTGTTTGCCATCGCCGGCCTGATGCTTGAGCGCATGCAGTACCGGCTGAGCGAGGACGCGGCGCCGGCGCTGCGCGAATACATCGCGCATCGCAGGGCGCAACCGCACTTTGCCAACGCGCGCTCGGTGCGCAACGCGCTCGACCGCGCGCGCCTGCGCCAGGCGAACCGCCTGTTCGAGCGGCGCGGCGCGCCGTTCGCGGCGCGCGAGCTGGCGACAATCGAAGCCGCCGATATTCGCGCCAGCCGCGTGTTCCGCGGCGGCGCAGGGGAGGGAAGCTGATGCTCGCAGCGCTGATTTTCGACCTCGACGGCACGCTCGCCGACACCGAGGAGACGCACCGCCAGGCGTTCAACGCCGCGTTCATCGAGTTCGCGCTGTGGTGGGACTGGAGCCCGCCGCTGTACGCGAAGCTGCTGGCGGTCTCCGGCGGCAAGGAGCGGCTGCGCCACTATATCGGCACGCTGCGCGTGCCGGCGGCCGAGCGCGAGCGGCTGCTCGCCATCGTGCCGGCGCTGCACGAGACCAAGACGCGCATCTACACCGAGCTGCTGGTGCGCGGTCAGCGCCCGTTCCGCCCGGGCGTGCTGCCGCTGCTGCGCGCGGCCAGGGGTGCGGGCCTGAAGCTCGCGATCGCCTCGACCACGACCTCGGCCAACGTCGATGCGCTGGTGCAGGCGAATCTCGGCGACGCGCGCGACGTGGCCTTCGACGTCGTCGCCTGCGGCGACGTGGTGCCGGCGAAGAAGCCCGCGCCGGACATCTACCGCCTCGCGCTCTCCAGCCTGCGGCTGCCGGCCGAAGCGTGCATCGCGTTCGAGGATTCGCTGAACGGCCTGCGCGCGGCGAAGACGGCCGGACTCGTCACCGTGGTCACGCCCTCGCGCTGGACCGCGGAAGAGGATTTCGCCGGCGCGGACCTCGTGCTGCCCTCGCTCGAGGGCCTCGAGCTGCCGCGGCTCGAGCGGCTGCTGGGAGAAGCGCATGCCTCGGCCTGAGACGACGCTCACGGAGTTCATCATCGGCGAGCAGCGCCGCTTTCCCGGCGCCACCGGCGGCTTCACCGCGCTGGTGAACGACATCCGCCTCGCCTGCAAGCGCATCGCCACGCTCGTGGGCAAGGGCGCGCTCGCCGGCCTGCAGGGGCGCGCCGGCGCGCGCAACGTGCAGGGCGAGGAGCAGGAGAAGCTCGACGTCGTCGCCAACGACATCTTCCTGCGCACCAACGAATGGGGCGGCACGGTCGCCGCCATGGTCTCGGAGGAGATGGACGCGCCCTACCTCGTGCCGGCACATTATCCGCGCGGCCGCTACCTGCTTGCCTTCGACCCGCTCGACGGCTCCTCGAACATCGACGTCAACGTCTCGGTGGGCTCGATCTTCTCCGTGCTGCGCGCGCCGGAGGGCGTGGCCGAGCCGTCGCTGCAGGACTTCCTGCAGCCGGGCGCGCGCCAGGTGTGCGCCGGCTACGCCATCTACGGCCCGACGACGATGCTGGTGCTCACCTTCGGCAACGGCACGCACGGCTTCACGCTCGACCGCGAGATCGGCGAGTTCATCTACACGCACCCCAACCTGCGCGTGCCGCAAGACACGAGCGAATTCGCCATCAACACGTCCAACGCGCGCTTCTGGGAGCCGGCGGTCAAGCGCTACGTCGAGGAGTGCATGGCGGGCAGGAGCGGCGTGCGCGACAAGGACTTCAACATGCGCTGGATCGCCTCGCTGGTGGCGGAAGCGCATCGCATCCTGATGCGCGGCGGCGTGTTCCTCTATCCGCGCGACGAGCGCGAGCAGGGCCGCCAGGGGCGGCTGCGGCTGCTGTACGAGGCGAACCCGATCGGCATGGTGATCGAGCAGGCGGGCGGGCGCGCGAGCACGGGCTACGGTCCGGTGCTCGACGTGGTGCCCGAGGGCCTGCACCAGCGCTCGGGGTTCGTGTTCGGCGCGCGCCACGAGGTCGAGCGCATCGAGCAGTACCATCGGGACTACAATCAGAAGCCCTACGATGCACCGCTGTTCGGCGCACGCGGGCTGTTCCGCGCGGCGGGCGGCGGCTGAAGCGCGCGCCATGTCCGCAAAGCATCCCGTCATCGCCATCACCGGCTCCTCCGGAGCCGGCACCACGTCGGTGATGCGCACCTTCGAGCAGATCTTCCATCGCGAGGGGGTGAAGGCCGCGTTCGTCGAGGGCGACGCCTTCCACCGCCACGACCGGGCGGAGATGAAGCGGAAAATGGCCGAGGAGCTGGCGCGCGGCAACCAGCACTTCAGCCATTTCGGGCCCGAGAACAATCTGTTCGCGGAGCTGGAAGCGCTGTTCCGCGACTACGGCGCCACCGGGGGCGGGCGCACGCGCAAGTACCTGCACAACGACGAGGAGGCCGCGCCCTACGGCCAGCAGCCCGGCACGTTCACATCGTGGGGGGACCTCGAGCAGGGCACGGACCTGCTGTTCTACGAGGGCCTGCACGGCGCGGTGGTCACCGACGCAGTGAACGTGGCGCAGCACGCCGACCTGCTGATCGGCGTGGTGCCGGTCATCAACCTGGAATGGATCCAGAAGCTGCACCGCGACCGCGCCGCGCGCGGCTACACGACGGAAGCCGTCACCGACACCATCCTGCGGCGCATGCCCGACTACGTCCACTACATCACGCCGCAGTTCGGGCGCACGCACATCAACTTCCAGCGCGTGCCGGTCGTGGACACTTCGAATCCGTTCATCGCGCGCCACATCCCGTCGGCCGACGAGAGCTTTCTCGTCATCCGCTTCGCCAACCCGCGCGGCATCGACTTTCCCTACCTGCTCACCATGCTGAAGGACTCGTTCATGTCGCGGCCGAACACCATCGTCGCTCCGGGCGGCAAGATGGCCCTGGCCATGCAGCTCATCTTCACCCCCATGATCTGGCGCCTGATGGAGCGCAGGAAGCTCGCGCTCGGCAAAGGCTAGGAGGCAACGCGTGGCACTGGTTTCCCTGAGGCAACTGCTCGATCACGCCGCCGAGCACGGCTACGGCGTGCCGGCCTTCAACGTCAACAACCTGGAGCAGATCCAGGCCATCATGCAGGCGGCCGAGGCCACTTCGAGCCCGGTGATCCTGCAGGCCTCCGCCGGCGCGCGCAAGTACGCGGGCGAGCCCTTCCTGCGGCGCCTGGTCGAAGCGGCGGTCGAGTCCTATCCGGACATTCCGGTGGTGCTGCACCAGGACCACGGCGCGAGCCCGGCGGTGTGCCAGAGCTCGATCCGCTCGGGCTTCACCAGCGTGATGATGGACGGCTCGCTCAAGGAAGACATGAAGACTCCCGCGAGCTACGAGTACAACGTCGCCGTGACGCGCAAGGTGGCGGAGATGGCGCACGCGATCGGCGTCTCGGTCGAGGGCGAGCTGGGCTGTCTCGGGTCGCTCGAGACCGGCGAGGCGGGAGAAGAGGACGGCGTCGGCGCCGCGGGCAAGCTTTCGCGCGAGCAGCTGCTCACCGATCCGGCGCAGGCCGCCGACTTCGTCGCGCAGACGAAAGTCGACGCGCTCGCGGTCGCCATCGGCACGTCGCATGGCGCCTACAAGTTCACCAAGAAGCCGACGGGCGACGTGCTGGCGATCGACCGCATCAAGGAGATCCACGCGCGGCTGCCCGACACGCACCTCGTCATGCACGGCTCGTCCTCGGTGCCGCAGGAGTGGCTGAAGGTGATCCGCGAAAATGGTGGCGCGATCAAGGAAACCTATGGCGTGCCCGTCGAATCGATCGTCGAAGGCATCCGCCACGGCGTGCGCAAGATCAACATCGACACGGACATCCGCCTGGCGATGACCGGCGCCATGCGCCGCGCGATGGCGAAGGATCCCGGCGAGTTCGATCCGCGCAAGTTCCTCAAGGACGCGACGGCGGCCGCGCGCGAGCTGTGCAAGGAGCGCTTCACCGCCTTCGGCTGCGCCGGGCAGGCGCTGCGCATCAAGCCCGTGCCGCTGGAGAAAATGGCCGCGCGCTACGCCGGATAGTCGAGACGCGCCTTCCGCGCGCCGCGCGTTTCCGAGATAATTGCGGCCTTTCCCGGCCATGACCTCCCCCGCCGTTTCCGACGCAGACCTCGCCAACGCATTGCGCGCGCTGGCGATGGACGCGGTGGAGGCCGCGAAGTCCGGCCATCCCGGCATGCCGATGGGCATGGCCGAGATCGGGGTGGCGCTGTGGCACCGGCACCTGCGCCACAATCCCGCCAATCCGGGCTGGCCGAACCGCGACCGCTTCGTGCTCTCGAACGGCCACGGCTCGATGCTGCTCTATGCGCTACTGCATCTGACCGGCTACGACCTGCCGATGGAGGAGCTCAAGCGCTTCCGCCAGCTCGGCTCGAAGACCCCGGGCCACCCCGAGCACGGCCACACGCCGGGCGTGGAGACCACGACCGGGCCGCTTGGCCAGGGCGTGGCGAACGCGGTCGGCATGGCGCTCGCCGAGAAGCTGCTCGCGGCGCGCTTCAACCGGCCCGGGTTCGAGCTGATCGACCATCACATCTACGTCTTCCTCGGCGACGGCTGCCTGATGGAGGGCCTCTCGCACGAGGCCTGCTCGCTCGCCGGCACGCTCGGCCTCGGCAAGCTGATCGCGGTCTACGACGACAACGGCATCTCGATCGACTCGGAGAAGGGCCACATCGCACACTGGTACACCGACGACGTGCCCAAGCGCTTCGCCGGCTACGGCTGGCAGGTGATCGCCGGCGTCGACGGGCACGACATCGAAGCCGTGGACAAGGCGCTGAAGAAGGCAAAGCGCGAGAAGACGCGCCCGACGCTCATCTGCGCGAAGACGGTGATCGCCAAGGGCGCGCCGAAGAAGGCCAACACCGGCGCCGCTCATGGCGCGCCGCTCGGCGCCGAGGAGATCGCGGCGACGCGCGCCGCGATCGGCTGGCCGCACCCGCCGTTCCACGTGCCGCACGACGTCTACCAGGGCTGGGACGCGCGCGCTGCGGGCAAGCGCGCCGAGCGCCGCTGGCTGAAGCTTCTCGACCAGTACACGGCGCAGCACGCCGCCGACGCCGCCGAGCTGCGCCGCCGGCTGTCCGGGGCGCTGCCCGCGGACTTCGAGCTGCGCGTAGGCCAGCTGATCGCCGCCACCCACGCCCGGGCCGAGACGCTCGCCACGCGCAAGGCCTCGCAGAACGTGCTCGAGATGCTGCTGCCGGAGCTGCCCGAGCTGCTCGGCGGCTCGGCCGACCTGACCGGCTCGAACCTGACCATGGGCAAGGCCTCGAGCATCATCACGCGCGAGGCGGGCGGCAACTACCTGTTCTACGGCGTGCGCGAGTTCGCCATGTGCGCCATCATGAACGGCGTCGCGCTGCACGGCGGCTTCATCCCCTACGGCGGCACGTTCCTGGTGTTCTCCGACTACGCGAGGAACGCGCTGCGCATGGCGGCGCTGATGCGCCAGCGCGTGATCTACGTGTTCACGCACGACTCCATCGGCCTGGGCGAGGACGGCCCCACGCACCAGCCGGTGGAACATGCGGCCACTCTGCGACTCATACCCCACATGGACGTCTGGCGGCCCTGCGACACGGTGGAGGCGGCGGTGGCCTGGACCTGCGCGCTCGAGCGGCGCGACGGGCCGAGCGCGCTGCTTTTCTCGCGCCAGAACGTCGCCTTCGCGCTGCGCGACGAGGAAGCGCTCGCCCAGGTGCGCCGCGGCGGCTACGTGCTGTCGGATGCGCCCTGGGCGAAGGCCGCGATCATCGCCACGGGGTCGGAAGTACCGCTCGCGCTCGAGGCGCAGAAGCGGCTCGCCGAAGCCGACATCGCGGTACGCGTGGTGTCCATGCCCTCGACCACGGTGTTCGACCGGCAGGACGCCGCGTACCGCGAGGCGGTGCTGCCGCGCGGCCTGCCGCGCGTCGCCGTGGAGGCGGGCGTCACCGATTTCTGGCGCAAGTACGTCGGCATCGACGGCAAGGTGGTGGGCCTGGACCGCTTCGGCGAGTCCGCGCCGGCGGGAGACCTGTTCAAGCACTTCGGCTTCACGGCCGAAAACGTCGAAAAAGCGGTGAGGAGCGTGCTGTCATGACCATCAAGGTAGCGATCAACGGTTTCGGGCGCATCGGCAGGAACATCCTGCGCGCGCATTACGAGGGCGGCAAGAAGCACGACCTGCAGTTCGTCGCCCTCAACGACCTGGGCGACGCGAAGACCAACGCCCACCTGCTGCAGTACGACACCGCGCACGGGCGCTTCCCCGGCAAGGTCGTCGTGCAAGGCGACGCCATCGCGGTGAACGGCGACCCGCTGAAGGTGCTTGCCGAGCGCGATCCGGCCAAGCTCCCCTGGAAGGCCATGGGCGTGGACGTGGTAATGGAGTGCACGGGCCTCTTCACCGGCAAGGCGAAGGGCGGCGCGGCGCACCTTGCCGCGGGCGCGAAGAAGGTGATCATCTCGGCGCCCGGCGACAAGGACGTCGACCGCACGATCGTCATGGGCGTCAACGACGGCGAGCTGAAGGGCTCGGACGCCGTGATTTCCAACGCATCCTGCACCACCAACTGCCTCGCGCCGCTGGTCAAGGCGCTGGACGATGCGATCGGCGTGGTGCAGGGCCTGATGGTGACCATCCACGCGTTTACCAACGACCAGGTGCTGACCGACGTGTTCCACAAGGACCTGCGCCGCGCGCGCTCGGCGACGCACAACATGATTCCCACCAAGACCGGCGCGGCGGCGGCCGTCGGCCTGGTGCTGCCGCACCTGAACGGCAAGCTCGACGGCTACGCGATCCGCGTGCCGACCATCAACGTCTCCATCGTCGACCTGACGTTCACCGCGAAGAAGGCCACCAGCGTGGACGAGGTGAACGCTGCGGTGAAGAAGGCCGCCGACGGGCCGCTCAAGGGCATCCTCGAGTACAACGCCGAGCCGCTCGTGTCCTCGGACTTCAACCACAACCCGGCGAGCTCCATCTTCGATGCGAGCCTCACCAAGGTGACCGGCGGCACGATGGTGAAGGTCGGCGCCTGGTACGACAACGAGTGGGGCTTCAGCAACCGCATGCTGGACGCGGCGGTTGCGCTGATGAACGCCAAGTAGCGCCATGCGCTTCAAGCGCATGGCCGATCTCGACCTGCGGGGTAGACGCGTCTTCATCCGCGCCGACCTGAACGTGCCGCAGGACGACGCCGGCGGCATCACCGACGACACGCGCATCCGCGCCTCGGTGCCGGGCATCCGGCTGGCGCTGGAAATGGGCGCGGCGGTGATGGTGACCTCGCACCTCGGTCGGCCGAAGGAAGGCGAACTCACGCCCGAAGACTCCCTCGCGCCGGTCGCGAAGCGGCTCGGCGAGCTGCTCGGCCGCGACGTGCCGCTCAAGCGCGACTGGGTGGACGGCGTCGAGGTGCGGCCTGGCGAGGTGGTGCTGCTGGAGAACTGCCGCGTCAACAAGGGCGAGAAGAAGGATGACGAGGCGCTGGCGAAGAAGGTCGCGGCGCTGTGCGACGTCTACGTGAACGACGCCTTCGGCACCGCGCACCGCGCGGAGGCGACCACGCATGGCGCGGCGCGCTTCGCCAAGGTCGCCTGCGCGGGCCCGCTGATGGCCGCCGAGCTCGACGCCCTGGGCAAGGCGCTCGCCAGCCCGCAGCACCCGCTGGTGGCGATCGTCGCCGGCTCGAAGGTGTCCACCAAGCTCTCGGTACTGGCGGAACTGGCGAAGAAGGTCGATCAGCTGATCGTCGGCGGCGGCATCGCCAATACCTTCATGCTTGCTTCGGGACTGCCCGTCGGCAGGTCGCTCGTGGAGAGGGACCTCGTGGACGAGGCCCGGCGCATCATGCGAGCCACGAAGGTGCCGCTGCCGGTGGACGTCGTGGTCGGCAAGAGTCTCGCGGACGCGAGCGGCGTCACCAAAGCGGCGCAGGACGTGGCCGCCGACGAGATGATCCTGGATATCGGGCCGAAGAGCGCCGAGGCGCTCGCCGCCGCGCTCAAGGCGGCAGGCACCATCGTCTGGAACGGCCCGGTCGGCGTGTTCGAGAACGACGCCTTCGCCGGGGGCACCGAGACGATCGCGCGCGCCATCGCCGCGTCGAAGGGTTTCTCCATCGCGGGTGGCGGCGACACGGTCGCGGCCATCAACAAGTTCGGCATCGCCGGCGAGATCGACTACATCTCGACCGCGGGCGGCGCGTTCCTGGAGTTCCTCGAGGGCAAGACCCTGCCCGCGGTGGCGGCACTCGAAGCGCGCGCCTGACCCGTCACGGCGCGGTGCTACACTGCGCGCGATGCTCCGCAGCACCAAGATCGTCGCCACGCTGGGGCCGGCCTCCAGCGATCCCGCGATCCTCGAGCGCATGGTGCGTGCCGGCGTGGACGTCGTGCGGCTCAATTTCTCGCACGGCACGGCGCAGGACCACGAGAAGCGCGCCGCGCTGGTCCGGGAGATCGGGCGCAAGATCGGCCGTACCGTCGCCATCATGTGCGACCTGCAGGGCCCGAAGATCCGCATCGGCAAGTTCAAGGACGGCAGGATCACGCTCGAGACCGGTGCGCGCTTCACGCTGGATGCGGAGTGCGAGCTCGGTGACGCCGGGCGCGTTGGTCTGGACTACAAGGAGCTGCCGCGCGACGTCGACGAAGGCGCGGTGCTCCTGCTGGACGACGGCAAGATCGTGCTCGAGGTGACCGCCGTGCGCGGCGAAGAGGTGCAGACGAGAGTGCGCCACGGCGGCGTGCTCTCCGACAACAAGGGCATCAACCGCCAGGGCGGGGGGCTCACCGCGGCCGCGCTCACGGCCAAGGACATGGAAGACATCCGCACCGCCGCGAAGCTGCACGCCGATTTCCTGGCGGTGTCGTTTCCCAAGTCGGGCGCCGACATGTACATGGCGCGGGAACTCATGCGCGCGGCCGGCGGCAAGGCGATGCTGATCGCCAAGATCGAGCGCGCGGAAGCCGTCAAGCAGGACGCGCTGCTCAGCATCATGGGCGCCTGCGACGGCATCATGGTGGCGCGCGGCGACCTGGCGGTGGAGGTCGGCGACGCGGCGGTGCCGGCGCTGCAGAAACGCATGATCCGCCTGGCGCGCGAGCACAACAAGCTCACCATCACGGCGACGCAGATGATGGAGTCGATGATCTCCAGCCCCGTGCCGACGCGCGCCGAAGTGTCCGACGTGGCCAACGCGGTGCTCGACGGCACCGACGCCGTCATGCTCTCGGCCGAGTCGGCGAGCGGCAAGTTCCCGGTGCAGACCATCGAGGCCATGGACCGCATCTGCGTCGAGGCCGAGCAGACGCAGTCGATCAGCCTCGACCAGGATTTCCTCAACCGCGTGTTCTCGCGCGTCGACCAGTCGATCGCCATGGGGGCGCTGTTCACCGCCTTCCATCTGAAGGTGAAGGCGATCGCCGCGCTCACCGAGTCGGGCGCCACCGCGCTGTGGATGTCGCGCCTGAACTGCGGCGTGCCGATCTACGCGCTCACCTCGCAGACCTCGACGCGCTACCGCTGCGCGCTGTTCCGCGACGTCTATCCGCTCATGGTCAAGTACGTCGGCCACGACCGCGAGGAGCTGCTGCAGGAGGCCGAGAAGGTGCTGGTCGAGAACGGCGTGGTGAAGCAGGGCGACCTGATCGTGCTCACCATCGGCGAGCCGATCGGCAAGGCGGGCGGCACCAACACGATGAAGATCGTGCGGGTAGGCGAGCACCTCGAGGCCTAGGCGCGCGGCGGCAGGTAGCGCTGGTCGGAGTAGGTCAGCAGCCACCGCGGCCGGAACGCGACGAAGATCGCAGCCAGGCCGCCCGTGAGGAACGCCTCTCCCCAGGCGATGAGCCAGCCGGCAGTGAGCAACGGCAGCTCGCTGCCTGGCGCCGCGCGCTGCAGCCAGGCGACGTGCAACGCCGCGGCGAGGGCGCAGGCGAGCGCCGTGCCGGCGAAGGCCCGTCCGAGGATGTAGACGAAGAGGTGTTTCGGCAGCCAGCGCCGCACGGCCATCCCGATGGCGAGCGCCAGCGTGGCGGGAACTGCGCCGCTCCAGACAGCAAGCTCGAGGGCGCGTGCAGGCCCGGCGCCACCGAGCCAGACGCCTGCCGCCGCGAGGAATACGGTGACAGTCGCCAGCGGCCAGCCGAACATCAGCACGAGCAGGCAGGCGCCGGAGAGGATCACGGGCAGGCCCGCGGGCAGCCTGGACTGCGCGGCCCAGGCGAGCGCAACCATGACGAGCGCCGCGACCCACGGCTCGCGCAGTTCGCGCGAGCGCAGCACGCCCCAGGGCTGGAAGGCGAGCGCCGCCAGGGTGGCCGCCACGACCGCGGCGATCTCCAGCGCCACGTCGCCCTGAATCAACTCTTGACGCGCATTGCCCGCGCGATTATAGGTGAGGCGCGATGAGCGGCGTGACCCCCAAGGCGACGAACCATGCGGCCCTGCCGCCGCTCGCGTCGCGCTTCGTGGACGTGGCGGCGCTTCCCTGGGAGCAAACGCGCTTCCCGGGCGTGCGGCAGAAGATCCTGGTCGTGGACCGCGACAGCGGCGTGGCCACGGCGCTCATCCACATGGCGCCCGGCGCGAAGCTGCCCGACCACGAGCACGTGCTGCTCGAGCAGACCTACGTGCTCGAGGGCAGCCTGGTGTGCGCCGAGGGCGAGTGCAAGGCGGGCGAATTCGTCTGGCGTCCGGCGGGCAGCCGCCACGAGGCCTGGGGCGGCCCGCAGGGCGGGCTGATGCTCGCCATGTTCCAGGTCGCCAACCGCTTCTTCGATCCCGACGGCCGCGAGACCGACGTCAGCGGCCAGGACTGGGAAGCGGCCTGGGGCAAGGCGCTGTTCCGCGAAGCGTAAGAAAAGGCGGGCGCCGCGGCGCCCGCCTGTGTTTGGCGCAGTCTTCCAGTTACTTGCCGAGGATCGCCCCGAAGCGCTTCCACTCCTTGCCGTCGAAGCGGATCAGCTGCTCCGACTCGATCGGCGCGAAGTCCGTCGCGCTCGTGTTGATGCGGATGCCGGGCAGCAGCGTCTCCGGACGGAAGTTCTTCAGGTTGGCCGCCTGTTTCATGATGTTGGCGCGCGACAGGTCGTTTCCGGCCTGCTTGAGCACCTGGTGCATGGTCTGCGCGACCGTGTAGCCGTAGATGTTCGACGCGTCCGCGAGGTTGCCGTCCGGATAGTACTTGCCCATGAACGCCTTCCATTCGTTCACCGACGCGTCGTTCTTCCACTGTTCGTCGAGCGGATCCTTGATGTACTGCGTCGAGATCAGGCCGACTGCCTTCTCGAGGCCCGCGGGCTTGAGCACCGAGCCGATGGAGGCCGAGACGTTGTTGAGGTAGTGCGTCGGCTTCCAGCCGCTGTCGTAGGCCTTGCGGATGGCCTGCGCGGCGAACTTGGGCGTGGTGATGTTGAAGAACGTATCCGCGCCCGAGGCCTGCAGCTGCACCATCTGCGAGTCGACTGTCGGGTCGGCCACCTCATAGGAGACCTCCTTGACGATCATGCTGACCTTGTCGCCCAGACCGTCCTTGAAGCCCTTGAGGTAGTCCTTGCCGTAGTCGTCGTTCTGGTACAGCACGCCGATCTTCGCCTTGGGGTTGTTCTTCAGGATGTGCTCGGCGTAGATGCGCCCCTCGGTCTGGTAGTTCGGCTGCCAGCCCATGGTCCACGGATAACTCTTCGGGTCGTTCCACTTGGTCGCGCCGGTGGCGACGAACAGGTGCGGCACCTTCTTCGCGTTCATGTACTTGTGGATCGCGCTGTTGGGCGGTGTGCCGAGCGATTGGAAGATCAGCAGCACCTGGTCCTGCTCGACGAGCCGGCGCGCCATCTCCACGGTCTTCGGCGGGCTGTAGCCGTCGTCGTACGAGATCCACTCGACCATGCGGCCGTTGATGCCGCCCTTCTCGTTCACCATCTTCCAGTAGGCGCCGATCGTCTTGCCGATGGTGCCGTAGGCCGAGGCCGGCCCGCTGTAGGGATTGGTGTTGCCGATCTTGATGGTCTTCTGCGCCAGGGCCGTCGGCGACGCGAGCGCGGCGGCCAGCAGGGCGGCGATCGATACGTACTTCATCTTCATGGCTGCCTCCTCCTCCTAGGGTTTAGCTGCTTGATTCTGCGCCTTCCGCGTCAGCCGCGCTACGGCCATGCGCACGGCGCCTGCGATTCCCATCGGCATCACGTACACGAAGCCGAGCAGGAATATGCCGAAGATCGCCCACGGGGCGGCCTTCGAGATGGCATCGGCGATGTTGGGCACGAACTGGATGAACAGCGCCCCGTAGATCGCCCCGCTGATCGAGGCGAGCCCGCCGATCACGACGCCGACCAGGAGCATGATCGACACGAAGATGTTGAAGCTGTCGGGCGCCACGAACTGGATGGCGATGGCGCCGAGCGCGCCCGCGATGCCGGTGTACATGGCCGAGATGCCGAACGTCATGGACTTCACCATGGCGGTGTGGATCCCCATCGCCTCGGCGGCAATGTGCTGGTCGCGGATCGCGACCATGGCGTGCCCCATGCGCCCGCGCAGGATGTTCCAGGCGAGCACGAACATCAGCACCGTGATCGCCAGCGTGAAGAAGTACAGCCACTGATCGGGATTGAGCGGCAGCCCGAAGGGCGCGTCGGGCTTGAGCAGCACGATGCCCTGCACCCCGCCCGTCCATTGCTCCAGGTGGTGGTACTTGAGCAGCGCGGGCAGCGACACGGCGAGCGCGAAGGTGGCGAGCGCGAGATACAGGCCCTCCAGGCGCAGCGCGGGCAATCCGAACAGGAACCCGGCGATCAGGCACACGACGGCCGCCGCGGGAATCGTGGCCCAGTAGGGCACCCCGTACTGGTCCATGAGGATCGCCGCGGTGTAGGCGCCGATGGCATAGAACGCGCCGTGGCCGAGCGAGATCTGGCCGTTGTAGCCGGTGAGCATGTTCAGGCCGAGCAGCGCGATCGCGTACACCAGCGCCAGCGTGAACTGGAAGGTGCGGTAGTTGCTGACGACGAAGGGCAGCATGCAGGCGGCGAGCAGCACCAGCGCGACGACGATCATCTGGCGGCGGCTCATACGCGCGTCACCAGGACCTTGCCGAAGAAGCCCGAGGGCTTCACGACCAGCACGCCGATGATGAGCACCAGCGCCACCGCGAGCTTGAGCTCGTTGCCGATGACGAACGCGCCGAGCAGGTTCTCCAGCACGCCCACCAGGAAACCGCCGAACACGGCGCCGGCCGGATTGTCGATGCCGCCGACCAGCGCCGCGGCGAACGCATAGAGCAGCACGCCGCCCATCATGTTGGGATCGAGGAACACGATCGGCGCCACCATCATGCCGGCGACGCCGCCGACCGCGGCGGCCAGGCCCCAGCCGAGCGCCAGCATCCAGCCCACGCGGATGCCGACCAGCCGCGCCGAATCGGGATTCTGCGCGGCGGCGCGCATGGCGAGGCCGAGCGGCGTATAGCGGAAGAAGAGAAAGAGGAGCAGCAGCACCACCAGCGTCACGCCGATCGCCCCGCCCTGGTGCGAGGTGACGTATTGGCCGAAGATCGGCTCCGCGGGGAAGGGGCTCGGGAAGCTCTTGATGGTGTAGCTGTAGATCCAGCCCGTGACGCTGTTCAGGATGACGAGCAGCGCGATGAACACCACGACCACGGCCAGCACCGGGGCGTTCTCCACCGGGCGGATGATGACGCGCTCGATCACCACGCCGAGCACGAAGGCGAGCACGACGGTGAGCAGGAAAGCGGGCCAGTAGGGCATGCCGGCGTTGATCAGGCTCCAGGCGAGGTAGGTGGCGAACATCGCCATCTCGCCCTGGGCGAAGTTCACCAGGTGCGTCGCCTGGTAGATCATCACGAGCGCGAGCGCGAGGCTCGCGTAGATCCCCCCGGTGGCGAGGCCGGCGAGCACCTGGTGCAGGAGTTCTTGCATCCCGTGTCTCCCTCAGTACCCCAGGTACGAGCGCCGCACGGCGTCGTTGCTCTTGATCTCGCCGGTGGTGCCCGATAGCACCACGCGCCCGGTCTCGATCAGATACGCGTGGTCGGCGAGCTCGAGCGCCATCGCCGCATTCTGCTCCACCACCAGCATGCTCACCTTCTCCTTCGCGTTCACGGTGCGCAGGATCTCGAACAGCTCGCGCACGATCAGCGGCGCGAGGCCGAACGAGGGCTCGTCGAGCAGCATCAGGCGCGGCCGCAGCATCAGCGCGCGCGACACCGCGAGCATCTGCTGCTCGCCGCCCGAAAGCGTGCCGGCCTGCTGCGTGTGGCGCTCCTTCAGCCGCGGGAAGTAGCCGTAGACGCGCTCCAGGTCGGCCTCGACCGCGCCGCGGTCCCTGCGCGTGTAGGCGCCCAGGCGCAGGTTCTCCTCGGTGGTCAGGTTGACGAACGTGCCGCGCCCGTCGGGCACGTGGGCGATGCCCTTTCTCACGATGTCCTCGGGCGCCTTGCCGTCGATGCGCTCGCCCGAAAAGCGCACCTGCCCTTGAGTCTTCACCATGCCGCACAGCGCCCGGAGGGTCGTGGTCTTGCCCGCGCCGTTCGCGCCGAGCAGCGTCGTGATCGTGCCTTCGTCCATGGCGAAATCGATGCCGTGCAGCACCCGCGTCAGGCCGTAGGAGGCATGCAGTCCGCTGACCTGCAGCAGCGCCGCCATCAGTGCGCCGCCCCGCCCAGATAGGCCTGGATCACCTCCGGGTGCGCCTGCACCTCGGCGGGCGTGCCCTCGGCGATCTTGCGGCCGAAGTTGAGCGCGACCACGCGATCGGAGATGCTCATCACCAGGCTCATGTGATGCTCCACGAGCAGCACCGTGAGCCCCAGCCGGTCGCGGATGTCCTGGATCAGCACGCCCAGCTCGCCGACCTCCTCGTGGTTGAGCCCGCTCGCCGGCTCGTCGAGCAGCAGCAGCTTCGGGTCGCTCGCCAGCGCGCGCGCCAGCTCGACGCGCTTGGCCGTGCCGAAAGGCAGGTCGGCGACGCGCAGGTCCGCCACCGCCTCTAGCCCGAGGAAGCGCACCAGCGAGCGCGCCTTCTCCTGCGTGGCATGCTCCTCGCCGACGACCACCGGCAGGCGCAGAGCGTTGAACAGGAAGCCGCTCGACGTGCGGCAGTGATGGCCGATCATGACGTTCTCCATCACCGTCATGGTGCGAAACAGCGCCAGGTTCTGGAACGTGCGGCCGATGCCGAGCGCGGCGATGCCATGCTTGGGCACCTGCAGGAGCGAGGCGCCGTTGAAGAGGATGTCGCCGCTGCCGCACTCGTAAAGGCGCGACAGGCAATTGAACAGCGTGGTCTTGCCGGCGCCGTTGGGGCCGATCAGCCCGACGATGCGTCCCGCCTCGACATCGAAGCTCACGCCGTCGAGCGCGACGATGCCGCCGAAGCGCACCCCCACGCCTTCCACGCGCAGCAACGCCTTTGCAGCAATCGGGTCGATTGCTCCCTCCTCCGTTTGGAACTGCCTCGCGGCGCCTCGCCGGGCGCTATTGCAACTTGTGTCGGATTGTCGGACGATATCTTCGAATCAGTCAAGAAAAGAGATGACCGAGCTCGCCGAGAAGTTCCGGCGCATCAGTCCGACGCCGGCCTATCAGCTCGTGGCGGAAGCCATCGAGCGGCGCATCCTCTCGGGCGGCATCCGGCCCGGAGAGCCGATCGGCACCGAAGCGGAGCTCGTCAAGCAGTTCGGCGTCAACCGCTCCACGGTGCGCGAGGGCATCCGGCTGCTGGAGCACGACGGCATCATCCAGCGCCAGCCCAACCGGCGGCTCGCGGTCGCGCTGCCGCACTACGAGCGCCTGGCCACGCGCACCACGCGCGCGCTGGTCCTGCACGAGGCCACCTTCCGCGAGCTCTACGAGGCCGGCATGGCGCTGCAGCTCGCCACGATCGAGGGCGCAACGCAGCGCGCCACGCCCGAGCTCATCGACGCCATGCAGGAGAACATCGATCGCACCGAAAAGGTCCTGGACGACCCCGCGGCGGTCGCCGAGCTGGACGCCGAGTTCCATGCCCTGATCGGCCAGGCCTCGGCCAATCGCGTGCTGCAGCTGGCGCGCGAGCCCTCGGACCTGCTCGTGCGCCCGACGACCGAGCTCGTGCTGCGCAAGAGCAAGGTCGGCGCCGCGCGCCTGCTGCACGCGCACCGCATGCTGCTCGACGCCATCCGCCGCAAGGACGCCGCGTTCGGGCGGCTGTGGGCGCGGCGCCACATCGACGACTGGCGCAAGGGCTTCGAGCGCGCCGGCAACGACCTTGACCAGCCGATCGACCGCATCTACCTCGGCGCCTCCGCGAAGGCGCGCACCGCCGCGCCCGCCTGAGGCGGGCGGGCCCTCGACCGCGCGCCGCGCAACGGCGAGAATTCCCGCGTGCGCATCGCGCTGTGCAACGAAGTCATCGCCCCCATGCCGTTCCCGCAGCAATGCGAGTACGCGGCCAAGCTCGGCTATGACGGCCTGGAGATCGCGCCCTACACCCTGTCCGAGGAGCCGCAACGCCTGGGCAGCGCGCAGCTGGCCGCCGCGCGCGTGGCCGCCGAGGACGCGGGCATCGCCATCACCGGCCTGCACTGGCTGCTGATCAAGCCGACGGGGCTGTCGATCTCCACGCGCGACGATGCCGTGCGCCGCCGCACGCTGGAGGTGATGTTCGCGCTGGTCGAGCAGTGCGCCGAGCTCGGCGGCCGCTACCTGGTGCACGGCTCGCCGCACCAGCGCCGCATCGACCCGGGCGACACGCGCGCGGCGGCGCTTGCGCGCGCGCAGGAATGCTTCGCGGCCGTGGCCGAGCGCGCCGAGAAGGCGGGCGTCATGTACTGCATCGAGCCGCTCGCCTCCGAGCACACGCCGCTCATCAACACGCTGCGCGAGGCGGCGCTGATGGTGGAGGCGATCGGCAGCCGCGCGGTGCGCAGCATGCTCGATTGCAGCGCGGCGGGGCGCATGGAGTCGGCGCCGCTGCCCGCGCTCGTCGACCGCTGGCTGCCGAGCGGCATGATCGCGCACGTGCAGGTCAACGATCGCAACCGGCGCGGTCCCGGGCAGGGCGAGCTGCGCTTTGCGCCGCTGTTCGCGGCGCTCAAGCGCCACGGTTACGCGGGCGACGTCGCGGTGGAGCCCTTCGACTACGTGCCCGACGGGCCCGGGGCGGCCGCGCGGGCGATCGGCTACGTGCGGGGCATCCTCGAGGCGCTCGAATGACGCCGAAGGTGCCGTGCCCGCGTCCCGGGCGCGTGGTGCTGGAGGGTCGCTACGCGCGGCTCGAGCCGCTGTCGCTCGCGCACGCCGACGGGCTGATGGCGGCCGCGGCCGACGCATCGAGCTTCGACTACCTGTTCGACGTGCCGCCCCGGGGCCTGGAAGACCTCAAGTCCTGGATCCGGCAGAAGGCGGCCTCCGACGATCCGCTGTTTCACGCGGTGATCGACA
The DNA here is from genome assembly GCA_029883975.1 of Betaproteobacteria bacterium. GTDB lineage: Bacteria > Pseudomonadota > Gammaproteobacteria > Burkholderiales > SG8-39 > JAABQT01. The sequence goes on from JAOUIL010000021.1 coordinate 38,153, forward strand.
AGGCCACCGGCGTCGCCGGCGGCCGGCAGACCTTCATGCGCATCACGCCCGAGCACGGCGTGATCGAGATCGGCAACATCCTGTGGGGGCCGGCGATCGCGCGCACGCGCGTGGCCACCGAGGCGCTGGTCCTCGCCGCGCGGCATGTGTTCGAGGACCTCGGCTATCGCCGCTTCGAATGGAAGTGCAACGACCGCAACGAGCCCTCGAAGAAGGCTGCGCTGCGCTTCGGCTTCACCTTCGAAGGGGTCTTCCGCCAGCACATGTGGGCCAAGGGCGCGAACCGCGATACCGCGTGGTTCTCGATGCTCGACCACGAGTGGCCGCGGCTGCGCCAGGCCTACGAGCGCTGGCTCGATCCCGCCAATTTCGACGCCGCGGGCCGCCAGCGCGCGCGGCTCGCCGCTGCGCCCTGATGCGATTGCGCGTCACGGCGGTTGAGCTCTTCGAGCGCGACGTCCTGCTGCGCATGCCGTTCCGCTTCGGCGTGGTGACGCTGACGCAGGCGCCGCAGGCGTTCGCGCGCGTGCGCATTCGCGTAGAGGACGGGCGCGAGGCCGAAGGCGCGGCCGCCGAGCTGCTGGCGCCGAAATGGTTCGACAAGGACCCGGCGCTCAGCAACGAGGACAACTTCGACCAGCTGCGCCGCTCTCTTGCGCAGGCGCGCGCGGCGTACCTCGCGCACGAGGCGCGCACCGCCTGGGGCCATGCCGCGCCGGCGCGCGGGCTGGTGGAGAACTTCGGCCCGGCGCTGCTCGATCGCGCGCTGCTCGACGCGCTGTGCCGCGCGCTCGGCGTGTCGTTCTTCGAGGCGATCCGCCGCAACCTGGTCGGCGCGCCCGCGGTGGACGGCATCGACCTCGGCGCGTACTTCGCCACGCTGCGGCCCGCGGCGCGCATCGCCGCGCGGCACACCGTAGGGCTGCTCGACCCCGTCACCGCGGTCGATTGCAGGGCGCGCGTCGGCGACGGGCTGCCCGAGACGCTCGAGGAGGTGGTGGCGCGCTACGGCCACCGGTACTTCAAGCTGAAGGTCGGGGGCGATGCACGTGTGGATGTGGCGCGCCTCGCGGCGATCGCGGCGGTCCTCGACCGGATCGGGCAGCCCTACCATGTCACGCTCGACGGCAACGAGCAGTACGAGGACTTCCAGGGGGTGGCGGAGCTGTGGGCGGGGATGCACGCGGAGCCGCGCCTTGCGCGCCTCGCGGCGAGCGTGCTGTTCGTCGAGCAGCCGGTGAAGCGCCAGAAGGCGCTCACCGCGCACGTGAGCGGGCTCGAGCGCCCGGTGATCATCGACGAATCCGACGACGCCATGGACGCGTTCCCGCGCGCGCGGGCGCTCGGCTACCGGGGCGTGTCCTCCAAGACCTGCAAGGGCGTCTACCGCGCGCTGGTCAACGGCGCGCGCTGCGCCGCCTGGAACCGAAAAATGGGGTCTGACCCCATTTATTTCCTCTCGGGCGAGGATCTCACCCAGCAGGCGGGCCTGGCGCTGCAGCAGGACACCGCGCTTGTTTCGCTGCTGGGCCTCACGCACGTGGAAAGAAACGGCCACCATTACGTGAACGGCATGGCGGGACTGCCTGCGGCGGAGCAGGAGGCGTTCCTCGGCGCGCATCCCGACCTGTACGATCGCAGCCACGGCGCGGTGCGCGTGCGCATCGCCGGCGGCATGCTCGACATCGGCTCGCTCGCGTGCGCCGGCTTTGCCAGCGGGGCGATGCCGGACTGGGTGGCGATGCGCGAGATGAAACTGCAGAAGGAATCGGCGTGAGCACGAGGCGAATCGGCATCATCATGCACGGCGTCACCGGGCGCATGGGCATGAACCAGCACCTGGTGCGCTCCATCCTCGAGATCCGCAGGCAGGGCGGGGTGGCGCTGAAGGACGGCACGCGGCTCATGCCCGACCCGCTGCTCGTCGGCCGCAACGCGGCCAAGATCGAGGCGCTGGCACGCGAGCATGGCGTGCAGCGCTGGACCGCGGACCTCGACGCGGCGCTCGCCTCGGGCGAGGACGAGGTCTTCTTCGACGCCGCGTCCACGCAGCTGCGCCCGGCGCTGCTCAAGCGCGCGATCCGCGCTCGCAAGCACGTCTACTGCGAAAAGCCCGTCTCGACGACGCTCGCCGAGGCCATGAGCCTCTACCGGGCGGCGCGCAAGGCGAAAGTGAAGCACGGCGTGGTGCAGGACAAGCTGTGGCTCCCCGGCCTGCTGAAGCTGAAGAAGCTGCGCGACGCGGGCTTCTTCGGCCGCATCCTCTCGGTGCGCGGCGAGTTCGGCTACTGGGTGTTCGAGGGCGACCCGCAGTCCGGGCGGC
>JAOUIL010000022.1 GCA_029883975.1 Betaproteobacteria bacterium
GGCGATCAGCATGCGGTTCAGCACGTCGAGCAGGCGTTGCGGCTTGTCGGCCTCGCGGTAGATGGCCTTGAGGTTGCGCAGCAGCCGCGCGAGGATCTGCCGTTTGCCGGCCGGCTCAAGGAACGGATCGAGCGGCAGTTCCGTCACCGGCACTCCGCCCGCCTGCCCTTCCGGGATGACCCGCAGCAGCCGCGCGCGCAGGTCGGCCTCCGACTGTGCCTCGCCGCCCGAGAACGGATCGAGCACCAGCATGGCGCCAGGCAGGCTCAGTCGCACCAGGAAATGTCCCGGGAAGGACACGCCCTCCAGCGCGAGGCCGATGCGCCGGCCGATCTCCAGGTACAGCACGGAGAGCGTGATAGGGATGCCGGTGCGCCGATCCAGCACCTCGTTGAGATAGCTGTTGCGCGGGTCGTAGTAGTGATCGGCGTTGCCGGCAAAGCCGAGCTCGTCGAACAGCAACCGGTTGAGCGCTATGACGCGGCTTTCCGCGGGTTCGCCGGGCGCCAGCCGCCCGCGCAGGCGCGCGGCGAAGCGTTCGATCTCGCCGAGGTAGCCGTCGACGTCCAGGCCCGGATAGGCGTCCGCGGCGATCAGCAGGCAGGCACGCGCCAGGTCGATCTCGGCCTCCTCGCGCGCCAGCAGCTCGGCAAAGCGGTCCGGGGACCCGGTCACGACGGCTCCCGGCGCACGAAATCGCGCCAGCGGAAGCCCAGCAGCAGCAGGACCAGGGCATAGCCGGCGACCCCGGCGAGCACCAGGCCGGCGATCGCCGGCACCTTGTGTTGCCACGGCGCTTCCAGCCACCAGCCGGCCGGGCCCATCGCGAAGTGGAGCAGCACCGACATCGCGGCCACGGCGGCCGCGGTCTTCGCCGCGAACGCGCCCCAGCCCGGCTGTGGCTGGTAGATCCCGGTGCGGCGCAGCGTGCGATAGAGCAGCGCGGCGTTCAGGCAGGCGCCCAGGCCGAGCGCCAGCGCCAGCCCGGCGTGCTGCAGCGGCACGATGAACGCGAGGTTCATGAGCTGCGTGGCGGCGAGCGTCAGTACGCCGATCTTGACCGGCGTGACGACGTTCTGGCGCGCGTAGAAGCCGGGGGCGAGGATCTTCACCAGGATCATGCCGACCAGCCCCACGCTGTAGGCGACGAGCGCGCGGCGCGTCATCCACACGTCGTCGGCGCCGAACTGGCCGTAGTGAAAGAGCGTGGTGACCAGCGGCACGGCGAGCACCGCCAGGGCCGCCGCGGCCGGCAGCGCGAGCAGCAGCGTGACGCGCAGGCCCCAGTCGAGCAGGCGCGCGTACTCCCCGGCCTCGCCGCTCGCGTGGTGGCGCGACAGGCTCGGCAGCAGGATCGTGCCCACGGCCACGCCGAGCACGCCGGCCGGGAACTCCATCAGCCGGTCGGCGTAGTACAGCCAGGACACGCTGCCGGCGACGAGGAACGAGGCAAAGATCGTGTTGATGAGCAGCGACAGCTGGCTCACCGAGACGCCGAACAGCGCCGGCCCCATGAGCTTGAGCACGCGGCGCATGCCGGCATGGCGGAAGTCGACCCGCCAGCGCGGGAGCAGGCCGAGGCGCGCGAGGAACGGCAGCTGCAGCGCGAGCTGCAACGCGCCGCCCACGGACACCGCCCAGGCGAGCGCCAGCACGGGCGGGTCGAAGCGTCCGGCGAAGAACGCCGCGGCAACGATGAACGACACGTTGAGCAGCACCGGGGTGAAGGCCGGCACCGCGAAGCGGCTCCAGGTGTTGAGCACGCCGGCGGCGAGCGCCACGAGGGAAATGAACAGGATGTACGGAAAGGTGATGCGCAGCATCTGCACCGTGAGGTCGAACTGCTCGGGCCGGGCGTGAAACCAGCCGGGCGCGAACAGGTAGCCCACCAGGGGCGCAGCCAGCATGCCGGCCGCGGTCACCAGAACGAGGGCCAGGAATAGCGTCGTGGCGATGACGTCGACCAGCGCACGGGTCTCCTCGGGGGCCTGGCGGTTGCGGTACTCGGACAGGATCGGCACGAAGGCCTGGGAAAAGGCGCCCTCGGCGAACATGCGCCGCAGCAGGTTCGGGATGCGGAAGGCCACGAAGAAGGCGTCGGTGGCCAGGCCCGCGCCGAACAGGCGCGCGATGAAGAAGTCCCGCGCGTAGCCCAGCACGCGCGACAGGAACGTCAGGCTGCTCACGGTAGCCACGGCCCTGAGCAGATTCATCGCGCGCTTCCGGGCTCGAGGTTCATGCTAGAATTCGCCCCTTTTTTGCCAACGGATCAAGGCCATGGCCAACATCAAATCGTCGCGCAAGTCGGCCCGACAGGCGGTCGTGCGCCGCGCGCACAACTTCACCATGCGCACCGAAGTGCGCACCGCCATCAAGAACGTGAAAAAGGCGATTGCCGGCGGGGACAAGGCCGCCGCGGCGGCCGCGCTGGAGAAGTCGCGCAGCGTCATCGACCGCGTCGCCGCCAAGGGCATCCTGCACCGCAACGCCGCCGCGCGCCAAAAGAGCCGCCTCGCGCAAGCCATCAAGGGCATGCGCTAGCGGCGCCCGGCCGCCGCAACGCTCGACCGCGCCCTGCCGGGCGCGGCGCATTCCTCGCGGTCATGCGGGATTATACTTGCGCCCCCTATGGCGAAGCCCGTCAGCCGCATCCTCGTCATCAACGACGAACAGCTGGTGCTGCGCGAGTTCGTCAAGGGCCTGAACGCCGCCGCGCGCTCGCTCGATAACCCGCTCGGGATCACCTTCGCCGGCGTCACCACCGCCAAGGAAGCGCTGTCCGCCATCGAGTCGGACGGCGACATCCAGGCGGTCCTGGTCGACGACACGCTCTACACGCTGGCCAAGCACAACGGCCACGGCGCCAGCCGTCCAGACCGGCGGCTGCAGGTCAGCGCGCTGGAGCTCGTGCAGCGCATCACCCGCTTCCGGCCCGAGCTGTCGGTCTACATCCTGATCGCGCAGGAAAAGGAAGACGACGTGGTGGATGCGCTGTTCACCGAGTCGGTGGACGGCTACTTCTACCGCGAGGAGCGCGACTACCGCGGCATCTACCGCATCCTCAACGCGCAGATCCAGGAGAAGGCGCGCACGCCCTTCACCGACCAGCTGAAGAACTACGTGTGGATGGCGAAGGACCAGTGGCACACGCCGGGGCACTCCTCGGGCGAATCCCTGCGCGGCAGCCCGTGGGTCAACGACTTCTACGAGTTCATGGGCGAGCACGTGTTCGACGCCGACCTGTCGGTGTCCGTGCCGATGCTCGACTCGCTGATGGAGCCGCGCGGCGTGATCGCCGAGGCGCAGCACATGGCGGCGCAGGCCTTCGGCGCGCGACGCACGTTCTTCGCCACCAACGGCACCTCGACCGCCAACAAGGTGATCTTCCAGACGCTGCTCGCGCCGGGCGAGAAGCTGCTGCTGGACCGCAACTGCCACAAGAGCGTGCATCACGGGGTGGTGCTCTCGGGCGCGCACCCGATCTACCTCGACTCCGCGCTCAACCGCAAGTACGGCCTGTACGGGCCGGTACCGAAGAAGACGCTGCTGCAGGCGATCCGGCGGCACCCGGATGCGGAAGCGCTGATCCTCACCTCGTGCACCTACGACGGCCTGCGCTACGACCTGCAGCCCATCATTCAGGCGGCGCACGCGCACAGCATCAAGGTGATCATCGACGAGGCCTGGTACGGCTTCGCGCGCTTCCACCCCGAGTTCCGGCCCACCGCGCTGGAAGCCGGCGCCGACTACGCCACGCAGTCCACGCACAAGGTGCTGTCGGCCTTCTCGCAGGCCTCGATGATCCACGTCAACGACCCGGACTTCCGCGAGCACCTGTTCCGCGAGAACTTCAACATGCACACCTCCACGAGCCCGCAGTACGGGCTGATCGCGAGCCTCGACGTGGCGAGGAAGCAGGCGGTCATGGAGGGCTACAAGCTGCTGTCGCGCACGCTCGTGCTGGCGCGCGAGCTGCGCCAGCAGATCAACTCGACGGGCGTGTTCCGCAGCCTGGAGCTCGAGGACCTGCTGCCCGAGGAGCTGCGGCACGACGGCATCCGGCTCGACCCGACCAAGGTCACCGTCGACATCTCCGGCTGCGGCTACACCGTGGACGACCTGCAGAAAGTGCTGTTCGAGCGCTTCAACATCCAGACCGAGAAGAGCACCTTCAATACGCTGACCCTGCTGCTGACGATCGGCACGACGCGCTCCAAGGTCTCGCGGCTGTATGACGCCCTGATGCGCATCGCGCGCGAGAAGCGCGCGCCGCGGCGCCTGGTGCGCACGCCCGAGATCCCGGCGTTCACGCGGCTGCGCTTCCTGCCGCGCGACGCCTACTACTGCGGCGGCGAGCTGGTGCCGGTGTTCGACGACAAGGAGCGGGTGAACCGCGCGCTCGCCGGGCGCGTGTGCGCCGACCAGGTCGTGCCCTACCCGCCCGGCATCCCGGTGCTGGTGCCCGGCCAGGCGATCACGCGCGAGATCCCGGAATACCTCGCCGGCCTGCTGCGCTCGCAGAAGCGCATGGAAATGCACGGCGTGGTGTACGAGGGCTACCAGCCCTGCGTGCGCGTGCTCACCGCCCAGGAGGAGAAGAAGCTGCGGCCTCTGCCGTGAGCGGGCGCAGCACGCAGTCGAGCACGGCGCCGCGCCGCACCTCCAGGCTCTCATAGCTGAGCTCGCCGCTCGTCGAGGATTCCGGCAGCAGCTCGACCGCGCCGGCCTCGGTGACGCTGCCCTCGATCCGGCCTTGCGAGCGCAGGTCGACGGCGGCCACCGAGCCGACGATCCTGCCCTCCCTGCCGAGCGCCAGTGTCGCCGGCGCTTCGCCGCTGCCGCGCACCTCGCCCTGGACGCTGCCCTCGACCAGCAGCGCGCCGCTGAACTGCACGCGCCCCTCGACGCGCGTGCCGCGGCCGATGATGGTCGCCGGGGAACGGGCGTCCACGCTCACGAGGCCGCCCTGCGGCGAAACGCCCTGCGGATCGTCTCGATCGCGTGCTCGATGTCTTCGTCGGTCATGCGCAAGTAGTCTTCCTGTGCGGCCGCGTCCTGCGGGGTCTCGCCGCCCTCCGGCGCCCCGGGATAGACGCTGCGGAAGGCGACGCGGATGCGCGCGATGGCGCGCTCGATATCGGCGTCGCTCATACGCAGGAACTCCTCGTCGTTGCCCGCGGCGCTCGCCCCAGCCGGCGCGGGTGCGCGCGGGTACACGCGGCGATACGCATCGCCAATGCGCGCGACCTCGCGCGCCACGTCTTCGTCGCTCATGCGCAGATACTCCTCCTGCGGCCCCGCCTCGCCCGCGCCGAGGTCGAAATCGAGCACCTCGCGGCCGCGCTGGCGAAGGGCACGCCGCAGCTCCTCGATGGCGCTGCGCACGTCGCTGTCCGGCACGTGCGGGAATGCCCACGTCTCGCGCGTGGTGTCGGCTGCCTCGGCGAGCGGCGCGGGCGCCGCCGCCGGCCCCGCGGACGGCACCGGCGCTTCGTCCCAGCGCAGGGCGATCGCCGACACGTTGTCCCCGTGCCGTCCGCCGATGCGCTCCGCGCGCGTCACGAGGCTCTCCAGCGCCGCGTCGAGGTCCGCGCCGGGCAGCTCCGCGAGCAGCTCCTCCTGCGCGAGCGCGCCCCACAGCCCGTCGGAACAAAGGAGCAGCAGGTCGCCGCGCTCGAGCTCGGCCGAGGACGCGGGCACGATGCGCGGCGCCACGGGCCCGCCGAGGCACTGCAGCAGCACGTTGCGCTCGGGATGCACGTGCACATCCTGCTCGCCGATCCTGCCCTCGTCGAGGAGCTTCTGCACACGCGTGTGGTCCTTGGTGCGTGCGCGCACCCGGCCGCCGCGGATCAGGTAGAAGCGCGAATCGCCCACGTGCAGCCAGAACACGCGCGCGCTCTGCACCACGCAGGCCGCCACCGTCGTGCGCGGCACCTCGTCCAGCCCGCGCGCCCGCGCCGCGCGCCCGAGCAGCGCGTGCGCGCTGGCGATGCGCCGCGTCAAGAACAGGTCTGGATCGGCGAGCCGCGGCTGGGCCGCGCGCTCGAACTCGGCGCCCAGATGCTCCACCACCAGCTGCGCCGCGACGTCGCCGTTGGCGTGGCCGCCCATGCCGTCGGCCACGACGAGCAACGTGCTCTCCGGCGTGCGCCACACGCCCAGGCGGTCCTGGTTGTAGTGGCGCCCCCCGACGCGCGACTTGTAGGCGATCGCGCTGCTCACGCCGCTCCTTGCGCGGCGCCCGGCGCGCGCTCGCCGAGCAGGACCTTCTGCAGCTCGAACACGCTCTGCGGGCGGGCCACGGGGTCGAGGCGCAGGCACCAGTCCACCGTCTCGAGCAGCTCCTCGGAGTAGCGGCCGGCGAGCGCCTTGCGCGCGGGCGCCAGGCGGTCCTTCTTCTGCCGCTCGGCGGCGTCGGGCGGCGGCTGCGCCGTCAGGCACGAATAGAGGGTCGCGCCGATGCCGTAGATGTCGCTCCAGGGCCCGAGCCGGGTGCGGTCGTGATGGCGCTCGGGCGGCGCAAATCCCGGGGTGAAGAGCGGCGGCAGCGCCGGCGCGTCGGCTTCCAGCACCACGCGCGCGGCGCCGAAATCGAGCAGCAGCGGCGAGCCGTCGCTGCGCAGATAGATGTTGCCCGGCTTGATGTCCAGGTGCAGGAGCCGGCGTGCGTGCACCTCGCGCAGGCCGTCGAGCAATTCGAGGAAGGTCTGGCGCACCCAGAGCTCGGCGGGCGGCTTCTTCTGCGCGAGGATGCGGTCCTTGAGCGTGCCGCCGCGTTCGTGGGACATCACCATGTAGGCGGTGTCGTGCGCGCTGAAGAAATCCAGCACGCGCACCACGTTCGGGTGCGACAGGCGCGACAGCGCCCGCGCCTCCTCGTAGAAGCACTTCAGCCCATGGCGGTAGGCGTCGGCAGTCGCGGCCGGCACGGTCGGCGCCTGCGCGCCGCGCTGGCGCGTCGCGAGGGAAGCGGGCAGGTACTCCTTGATGGCGACGTCGGCACCGCCCGCGTCCCGCGCCAGGTACACGAGGGAAAACCCGCCGGAGGCGAGCACGCGCTGCAGCGTGTAGCTGCCGAGCGGCTGGCCCAGCGCAAGCGGCTCCCGGGTAGCGCCGCGCCCCTGCTTCGAGCTCGGGAAGATCCCCATCAGGCGTCCGGCTGTCTGCGCGGCGCGACCACGCGGTTCCCGATCAGCCGCGCCGGAAATACAGCTCTTCGATCAGGGCGAGCGCTGCGCCCGCCGATGCCGGGCGCTGGCCGGGATCCTTGGCGAGCAGTGCGTCGATGAGCGGCTGGAACTCGTCCTGCGCCCGCGGCAGCGGCGGCGGCGCGTCGTGCAGGTGGCGCTGCATCAGCTCGGCCGGCGTGTCGGCCTCGAACGGCGGGCGCTTGGCGAGGATCTGGTAGAGCAGCACGCCGGCGCTGTACAGGTCCGAGCGCGCGTCCACGGGCTTGCCGGCGATCATCTCCGGGCTCATGTAGTTGGGCGTGCCGAGCAGCGTGCCCTGCTGGGTGATGCTGGGCTCGCCGACGATGCGCGCGATGCCGAAGTCGACCATCGCCAGGCCGCCGTCGTCGCGGAACATGACGTTGTGCGGCTTGAGGTCGCGGTGCACCACGTCGGCCGCGTGCACGTCGCTCAGTGCGGTGAGCAGCTGGCGGAAGATGGACAGGGTCTTGCCCTGGTTCACGTAGTTCTCGGCGAAGTAGGTGCGCACGTCGCCGCCGCCGATGTACTCCATCAGAATGTAGGCGCTGTTGTCGCTGAAGCCGTAGCTGAAGATGCGCCCCACGTGCCGGCTGCGGATGCGCCCGAAGATCTCGTACTCGCGCAGGAAGCGGGTGAGGAAGTCGGAGTCGTGGATCAGCTCCTCGCGCAGCACCTTGGCGGCTATCGGCGTCCCGCCGCCCTCGGGCGCCACCAGGTAGACGCGCGACACCGCGCCCTCGCCCAGCGGGCGCACAAGGCGGTAGCCCGCGATGCGCAGGCCCATCTGCGGGTTGCCGCTGGCGATGGCTTGCGTGTCGAGCTGCACCGTTTCGTCGTTCGACTGAAGCCCCTTGGCCGTCATGGCGTCCTGGACGATGCGCCGCAGCTCGTCGCGGTCCAGGCGCTCCTTGGGCAAGTAGTCGTCCGCCCCGGCCTTGATGGCCTGCACCACCACGCTCTCGCTGCCTTCGCCCGTAATCATCACGACCGCCGGGCAATGCTCGCGCGCCTTGAAGCGGCGCAGCCACTCCAGGCCGTTCTCCGTCCCGAGCCGATAGTCGAGCAGCACCAGGTCGTAGGCGCCCAGGTCGAAATCGGCGCCGGGAAAGCCGCCCGCCACGGGGTCGTACATGTCGATCTGCGCCTGCGGCACGGCGAGCTTGAGCATCTCGGCGATCAGCAGCCGGTAGGACTCGTCGTCGTCGATCGCCAGCACGCGCATCGGGTCCCGCTCCGCTCGCGTCAGGACGCGTTTCCGGGTCCGGACTGCAGCCGCCCGGCGATGGACGGAAGCGACAGCACCTCCATGGCAGCGCCGAGCGCGATGGCCTCGCGCGGCATGCCGAACACGACGCAGGTCGCCTCGTCCTGCACGATGGTGCGCCCGCCGGCCTGCTTGATCTCCAGCAGCCCCTCGGCGCCGTCCTTGCCGCCGCCAGTGAGCAACACGCCGGTGGCGCCGGAGCCGACGCGCTTGGCCGCCGAGCGGAACAGGATGTCCACCGACGGCCGGTGCAGGTTGACGGCCTCCGCCTGCGCCAGATGCGCGATGTAGCGCTTCGGCACGTCGGTGCGCCGGATGAGGAAATGGAGGTCGCCCGGGCCGAGGTAGGCGTGCCCGGGCAGGATCGGCTCGCCGTCCTCGGCCTCCTTCACCGTGATCTCGCAGGCCGCATCCAGCCGGCTGGCGAGCGGCTTGGAGAAGTTCTCCGGCATGTGCTGCACGATGAGGATCGGCGGCGAGTCGGCCGGCATGGCCTGCAGGATCTCCTGGATGGCGTGCGTCCCGCCGGTGGACGCGCCGATGAAGATCACCTGCGGCGTGTCCACCGCCTTCTTGCCGGCCGCCTTGCGCCGCGGCGGCACCGGCGTCGGCGGCTTGGGCTCGCGCGCCACCACGCGCGCGCTGGCGGCGGCGCGGATCTTGTAGGCGATCACGTCGCCGTAGTCCTGGCCGGCGGCCGCGCCGGGGCGCGGCTTGGTGACGAAATCCACCGCGCCCATGTCGAGGGCGCGGAACGTGATGTCGGAGCCCGCCTCGGTGTGCGAGGACACCATGATCACCGGCGTGGGCTTCACCTGCATGAGCTGCTGCAGGAAGGTCAGCCCGTCCATGCCCGGCATCTCGACGTCGAGCGTGATGACGTCGGGCTTGAGCTCGCGCACCATGTCGCGGGCGACGAAGGCGTCCGGCGCCATGCCGACGACCTGCATGTCGGGCTGCTCGTTGATCACCGCCTTGAGGACGTTGCGCACGAGCGCGGAATCGTCGACCACCAGAACTCGGATCGTCATCGGGGCTCCTGGCGCGGCATGCGCGGCGGCGGCGCGTCGCTCGCGCCCGGCACGCGCTGGTAGACGGCGTGCGCGACCCGCGTCCAGCGGCGCACGGCGTGCGCGTAGTACTCGGAATGTCCGGCGAACAGCAGTCCGTCGTCGTGCAGCAAGGGCGCGAACTTCTCCAGAACGGCCATCTGCGTGGCCGCATCGAAATAGATCATCACGTTGCGGCAGAAGATCGCCGCGAACGGCCCGCGCCGCGGCCACTCCGGCGCGAGCAGGTTGTGATGCTCGAAGCGTACCATGCGCGTGACCTCGGCCCGCGGGCGCACCTTGCCCTCGTTCGCCCCCGTGCCCTCGAGAAAGAAGCGCCGCAGGCGCGGCAGCGGGATGTCGCTCGCGCTCGCGCGCGGATACTCGGCCGCCTGCGCGCGGCGCAGCACGTCGGTGTCCACGTCGGTCGCCAGCACGCGCACCGGCGCCTCGGGTCCGAGCGTCTCCAGCGCGGTCATGGCGATGCTGTAGGCCTCCTCGCCGGTCGAGCAGCCCGCGCACCAGATTTCCAGCGGCCGCGGCGCGCGCGCCGTGCGCAGCAGGTCGGCGAGGATGTCGAAATGCGCGGCCTCGCGGAAGAAGCGCGTCAGGTTGGTGGTGAGCGCGTTGATGAACTGCTGCTGCGCGACGCCGTCGCCGGCCTCGACGATCTCCAGGAACTCGCGCATGGCGCGCAGCTTGCGGGCGCGCAGCACGCGCGACAGCCGGTTGTACGCCATGTCCATCTTGCCGCCCGACAGCGAGATGCCGGCGAGCGCGTAGGCGAGCTTGCGCACGCGCTGGAAGTCCGCGTCGGTCATCAGGAACTCGCGTTCGGCGCGCAGCGCCGCGGCCGGATCGTCCGCGTCACGTGCGCGTCGCCGGCGCTCGGCGAACACCGGGCCGCTCATACGCGCACCCCGCGCGGACCGGCCGCCGCCAGGCGCTGCGAGATCGACTCGGCGATGCGCTCGAGCGGCAGCACCTCGTGCGCGGCTCCCATCGCGATCGCCTCGCGCGGCATGCCGAACACCACGCAGCTCGCCTCGTCCTGGGCGATGGTCCAGGCGCCGGCCTGGCGCATCTCGAGCAGCGCGCGCGCACCGTCCTTGCCCATGCCGGTGAGCAGCACGCCGATGGCATTCGGGCCGGCGAGCCTGGCCGCCGAGCCGAACAGCACGTCCACCGAAGGGCGGTGCCGGTTGACCGGCTCGTCCTGCGACACGCGCACCAGGTAGTCCGAGCCGCTGCGCGCAATACGCAGGTGGTGGTCCCCGGGCGCCACATAGGCGTGCCCGGGCAGCACCGGCTCGCCGTCCTTTGCCTCGCGCACGGTGACGCGGCAGGACTTGTCCAGGCGCTCGGCATAGCGCTGCGTGAAGCCGGGCGGCATGTGCAAGGTAATCAGCGTGCCCGGGTAGTCCGGCGGAAAGCTCACCAGCAGGTCGCGGATCGCCTCGGTGCCGCCGGTCGAGGCGCCGATGAACACCAGCTTCTCCGTGCCCGTGATGCCGGCGGCGGGCAGCGCCGGCGGCAGGCGCGCCCCGGGCAGCGCGCGGCGCACGCGCGCGCGCGCCGCCATGCGGATCTTGGACACGATTTCCTCGGCCGACTGCGCCAGGCCGCCGGCGATGCCGACGCGCGGCTTGGCGACGAAGTCCACCGCGCCGAGCTCCAGCGCGCGCATCGTCACCTCGGCGCCGCGCTCGGTGAGCGAGGAGATCATGAGCACCGGCGTGGGCCGCAGCTGCATGAGGCGCGCCAGGAACTCCAGCCCGTTCATGCGCGGCATCTCCACGTCGAGCGTGATGACATCGGGATTCATCTCGCGCACCAGCGTGCGCGCGGCGATGGGATCGCGCGCCGCCCCCACGATCTCCATGTCCGGCTGCTCGCGCACGATCGCGGTAAGCAGCGCGCGCACCAGCGCCGAGTCGTCGACGATCAGGACGCGGATCGCCGCCATGCGTTCAGCCGAACAGCTCGATCTGGCCGTGGCCTTCCTTCGCCAGCCGCGCGCGGTACTCGCGCTCGCGGCGCTCGAGCGTGTCGTTCTGCACGCTGCGCAGGGTCTTGGACATCAGGCGGCCGGTGGCCGGGAAATAGTAGATCTTGCGCGCGTGCGGCCCGCCCAGGTCCTGGCCCACCAGGCGGATGCTCTCGGCACCGAGGAAGCGGGTGACGAACGCGGCATTGCGCTCGCCCACGGTGTTCGCGCCGAAGCCGCGCAGCACGTTGCCGCCGCCAACCACCTTCGCTTCCAGCCGCTCGCGCCGCGCGCCGCGGCGCAGGATGTCGTTGATCAGCACCTCCATGGCATACACGCCATAACGCATCGGCTGGCTGGCCACCGACTCGTCGGCCGTCGCCTCGGGCAGCATGAAGTGGTTCAGTCCGCCGATGCGCGCCACCGGGTCGCGGATGCAGGCCGAGACGCAGGAGCCGAGCACTGTCACCAGCACCATGTCGAGCGCCGTGACGTAGCACTCCCCGGGCTGGATCTTCGCCGCCTCGCGGCCCATCGCCTGGTCGAAGTACAGCGCCGGGCTTCGGGTGCCCGGCCAGGACTCGTCCAGTTCCTGCGCCGCCTGCGACTTGGTCATGCGCCGCTCAGGCCGCGCTCTGTGCGCCGGCCGTCTCCAGCAGCCCCATCTCGCGGCTCGACATCAGGCCGTCGATGTCCACCACGATCAGCAGGCGCGGGCCGAGGATGGCCACGCCCTGCAGGTACTCGGCGCGCAGCACGCCTGCGATCTCGGGCGCCGGACGCAGGTCGGAGGGCTTGAGCACCACCACGTCGGACACGCCGTCCACCACCATGCCGATGGTGCGCCTGCCGAGGTTGATGACGATGACGATGGTGGTGGCGTCGTACTCCGCCTTGCCGACGTTGAAGCGCAGCCGCAGGTCGACCACCGGCACCACGGTGCCGCGCAGGTTCATCACGCCCTTGATGAACGCCGGCACGTTGGCGATGCGCGTCACGCCCTCGTAGGTGCGGATCTCCTGCACCTTGAGGATGTCGACCACGTACTCCTCTCCGCCGAGCGAGAAGGCGAGGTACTCGCGTCCCTGACCGTCGTCCTGCGCCTGCGGTTTGTCGTCCATGCGCCTCTCCCGGGGGCTCAGATCTCTTTCCACTCGCCTTCCTCTCGCTTGCCGGCATCCAGCGCGGGCGTGAAGCGCGGCGCCTCCTTCGGCGGCTGCCTCAGGCGCGCCGCGCGTTGTGCCAGCGGCCTCGCGGGCGGCGGCGCCGCCGGCCGCGCCGGCGCCTGCGCGACGGGCCGCGGCGCGGGCGCCGGCCGCGGCTCGCCCGCCGGCGCGCCCCCGGCCTGCGCGATGCGGAACCGCGACAACACCTGCATCATCGTGCGCGCCTGGCCCGCCATGCTGTCCGTGGCCGCCGCCGCGCGCTCCACGAGCGCGGCATTCTGCTGCACGACCTGGTCCATCTGCGTCACCGCGGCGCTGACCTGCTCGATGCCCGAGAGCTGCTCGCTGGAGGCCGCGGCGATCTCGCCCATGATGTCGGTGACGCGCTTCACCGCCGCCAGCAGCTCGTCCATGGTCTTGCCCGCCGACTCCACCTGGCGGGTGCCTGCGTCCACGCGCCCCACCGATTCCTGGATCAGCGCCTTGATCTGCTTGGCCGCCTCGGCGGAGCGCTGCGCCAGGCTCCTCACCTCGGAGGCGACCACGGCGAAGCCGCGGCCCTGCTCGCCCGCGCGCGCCGCTTCCACCGCCGCGTTGAGCGCCAGGATGTTCGTCTGGAAGGCGATGCCGTCGATGACGCCAATGATATCCGCGATCTTCTTGGACGACTCGGTGATGCCGCTCATCGTGTCCACCACGCCGCGCACCGCCGTCCCGCCGCGCGCCGCCACCTCCGAGGCGCCGGCGGCCAGCTGGTTTGCCTGCGCGGCGTTCCCGGCATTCTGCTTCACAGTCGAGGTGAGCTCCTCCATGCTGGAGGAGGTCTCCTCCAGGCTCGAGGCCTGCTGCTGCGTGCGGTTGGACAGGTCCGCGTTGCCGCGCGCGATCTCGGCAGCCGCCGCGCTCACGCTGTCGGCCGAGCGCCGCACGTTGCCGACCGCGCCGGCGAGCTCCTCACGCAGCCTTCCGAGGGCGCCGAGCAGCTGGCCGAGCTCATCGCGACCCGCCGCGGCCGGCCGCGCCTCGAGATCTCCCGCGGCCATCGCCTGCGCCGCGCGCACCGCTTCTGCGAGGGGCCGTACGATCATGCGCCGCACCCACCACGCGCAGACCGCCGCGATCGCCACCGCCAGCGCGACGACCGCTGCGGTGCTCGCGGCGCCGTGCGCCGCGCCTGCGGCGTAGCCCGCCGCCAGGCCGACGGCCAGCAGCCCTGCCAGGAACACGAAGATCACCTTGTTGCCGATGCTATGCCAGATCACGCTGAGTCTCCCCTGCGGCCGCCCGCCCGAATCCGCCCGCGCGCTGCACCAGCGCCTCGACGTCGAGGATCAGCCCGACCGCGCCGCTGCCAAGAATGGTCGCGCCGGCCAGCCCATGCACGCGGCGGAAGTTCGCCTCCAGATTCTTCACGACTACCTGCTGCTGCCCGAGCAGCGCATCCACCGCCAGCGCCGCGCGCCGGCCGGCGTTTTCCACCACGACCAGCACGCCTTCGGTGATCGGCAGCGCCTCGGCGACGCCAAGGACCTCGGCGAGCGGCAGCACCGGCAGCACCTCGCCGCGCAGCTGCAGCGCGCGCCGCGCGCCGCCGATCGACTTCAGGTCTTCCGGCGCGGGGCGCAGCGACTCGATGATGGCGTTCAGCGGCAGGATGTAGATCTCGTCGCCCAGCGCAAGCTCCATGCCGTCCATGATGGCCAGCGTCAGCGGCAGGCGCACGGTCATGCGCGTGCCCTTGTCGGGCTGGGTAGACACCTCCACGTTCCCGCCGAACTCGCGCACGTTGCGCCGCACGACGTCCATGCCGACGCCGCGCCCGGACACGTCGGATACCTGTTCGGCCGTGGAGAAGCCGGGCGCGAAGATCAGGTCCCACAGCTTGGCATCGGACGAGGACTCGTCGATCTGCATGCCCATCTCGCGCGCGCGCCGCACGATCTTCTCGCGCGGCAGCCCGGCGCCGTCGTCCTCGACCTCGATCACCACGTTGCCGCCTTCGTGGCGCGCGCGCAGCCACACCGTGCCGCGCACCGGCTTGCCCGCCGCGGTGCGCATCGCCGAAGGCTCGATGCCGTGATCGAGGCTGTTGCGCACCAGGTGCGTGAGCGGATCGATCAGCCGCTCCATCAGCCCGCGGTCGAGCTCCGTGGTCTCGCCCTCCATGCGCAGCTCGGCCACCTTGCCCAGGCGCGCCGACAGGTCGCGCACCAGCCGCGGAAAGCGCGCGAACACGCCGGCGATCGGGATCATGCGGATCGACAGCGCCGCCTCCTGCAGCTCGCGCATGTTGCGCTCGACGCTGGCGAGCGCGCTGCCCAGAGCGCTCGAGGAGAAGGCCTGCTCGCTCGCGGCGCCGCTGCGGATCATGGACACGCCGATCATCATCTCGCCCGTCAGGTTGATCAGGCGGTCGACCTTCTGCGCGCTGACGCGAATCGAGACTGCGTCGGCGTCCGCGACCGGCGCGCCGCCGCGTCGGTCGCCCGTGCGGCGGTCGCCCTGGCGCCGGTCGCCGGCGCGCCGGTCGCGCGCTTGCGCCTGCGTTCCCTGCAGGCGCTCGGGCAGGTTCTCGTCGAAGAAGCCGAAGTCCGCGGCCGGACGCGCCGCGGGCGCGGGTGCCGGCGCGGCAGCGAGCTGCGCCGGCAGGTTTTCCTCGAAGAAGCCGAAATCGGCTGCCGCCTCGGTGGCGGGCAGGCGCATGCACTCCGGCGGCAGCACGAAGGCGAGGCCTTCGCGCATTTGCGCTGCATCCACGCCGGCGGGCAGCACCAGCCGGGCGCTGCCGTCTTCCTGCAGCTGCCGCGCACTCCCGGCGAACGCCGCCGGCGTCGTGCCCGCAAGTTGGGCGACCTGTTCGATCAGCTGCGCGACCGCCAGTGCGCCGCGCTCGCGGCCGGCAGGCCAGGAAAGCTCCAGCGTCTGCGCGTCGGCCACGGCGGCGGCGGGCCGCGCCGCGGCTGTCTGCCCGACCGCGGCAGGCGCGCCCCGCGCCGCCAGCTTGCGCAGCGCGGCGGACTGCGCCTCGGCCTGCGCCGCATCCGCCGGCCGTCCGGCGCGCGCGGCCGACAGCGCCTGCTGCAGGAAGTCGCGCGCGCCGAGCGCCGCGTCGACGATCGCGTTCGTCACCTGCAGGCCGCCGCGCCGTGCGGCGTCGAGCAGCGTCTCGAGCTCGTGCGTCACCTGCGCGATCTCGGCGAAGCCGAACATGTTGGCACCGCCCTTGATCGAATGCGCCGCGCGGAAGATGCCGTCCACGTCCTCGCGGTCCGGATCAGCCGGGTCCAGCGCCACCAGCCGGCGTTCCATGTCGGCCAGATGCTCGGCGGCCTCCTCGAAGAAGACCGCGTGGAACTGTGTCAGGTCGACGGCCATGCGACTCCCGTGCGGCTCAGCCGGTGAACTTGCGTACCACTTCGAGCAGGCGGTTCGGGTCGAACGGCTTCACCATCCAGCCGGTCGCGCCCGCCGCGCGCCCCTTGCTCTTCATCTCGTCGGAGGATTCCGTCGTCAGCATGATGATCGGCTTGGAGGCGTACGCCGGCAGCTTGCGCAGCGCGCCGATCAGCGAGATGCCGTCGCCGCCGGCCATGTTCTGGTCGGTGAGCACCAGGTCGAACTCGCGCTCCAGCGCCATGGCGATCGCCTCGTCCGGGCTGGTCGCCTGCACGACCTCGTAGCCCGCGCCCTTCAGGATGAAGGCGAGCATCTGGCGCATCGACGCCGAATCGTCCACCGTGAGTATGGCTTTGCTCATATCGCATCGCTCCTTCGCATGGCTGCTGCTGTCCTTGCCGTCGCGCGGCTAGAAAAGCTCGATCGCGCCGCCGGACGCGGGCTGCGGCGCGCCCGGGTCCATGGCGTTGCGGATCGAGTCCAGGGTGCGCGCCAGCACGGTGAGCGCGTGCCCGGTCGAGTCGGCATCGCCGTCCGCGGCGCCTCCCATCAGCGAGCGCGCTTCGCTGAGCGCCACGCCCGCCGCGTCGATCTTTCCCGCCGCGTGGCCGAGCCGCTGGCCGAGCGTGTCCTCGAACTGCAGCTCCACGGTCAGCGCGTCGACCACGGCGCGCAGCGCGTGCAGCGTGTCCGCGGTGGCCGCCGCGCCGCCCGCCTCGCCGGCAAGCGCGATCGAGTGTACCTGGGCGAA
Organism: Betaproteobacteria bacterium; assembly: GCA_029883975.1. Lineage (GTDB taxonomy): Bacteria > Pseudomonadota > Gammaproteobacteria > Burkholderiales > SG8-39 > JAABQT01. The sequence goes on from JAOUIL010000022.1 coordinate 16,828, forward strand.
GCGCGCGGCGATGCTCTGGAACGCGGCGGCGAGCGCCTTGCGCGATTGCGCCAGGTCCGCCGCCATCGCCTGCAGGATCTCGCTCATCGCCTCCATGGCGGCGAGCGCCGCGCGCGCCGTCTCCGCCGGCGTCATGCGCGCGCGCGCGCTGCCTGGTTCGTCGTTGCGCTTGGCTGGACCTTTCATCAGATCTCCGTTTCTTGCGCCGGCAGTTCGGACAGTACGCGCGCCAGCCGCGCGTTCGCGTCGGCGAGCCGCCGCGCGAGCGATTCCTGCAGCAGGGCCTCGAAGCGGCGCTCCGCCGCGGGCAGCAGCACCCACACCAGGTCGGGATTGAACTCCACGACCACGGCCTCCTGGACGGCGACCGCGTCCTCGCTGCGCCGCGCGCGGCCGCGGGTCAGATACGCTGCCTCGCCGAACAGCTCGCCGCTGCGCACGTGGCCGACCTCGCGCCCGTCGCGGCGCACCGACAAATCGCCCTGGGCGAGCAGATAGAACGAGTGCCCCTGGTCGCCGGCAGAGAAGATGCGCGCGTTGCGCGGAAACTGCCGCCACGCCGTGCCCGGCAGCATCGCCGTCAGATCCGCGTCGGAAAAGCCCTTCAGCGCGGGCAGAGCGCGCAGCGCGGGCAGCTTGTCCTTTTCCGCCAGCGTGGTGGACTTGGGCGCAGCCGCCTTGGCCGACACGTTCGCCAGGTCCTCGGCGAACTTGTCCCAGGAGCGGTAGCGCGCCTCCAGGTCCCTGGCGGTGGCGCGCTTGACGATCGCGTCCAGGCGCGGCGGCACGCCCGGCCGTGCGACCGAGGGCGCCGGCACGTCCTCGTCCCGGATCTGCTCGGCGAGCTCGGCGAGCGAGCCGGCGCTGAACGGCAGCTGGCCGGTCAGCAGCTTGTACAGCACGATGCCGAGCGAGTAGATGTCCGCCTGGTGCGTGAGCGTATGGCCGGCGAGCTGCTGCGGCGACATGTAGGCGACCGACCCCAGCCCGGAGATCTGCGTGACGTCGATGAGCTTCTTGTTCACCGCGGCGCCGAAGTCGGTGACCTTCACGCGGCCGTCGCTGCCGACCAGGATGTTGGCGGGCTTGATGTCGCGATGCACGATGCCGCTGCGCTGCGCGAAGCCGAGCGCCTTGCAGCACTTGTAGACGATGTCGGCCGCCTGGGGGTGCGGCAGCAGCGCGTCGGGCGCGCAGTACTTCTCCAGCGTCGCGCCCTCGACGTATTCCATCACGATGTAGCAGCCGTGGTCGTCGATGCCCGCGTCGAGCAGCTCGACGACGTGCGGGTGGCGCAGCTTGCCGACCAGGCATGCCTCGGCCATGAACATGCGCTGGAACAGCATCATGCCCTCGCTGCCCAGTCGCTCGGCGTCGATCACCTTCACTGCCACGTCGCGGCCCTGGAACTCGTCGCGCGCCAGATAGACGACGCTGGTCGCGCCGGTGCCGAGCTCACGCAGCAGCCGGTACTTGCCGATCGCACCCTCGCGCAACGCAACCCCCTTGTCCGGGTATCCGGTGACGGCGCCTCGTCCGGGATGCGCATCGCCCCCCGGGGAGCGCCTAACTCATTGATTCATCTGGCGCAGACGGCCATGTTAGTTTCTTTTGCCGAACGCAGCAATCGGGCGCGGCCTGAGGCATTCTCAGGCCGGACCCGATAGCCCGACCGATGTTGTCTCACAGTTGCGCGGCGAAGGCCTGCGCAGCAGGTCACGCCACTGACATTGGCTTGCACCGCACCGCGGTGCCCTTTACCATCGCCGGGACGGCGGCGCGGTGCCGCCGTTTTGCTTTTCACCGGAGGCACGCCATGAGCCACGTCATGAACACCTACGCCCGGCAGCCGGTGGCGTTCGTGCGCGGCCAGGGCGTCTGGCTGTACGACGAGGCGGGCAAGCAGTACCTCGACGCGCTCGCCGGCATCGCCGTGAACACGCTCGGCCACAACCATCCGCGCCTGGTGCGCGCGCTCACCGAGCAGATCGGCCGGATCATGCACAGCTCCAACCTGTTCCAGATTCCGCTGCAGGAGCAGGCTGCCGACTGCATCGCCGCGATCACGGGCCTGGACGAGGTGTTCTTCTGCAATTCCGGGCTGGAGGCGAACGAGGCCGCCATCAAGGTGGCGCGCAAGTACGGCCACGACCGCGGCGTCGCCGAGCCGTCGATCATCGTCATGGAGAAGGCCTTCCACGGACGGTCGCTCGCCACGCTCTCGGCCACCGGCAGCCGCAAGGTGCAGGCGGGCTTCGAGCCGCTGGTGCAGGGCTTCGTGCGCGTGCCGCTCAACGACCTCGAGGCGGTGCGCCAGGTCGCCGAGCGCAACAAGAACGTGGTGGCGGTGTTCGTCGAGCCGATCCAGGGCGAGGGCGGCATCAACGTCTCGCGCCTGGAGTACCTGCGCGGCCTGAAGGAGATCTGCGACGCCCAGCAGTGGCTGTTCATGTCCGACGAGGTGCAGTGCGGGCTCGGGCGCACGGGCCAGTGGTTCGTCTACCAGCATGCGGGCTTCCTGCCCGACGTCGTGCCGCTCGCCAAGGGCCTCGCCTCCGGCGTGCCGGTGGGCGCCTGCGTGGTCGGCGGGCGCGCGCAAGGCGTGTTCAAGCCGGGCAACCACGGTTCCACCTTCGGCGGCAATCCGCTCGCCATGCGCGGCGTGGTCGAGACGCTCGACGTCATGAAGGACGAGGACCTGCTCGCGAACGCTGTGAAGGTCGGCGATGCGATCCGCGGCGGCCTGGCAGCGGCGCTCGCGGGCGTGGCCGGTGTGGTCGAGATCCGCGGCATGGGCATGATGCTCGGCGTGGAGCTGGACCGGCCCTGCGGCGAGCTGGTGAAGATGGGCCTGGACGCGGGTCTGGTGTTCAACGTCACCGCCGACAACGTGATCCGCCTGCTGCCGCCGCTGGTGATGAACGAGGTCGAGGGCCGGCAGGTGGTCGAGCGTCTCGTGCCGCTCGTGAAGGAGTTCCTGGCGCGCGGCGCCGCGCAGGGCCCGCGCGTCGCTGCGGCGCGCTGACGGGGCCGGGACGCGCCCGCATGGCGAAGCTGCGCCATTTCCTGCAATTCAACGATTTCTCGCGCGCCGAGTTCGAGCACCTGTTCGCGCGCACGCGCTGGATCAAGGACCAGTTCAAGCGCTACCGGCGCTACTGGCCGCTGGAAGACCGCACGCTCGTCATGATCTTCGAGAAGCAGTCCACGAGGACGCGGCTGTCGTTCGAGGCGGGCATGCACCAGCTGGGGGGCGCGGCGATCTTCCTTTCCACGCGCGACTCGCAGCTCGGGCGCGGCGAGCCGGTCGAGGACGCCGCGCAGGTGATCTCGCGCATGTGCGACATCGTCATGATCCGCACCTTCGAGCAGTCGATCCTCGAGCGCTTCGCCGCGCATTCGCGCGTGCCGGTGATCAACGGGCTGACCAACGAGTACCACCCCTGCCAGGTGCTGGCCGACATCTACACGTTCGTCGAGCAGCGCGGCTCGGTCCGCGGCAAGACCGTCGCCTGGATCGGCGACTCGAACAACGTGTGCAACACCTGGCTGCAAGCGGCCGAGGTGCTCGACTTCAACGTGCACGTCTCGACGCCGCCGGGCTACGAGGTCGAGCCCGAGCGCGCCGGCCTGTACGGCACGGACCACTACGAGGAGTTCCGCGACCCCATGGACGCGGCCAGGAGCGCCGACCTCGTGACCACCGATGTCTGGACCAGCATGGGCTTCGAATCCGAGAACGAGGCGCGCCGGCGCGACTTCCAGGACTGGCAGGTGGACGCCGAGATGATGAAGGCGGCCAAGAAAGGCGCGCTGTTCATGCACTGCCTGCCCGCGCATCGCGGCGAGGAGGTCGCGGCCGGGGTGATCGACGGGCCGAGCAGCGTGGTGTGGGACGAGGCGGAGAACCGCCTGCATACGCAGAAGGCGCTGATCGAGTTCCTGCTGCTAGGAAAGGTGCAGCCGAAGCGGCCGAAGCGCTAGCGCTTCGCCTTGCCGGGCCCGAGCAGCGGCATGCCGCTGCCGGACGCGTCCCCCAGCAACCCCGCTTCGCCGTAGACGCGCAGCTTCTCGCGCGTGTCCGCGATGTCGAGGTTGCGCATGGTCAGCTGCCCGATCCGATCGCCGGGCGTGAAATACGCCTCGCCCTTCTCCATCGTCAGCCGCTCGGGCTTGTAGGTGAGGTTCGGGCTCTTCGTGTCGAGGATCGACCAGTCGTTGCCGCGCCGCAGCTCGAGCGTCACTTCGCCGCTCACCGCCTTCGCCACCCAGCGCTGCGCGGTCTCGCGCAGCATCATCGCCTGCGGGTCGAACCAGCGCCCCTGGTAGAGCAGGCGCCCGAGCCGCCGGCCGTTGCTGCGGTACTGCTCGATGGTGTCCTCGTTGTGGATGCCGGTCACCAGGCGCTCGTAGGCGATGTGCAACAGCGCCATGCCCGGCGCCTCGTAGATGCCGCGGCTCTTCGCCTCGATGATGCGGTTCTCGATCTGGTCGGACATGCCCAGGCCGTGCCGCCCGCCGACGGCGTTCGCCTCCGTCATCAGCGCCACCGCGTCGGCGAACTGCTGGCCGTTGAGCGCCACGGGCACGCCTTCCTCGAAGGCCACCGTGACCTGCTCGGGCCTGACCGCCACGTCAGCGCGCCAGAACGCGACGCCCATGATCGGCTGCACGATCGCCAGGCCGTGGTCGAGGAACTCGAGGTCTTTCGCCTCGTGCGTGGCGCCGAGCAGGTTCGAATCCGTCGAGTACGCCTTTTCGGCGCTCATCCTGTAGTCGAAGCCCGACTTCGCCATGTACGCTGACATCTCCTTGCGCCCGCCCAGCTCGTCGATGAAGCGCTGGTCGAGCCACGGCTTGTAGATGCGAAGCTGCGGGTTGGCGAGCAGCCCGTAGCGGTAGAAGCGCTCGATGTCGTTGCCCTTGTACGTGCTGCCGTCGCTCCAGATGCCGACCGCATCCTCGCGCATGGCGACGACCAGCATGGTGCCGGTGACGGCCCGCCCCAGCGGCGTGGTGTTGAAGTAGGTCGCGCCGCCCGTGGAGATGTGAAACGCGCCGCACTGCAGCGCCGCGACGCCCTCGGCCACGAGCTGCGGCCGGCACTCGACCAGCCGGGCGACTTCGGCGCCGTAGGCAAGCGCCTTCTTCGGGATCTCGGCGTAGTCCGCCTCGTCCGGCTGGCCGAGATTGGCGGTATAGGCGTAGGGAACGGCGCCCTTGGCGCGCATCCAGTGCACCGCGGCGCTCGTGTCGAGGCCGCCCGAGAACGCGATGCCGACCTTTTCCCCCTTCGGCAGCGTGCTGAGGATCGTGGCCAAGGTCATGCTCTCCGTAAACTGGGGATGATACGTGATGGTGGATAGAATGGCGGCCGTGCGCGCCCTCGCCCTGCCGCTGCTCTTCGCCCTGTCGCTCAGCTGCGCCGCCGCCCCGTTCGCGGTGCGGCTCGGCGAGGCCCGCGTGGTGCTCGACGCGCCGCCCGGCTTCGCCGACACGCTCGATCTCGCCTCGCCGCGCCTGCAGGAATTCGCCGAATCGATCACCTCGGCGTCCAACCGCATCCTGCTGTTCGCGCTGACCGACGCCGACCTGCGCCGCTTCCGCCTCGGCGAGACGCCCGACTTCGCCCGCTACCTGCTGGTGGCGACGCCGCGCGCCACGGAGCGCGACAGCCTCGGCCTCAACCAGTTCAGCGACTTCGTCGTCGAGTCGACGCGCGCGCTCGGCAACCCGGCCGAGCCCGCCGACCTGCGCGCTTTTCTCGACACGCTGCCCGAGGGCCGCACGGCGCTGCTGCGCGAGCTGCGCCGCACCACGGCGTCGGTCTCGCTGCTCGCCGGCGCGCGGCTGCCGCCGGTCGCCGATAGCGGGCCGCGCCACCTGCTGTTCACGAGCACCCTGATGCTGGTGCGCGGCAAAGCGCTCAGCGTTTCGGTCTACACCGCGTTCGGCTCGCCGGCCGACGTCGACTGGCTGCTGGGCATGACGCAGCGCTGGACCGAGGAGCTCCAGCGCCTGAATGGCCGCTAGCGGCGCGGTCGCCGGCCGCTACACCGGCGCGATCGCACCCGCGTTCCACTCCCCGGCACTGGCCGAGCGCCTGGCCTCGCTGCCCGAGCTGCTCGCCGCGCCGGCCGCGCGCCTGATCACCACGGGCCGCAACCGCAACCTGCGCATCGAGCTGGAGGTCGCGGGCAGGACGGTGCCGGTCATGGTGAAGGCCTTCGGCCGCCAGGCGTGGCCGAAGGACTGGCGCGACGCGCGGCGCGGCTCCAAGGCGCAACGCACCTACGAGGCGGCCGCGCACCTGTGCGCGCGCGGCGCCGGCACGCCGGAGCCGATCGCCTACCTCGAGCGCTGGCAGGGCGGCCGCCTGCGGGAAAGCTACTACCTGGCCGAGTACCAGGAAGGCGCGGAAACGCTGCGCGACGCGCTGCTGCGGCTGTTCGATGAGGTGCCGCCGCAATCGACGCGCTTCGTCGGCCTGCTCGAGTGCGTGGCCGAGGGCATGCGCCGCATGCACGATGCGGGCTTCCTGCACCACGACCTCGGCAACCAGAACATCCTCGTCGTGCCCGGCGGCGAGGCGCGCTGGCGCGACTTCATGGTGGTCGACCTCAACCGCGGCCGCATCCGCGGCGCGCTCGGCCCGCGCGAGCGAGCGCGCGACTTCTCGCGCCTCGAGCTGCCCTCGGACCTGCTGCACATGCTGATCGAGATGTACTGGCGCGGCATCCCGCCGCGCGAGCTGCTCGACTGGCAGCGTGCCTACCGCTGGCTGTACGGACTGCACGCGCGCAGCCGGCGCTGGCGCCATCCGTTGCGGCACTGGCGGCACGCGAGGAGCGGCGCGCCGCCGGCGCGCGATTATCCTGCGCCGCGCGACGTGTGGATCTGGGACGCGCCCACCGCACAGCCGATCGCCGCGCTGCTGCACCGCGATCGCGCGCGCCTGCATCCCCTGGGCTCGCTCGCGCGCAACGTCGCGGACGCGCTGCGCGCCGCGCCCGGCGTGTGGCGCGCCCACCGCGCGCTGCGGCCCGAGGCCTATGCGCACCCGGTCGCGCTCGCGGGGCGGGTCGGCATGGCGCTCGAGCCCACGCCGCAGACGCTCGAGCAGGAGCTCGCGCTGCTTTCCGGCCTCGGGCCCATCCCCGCCCTGCTGCGCTTCTACCATCACGACGATCCGCGCGCCGTGGACTTTCGCGCTGCGCTCGCGCGCCGGCTGCACGACGCCGGCCACCCCGTCAGCATCGCGCTGGTGCAGGACCGCCGCGCGCTGCGCGCGCCCGCCTCCTGGCACGCCTTCCTGCTCGGCGTGCTAGAGCGCGTGGCGCAGTTCGCCGAGTCCGCGGAGATCGGCCACGCGGTCAACCGCGTGAAGTGGGGCGTGTGGGGCATCGACGACCTGCGCGCCCTGTACGCGCCGCTGCCCGACGTGCGCCGGCGCTACCCGCACCTGCAGCTCACGGGCCCGGCGATGATGGATTTCGAGTACGCGGCGCTCTTCTCGGCGCTGCGCGAGTGGCCGCGTGCGGCGCCGCTCGCAGCGCTGTCCCACTGCCTGTACGTCGACCGGCGCGGCGCGCCCGAGAATCCGCAGCACGGCTTCGGCTCGCCGGAGAAGTTCGTCCTCGGCCGCGCGATGGCACGCGCCGCGGCGGGCACCGAGCGCTTCGTGGTCTCGGAGGTCAACTGGCCGCTGCGCGGCCAGGGCGCGCACGCGCCGATCCATGCGCCCTACTTCCCGCCCTGGCGCGCCGGCGGCGACACGGGCGTGACGGAGCAGGAGTACGGCGCGTTCCTGCTGCGCTACCTGTGCCTCGCGCTCGGCTCGGGCATGGTGGAGCGCGTGTACTGGTGGCGGCTGGCGGCGCGCGGCTACGGTCTGGTGGACGACACGGACCCGTCGGCGCTGCGCCCGCGCGTGGCCTACGCCATGCTGCAGCGATTTCTCGCGCTGCTGGGTGAGGCGACGTTCGTCGGCGCGCAGCTGCCGGCGCCCGAAGGCGAGCGCCACGGCCGCTACCGCTTCGATTTCCGGCGCACCGATGGCGAGAGCGTAGCGCTCACCTACGCGCACGGACCGGCGCTCGAGGGGCCGGCGCACGCCGAGGACGCGCTCGGGCGGCCGCTGCCGGCCGGCGCGCCGCTCGGCGGCGCGCCGGTCTACCTGCGCGGCGCGCGCGCGTAGAATGCCGCCATGCCCTCCTTCGACATCGTTTCGCAGGTCAACGCGCAGGAAGTGAAGAACGCGGTCGAGCAGGCGAACAAGGAAATCCAGAACCGCTTCGATTTCAAGGGCTCGGACGCGCGCATCGAGCAGAACGAGCTCGTGCTGACGGTCTACGCCGACGACGAGTTCAAGCTCGGGCAGGTGACCGACGTGCTGCGCCAGCGGATGTCCAAGCGCAACATCGACCTGCGCGCGCTCGAGCTGGGCGCGCCCGAGAAGGCAGCGGGCGACAAGGCCAAGCGCGCCATCACGGTGAAGGTCGGCATCGCGCAGGACAAGGCGAAGGCCATCCAGAAGCTGATCAAGGAATCGAAGCTCAAGGTGCAGGGCTCGATCCAGGGCGACGCGGTGCGCGTCTCCGGCGCGAAGAAGGACGACCTGCAGGCGGCGATCCAGCTGGTGCGCGCGCAGGTCGCCGACGCGCCCCTGCAATTCATCAATTTCCGCGAATAGGAACAGGGGAACCCGGCGTTCCCCCGTTACCCCCTCGACAGCCCCTCGATCCACCGGTCGTAGATGCGGTCGGCGACCGCGTGCAGCGCATCGATGCGCCGCTCCAAGTCGCGTTCGATCTCGGCCGGGTCCTGCACCGCCGGCGAACCGCTCGCGGCCGCAATCTCGCCCGCCCCGCCGCGCAGCCAATCGCGCACCATGTCCCCGGTCATCTCCACGTGGCACTGCATGCCGAAATGCCGGCCGAGCGCGAAGGCCTGGTTGGCGCAGTGCGCATTCTCCAGAACGCGCGTGCCGCCGGGAGGAATGCTGAATGCCTCGCCGTGCCAGTGGAACGCTTCGAACGCGCGCACCGGCCCGAGCCATTCGCGCGCCACGGCGTTCTCCGATGCGCGCACCTCGCCCCAGCCGATCTCCTTCGCCGGCGCGGCCTGCACCGTGCCGCCGAAGGCGCGCGCCATCAGTTGCCCGCCCAGGCAATGCCCGAGCACCGGCACGTCCTGGCGCACGGCGTCGGCGATCAGCGCGAGCACGGGGGCAATCCACGGCAGCGCGTCGTTGGCGCTCATCGGGCCGCCCATCAGCACGAGGCCCGAGCAGGCGCGCGCGCTGCGCGGCACGGCGCGACCCTCGTCGAGCGCGACCAGCGTCCAGGGAATCGCCTTGCGCTCCAGGGTGCTGGCAAAATAGCCGGGGCCCTCGCTGGGCGCGTGGCGGAAGATGACCACCGGCTTCATGATGCGGCATTGTAGTGCGGCGGCGGCGCTGCTCCTTGCGCTGGCGGCGTGGGAGGCGCGCGCGCTGGACGTGAGCCTGGTCGGCACGTTCGGCGACAAGGCGGCGATCCTGGTGGTCGACGGCGGCGCGCCGCGCACCGTGCGCGTCGGCCAGAGCGCGTCAGGCGTGACGGTGATCTCGGTCGAGCGCGACCGGGCGGAGGTCGAGTTCGAGGGCGTGCGCCGCACGCTGGCCCGCGGGCAGCACGCCACGAGCGGCGCGCCCGACGGCCGTCAGAGCGTCACGCTTGCCGCCGACAGCCGCGGGCACTTCGTCACCGAGGGCGCGATCAACGGCAGGCCGATCCGCTTCGTGGTCGACACGGGCGCCACGCTGGTCGCGCTGCCCGCGGCCGAGGCCACGCGGCTCGGCATCGACTACCGCAAGGGCGAGCGCGCGCTCACCAAGACCGCGGCCGGCGTCGTGCCCGTGTACAAGGTGCGCCTGGACACGGTGCGCCTGGGCGCGATCGAGATCAACGCCGTGGACGGCGTCGTCATCGAGCAGGGCCTGGACATCGCGCTGCTCGGCATGAGTTTCCTTAGCCGCGTGGACATGCGCCACGAGGGCCAGGCGATGACGCTGACGCGGCGCTACTGACTACTTGCCGGGCACGAGCGGCACGAAGCGCACCGGCAGGACGCTGCGGGTCTCGGTCGTGCCGTCGGCGCGCTTGGTGATCACGAGCAGCTCCTGCGCGGCTCCGCTGGACCCGACCGGGACCACCATGCGGCCCCCGGGCTTGAGCTGCTCGACGAGCGCCTGCGGCACCTGCGGCGGCGCCGCCGTGACCACGATGCCGTCGAACGGCGCCTTCTCGGGCCAGCCGGCGTAGCCGTCGCCGATCCTCACCTCGACGTTCCTGTAGCCGAGCGCGCGCAAGCGCTCGGCCGCCGCGTTGCCGAGATCCGCGATCAGCTCGATGGTGTACACCTGGCCGACGATTTCCGCGAGCATCGCCGCCTGGTAGCCCGAGCCGGTGCCGACTTCCAGCACCCTGTGGCCGGGCCGCGGCGCGACGAGGTCGGTCGACAGCGCGACGATATAAGGCTGCGAGATGGTCTGCCCGGCGCCGATCGGCAGAGGGTGGTTGCGATAGGCAAGCGCACGCTGGCTGTCGGGAACGAACCGGTGGCGCTCGACCTTGCCGAGCGCCGCGCGCACCTGCGGCGACATGGCGCGCAGGCCGGTGAGTGCCGCAGTCTGCGCGTACGTCGCCTCCACTTCCTCGACGAGCTGCGCGCGCTCCGCGGCGTAGTCGGCGGCGAGCGGCGCGCTCATCGCCAGCCAGGCCAGGACGCCGCTAGCGAGCCTGCTTGTCGCGCTCGATGAGGGCGTAGGCGGAGTGGTTGTGGATCGACTCGAAATTCTCGGACTCGACGACATACTTCGCGATGCGGTCGTCGAGGTTCAGCAGCGCCGCCACGTCGCGCACCATGTCCTCGACGAACTTCGGGTTGTCATAGGCGCGCTCGGTGACGTACTTCTCGTCCGGGCGCTTGAGCAGCCCGTACAGCTCGCTCGAGGCCTGCTTCTCGACCAGGTCGACGATCTCCTCGATCCAGACGAATTCGCCGGTGTGCGCGGTCACGGTGACGTGCGAGCGCTGGTTGTGCGCGCCACGCTCGCTGATGCCCTTGGAGCACGGGCACAGGCTGGTCACCGGCACCAGCACCTTCATGGCGAAGCTCTGCCTGCCGTCGAGGATCTGCGAGACGAAGGTCACTTCATAGTCCATGAGGCTCTTCACGCCCGACACCGGCGCCGCCTTGTCGATGAAGTACGGGAAGCTCATCTCGACCACGCCTGCCTCGGCCTCGAGCTTCGCCACCATCTCGCGCACCATCGTCTGGAACGAGTCGACCGTGATCTCGCGCTCGTGCGCGGACAGGATCTCCACGAAGCGCGACATGTGCGTGCCCTTGAAGTGGTGCGGCAGGCCCACGTACATGTTGAAGCTGGCGATCGTGTGCTGCACCCCGCCCGCGCGCTGCATGATCTGGATCGGATGGCGGATCGCCTTGATGCCGACCCGGTCGATGGCGAGCTTGCGGGAATCGGGCGTGCTCTGGACATCGGGAATCGCGTGCAGGTCCTTGGCTTTCATGGCCGCATTATAACTCCCGAGTAAATTACTCGGCTATTGCCTCCCGCACGGACTTCTCGATGCCGGCGGCATCCAGCCCCACGGACTGCAGGAGCCTCGAGGGGTCGCCGTGATCGATGAAGCGATCGGGCAGGCCGAGCAGCAAGACGCGGCGCTCGACGCCCAGCATCTGCAGCGCTTCGCATACGGCGCTGCCCGCCCCGCCCATGATCTGGTGCTCCTCCACGGTCACCAGCAGCTCGTGCCCGGCCGCGAGCTGCTTCACCAGGTCCACGTCCAGCGGCTTCACGAAGCGCATGTTCGCCACGGTGGCCTCGAGCGCTTGGGCCGCCTCCAGCGCGGGCTTGAACATCGCGCCGAAGGCGAGGATCGCGATGCGCCTGCCGCGGCGCCGGACCTCGCCCTTGCCGACCGGCAGCGCCTCGAGCGCGCTGCCCGCCTCTCCCACCGCCGTGCCGCGCGCATAGCGCACCGCAGCCGGGGCGCCGAGCTGCACGGCCGTCGTCAGCATGCGCCGGCATTCGGCCGCGTCGGCCGGCGCCATCACGGTGAGATTCGGCACCGTGCGCAGATAGGCGAAGTCGAACGCGCCGTTGTGCGTGGCGCCGTCCCCGCCCACCAGGCCCCCGCGATCGAGCGCGAAGGTCACCGGCAGGTTCTGGATGGCGACGTCGTGGATCAGCTGGTCGTAGCCGCGCTGTAGGAACGTCGAGTAGATCGCCACCACCGGCCGCAGGCCCTCGCACGCCAGGCCCGCGGCGAAGGTCACCGAATGCTGCTCGGCGATGCCGACGTCGAAGTAGCGCCCGGGATACTTTTCCGAGAAGGCCACCATGCCCGAGCCCTCGCGCATCGCCGGCGTGATCGCCACCAGCCGCAGGTCGGCGGCCGCCATGTCGCACAGCCAGTCGCCGAACACCTGGCTGTAGGTGGGGCGCGGTGGCGTCGCCGCCTTCTGGATGCCCTGCGCCGGATCGAACTTGCTCGGCCCGTGGTAGGCGATCGGGTCGTCCTCGGCGAGCTTGTAGCCCTGCCCCTTGCGCGTCACGACGTGCAGGAACTGCGGCCCCGAGAGCTTGCGGATGTTGGTGAGCGTGGCGATCAGCGTGTCGAGGTCGTGGCCGTCGATCGGCCCGATATAGTTGAAGCCGAACTCCTCGAACAGCGTCGAAGGCGTCACCATGCCCTTCACGTGCTCCTCGGTGCGCCGCGCGAACTCCCACACGCCCACGCGCTTGAGGATGTGCTCGCTCGCTTTGCGCGCCGTGGAGTACATGCGCCCCGAGAGCAGTCGCGCCAGGTAATTGGTGAGCGCGCCCACCGGCGGCGAAATCGACATCTCGTTGTCGTTCAGGATGACGAGCAGGTCCACGTCCATGGCGCCGGCGTTGTTCATGGCCTCGAAGGCCATGCCGGCCGACATCGCGCCGTCGCCGATGACCGCCACGCACTTGCGGCTCTCGCCCTTCGCCTTCGCCGCCACCGCCATGCCGAGCGCCGCCGAGATCGAGGTCGAGGAATGCGCCGTGCCGAAGGTGTCGTACACCGACTCGCTGCGCCGCGGAAAGCCGGAGATGCCGTCGAGCATGCGCAGGCGCGCCATCGCCTCGCGCCGACCGGTGAGGATCTTGTGCGCGTAGGTCTGGTGGCCCACGTCCCAGACGATGCGGTCTTCCGGCGTCTCGAACACCTTGTGCAGGGCGATCGTCAGCTCGACCGTGCCGAGGTTGGACGACAGGTGGCCGCCCGTCTTGGACACCGAGTCGAGCACGTACGCGCGCAGCTCTGCAGCGAGCTGGTGCAGCTGCCGGCGCTCGAGCGCGCGCAGCTGCGCCGGGTCGTCGATCGTGCGTAGCAGCGCGAAGGACGCCGGCTTCTCCCCGCCCGCCGGCAGCTCGTCGGTGATGGTGGCCATGCCTAGAACTTTCTGAGTACGATGAAGTCGGCGAGTTCCCGCAGCCGCCGCGCCTCGGCGCCGAGCGGCGCCAGAGCCTGATGCGCATTGTGCCTCAGTTCCCGGGCCAGCTCGCGCGCGCGCGCCAGCCCCATGATCGACACGTAAGTCGGCTTGCCCTGACGCGCGTCCTTGCCCGCGGTCTTGCCCAGCGTGGCGCTCGAGGCTTCCGCGTCCAGCACGTCGTCCACCACCTGGAAGGCGAGGCCGACGGTCTTGGCGTAGTGGTCGAGCCGCGTGCGCAGCGCCTCCGGCGCACCCCCGCAGGCCGCGCCGAGCAGCACGGCCGCGCGGATGAGCGCGCCCGTCTTGTGGATGTGCATGGCCTCGAGCTCTGGCACGCTCAGCGGCTTGCCGGTCGACTCGAGGTCGATCTGCTGGCCGCCCGCCATGCCGCGCGATCCCGCGGCCGCCGCCAGCTGGCGCAGCATGTCGAGCTGCGCCGCCGGCTCGTCGGCGAGGGCGTGCTCGGCGAGCAGCTGGAAGGCGAGCGACTGCAGCGCGTCGCCCACCAGCAGCGCGGTGGCCTCGTCGTACTCCACGTGCACTGTGGGCTTGCCGCGCCGGAGCACGTCGTCGTCCATGCACGGCAGGTCGTCGTGCACCAGCGAATAGGCGTGGATCAGCTCGACCGCAGCCGCCGCCACCTCGAGCCGCTCGGGCCGGGCGCCCGCCGCTTCGCCGGCGGCGAATGTCAGCAGCGGGCGCACACGCTTGCCGCCCTCGAGCACCGCGTAGCGCATCGCCTCGTGCAGGCGCGCCGGGGCGATACCCGCTGCCGGCAGGAACCTCGCCAGCGCCGCCTCCATCCGCGCCTGGATGCCGCCCATCCAGGCCGCGAACCCCGCTTCAGGCGCCGTCACCGGGCTCGGGTTCCAGGGCGAGCTTCTTCAGCACCTCGCCTTCGAGCACCTTGACCTGGCGCTGCGCGGCGTCCAGGCGCTCCTGGCAGAAGCGCGCCAGCTCCAGCCCGCGCTTGTGCGCCTCGAGCGCCTGCTCGAGGGACAGCTTGCCGCCTTCCATCTGCGCCACGAGCTTCTCCAGCTCGGCGAGCGCGCGCTCGAACGTGGTCTCGGAACCGGGCTTGGCCATGCGTGAAGTGTGCCCGCGCGCCGCTCCCCCGGTCAAACCTTCCCTGGAGTACAATGCGCGCCTTTTTTACTCCCACCGGGCGCCATGTCCGACGTCTCGAGTTCCAGGCATCTCAGGCCGGCACGTTGCCAGCTGCCGGTCGCCTGGTATTTCGACCCGGAAGTCTTCGCCCGCGAGAAACAGCTGCTGTTCGCTGCCGGCGCCAACTACGTCGGCCACGAGCTGATGGTGCCCAACGTGGGCGATTACCACACGCTCGCCTGGCAGGACCACGCCAAGGTGCTGGTGCGCAACGCCGGCGGCGTCGAGCTGCTCTCCAATGTCTGCCGCCACCGGCAATCGATCATGCTCGAAGGCCGCGGCAACACCGGGAACATCGTCTGCCCGCTGCACCGCTGGACCTACGACCTGAAGGGCGAGCTGCTCGGTGCGCCGCATTTTCCCGAGAACCCGTGCGTCAAGCTGCATTCGACGCCACTGACCAACTGGCGGGGCCTGCTGTTCGCGGGCCCGGCCGACCCGCGCCAGGCGCTGGCCGGCATGACGACCATCGGCGACTGGGATTTCTCGGGCTACGTGCTCGACCGCGTCATGGTGGACGAGTACGAGTTCAACTGGAAGACTTTCATCGAGGTGTACCTCGAGGTCTACCACGTCAATCCCTTCCACCCGGGGCTGGGCAACTTCACCGACTGTGACAACTTCACGGTGGACTACGGCGCCGACTGGTCGGTGCAGATCGTGCAGGCGAAGGCGGGCCTCGGCAAGCCGGGCACGCCCGTGTACCGCAAGTGGCACGAGGCCTGCCTGCAGCATCTCGACGGGCGTGTGCCCAGGCAGGGCGCCCTGTGGATGACCTGGTTCCCCGGCCTGATGATGGAGTGGTATCCGAACGTGCTGGTGGTGAGCCACTTGATCCCGCGCTCGCCGACGCGCACCACCAACGTTGTCGAGTTCTACTACCCCGAGGAGATCGCGCTGTTCGAGCGCGAGTTCGTCGAGGCGCAGCAGGCGGCCTACGTCGAGACAGCGAAAGAAGACGACGAGATCTGCTTGCGCATGGACCGCGGCCGTCGCGCCCTGTGGGAAGAAGGCCGGGATGACGCCGGTCCCTACCAGTCGCCCATGGAAGACACCATGGTGCATTTCCACGAATGGGTGCGGCGCAAGCTCGCGTGCTGAGCACGCTCGTTTCCACCGAGGAGCTGGCGCGCCACCCCGAGTGGCGCCGGTTCGACTGCCGGCACGACCTGATGAAGCCGGAGCTGGGCCGGGAGCAGTACGCCGGCGCGCATATTCCGGGCGCGGCGTTTGCGCACCTGGATCACGATCTGTCCGCGCCGAAGACCGGCAAGAACGGCCGGCATCCGCTGCCGGACCCCGCGAAGTTCATCGCTTGGCTCGGCGCCAAAGGGCTGAAGCCATCGGACGAGGTCGTCTGCTACGACGGCGGATCCGGCGCGATGGCCGCGCGCCTGTGGTGGATGCTGCGCTGGGTGGGGCACGAGGCGGTCGCGGTGCTCGATGGCGGCCTTGCGAAGTGGACGAAGGAAGGCCGGCCGGTCACGGCGGAGGTGCCGAAATATCCGGCGACTGTCTATTCAGGCAAGCCGCGCGCCGATATGGCAGTGGATGTCTCACACGTCGTGCAGCACCTCGGCAAGGAGTCGATCGTCGACGCGCGCGCCGCGGCGCGCTGGCGCGGCGAAGCCGAGCCCATCGACCCGGAAGCCGGGCGCATTCCGGGATCGCTCAACCGCTTCAACGGCGCCAACCTGACGCTCGAGGGCGTGCACAAGCCGGCCGCGCAGCTGCGCGCCGAGTTCGAGGTGCTGCTCGCCGGCCGCAAGGCCACCGAGGTGGTGCACAGCTGCGGCTCCGGCGTCGCCGCGTGCCACAACCTGCTGGCAATGGAAGTCGCCGGGCTCAAGGGCGGGAAGCTCTACGCCGGCTCCTGGAGCGAGTGGATCGCGGATCCCGCGAGACCGCGTGAGCGCGGCTGACGCTCTCCTCGTCCTTCACTTCGCGATCGTCGTCTTCATCGTCGGCGGGCTGATCCTGACCTGGATCGGCGCCGTGCTGGGCTGGGGCTGGGTGCGCAATCCGTGGTTCCGGTATGTGCACCTGGGCGCGATCGCCTTCGTCGCGCTCGAAGCGGTGATCGGCATGACCTGTCCGCTCACCGCGATGGAGGATCTGCTGCGCGGCGGCGCGCGCGCCGAATCGTTCGTCGGGCGCTGGGTGCGCTACTTCCTGTACTACCGCGCGCCCGAGTGGGTGTTCACGGCGCTGTACCTCGCCTGGACCGCGGCCACGCTCGTCACGCTGCGGCTGGTGCCGCCGCGCTCGCGAACGCGCGGCGCTACACCTGCTTCATCAGCTTGACGACGTAAAGCAGCAGCACCGCGCCGATCGTCGCCATGACGATCGAGCCGAGGAACCCGCCGGCGGTGATCCCCAGCAGGCTGAACACGAATCCGCCGATCAGCGCGCCGACGATGCCGACGACGATGTTGCCGACGAGGCCGAAGCCGCTGCCCTTCATGAATTTGCCCGCCAGCCAGCCCGCGACGGCGCCGATGATGAGGAAAGCAATCACGCCTGTGCCTTGCATGGTTCACCTCCTGAAGGGCAGTTAAGGGGCTTTGCGCACGGGAGTCAAGCGGCCAGCCGCTCCCGCAACCGCCGCACCGCCTCCGGCTCCCCGCGCACGCGCAGGAATGCGCCCTCGCCCTCGGTGCGTTCCGACAGCACTTCGCAGCTCTCGAAGATCTCGCCGCGCAGCTTCTGCGCCGACCAGGGGAGGAACAGCTCGGCTTCGACCATGCGCTGCTGGAAGAACGCGACGATCGCCGCGCGCAGCTGCGCGACGTCACCTTCGCGGCGCGCGCTCATCACGACGCACCCGGGGTAATTTGCGCGGAGCATCGCTTCGTCGCCGCCGCGGTCGATCTTGTTAAAGACGAGCAGACGCGGCACGTCTTTCGCGCCGATCTCCTCCAGCACCGCATCGGTGACCACGAGCTGGCGCTCGAACCCGGGGTCGCTCGCATCGACGACGTGGACCAGCAGCGACGCCTCGAGCGCCTCGTCGAGCGTCGACTTGAACGAGGCGACCAGGCCGTGCGGCAGGTTCTTGATGAAGCCGACCGTGTCGCTGACCAGGATGCGCGGCACGCCCTCGGGCTGCAGGGCGCGCACGGTGGTGTCGAGCGTGGCGAACAGCTTGTCGGCGACCAGCGCTTCGCTCGCCGTGAGCGCGCGCATCAGGGTGGATTTGCCGGCGTTGGTGTAGCCGACCAGCGCGACGCGCGCGAGGCCCTGGCGCTCCTGGCGCCGCGCGCGCTGCGTCTTGCGCTCGAGGTGCATGGCGTCGAGCTCCTTCTGCAGCTCGGCAATGCGGTCGCGGACCTTGCGGCGGTCGAGCTCGGCCTGCGACTCGCTGCCGGCGCGGCCGCCGACACCGCTGCGTTCGCGGCCCTTGGGGCCGGCGAGCTTGGCGGCCTCGCGCATGCGCGGCGCCATGTAGCCCAGGCGCGCGATCTCCACCTGGGCGCGCGCGGCGCGCGAGCGCGCGTGGCGATGAAAGATCTCGAGGATCACCATGGTGCGGTCCATCACCTCGCAGCCGAGCGCCTTCTCCAGGTTGTGCGCCTGCGACGGGGAGATCTCGTGGTCGATGAGTACGAGGTCGGCTTGCGCCTCCACCAGGGCGCGCAGCTCCGCGCGCTTGCCCTCGCCGAGATAGGCCGCCGCGTCGAAGCTGGCGCGCTTCTGCGTGACCGTGGCGACGACTTCAAAGCCCAGCGTTTTCGCGAGCTGGCGCAGCTCGGCCAGCGATGAGTCGAACTCGACGTCGCTGACGCTGGGCAACTGCACCGCCGCGACGACGGCGCGCGCCGGCTTGCGGGAGGCTTCTCGGGCCATGGTGGACGGAGACTAACAGGCAAACGCGGAATTCCCCGGCGCCGCTACAGGACGCAACCGTAATGCGCCGACGAAACCAGGCGGGCGTACTTGTCCAGCACGGAGCCGGGGCGCAGTGGCGGGCCGACGCGCGATCCATCCCGGGACGCCAGGCGCCGCGCGATCTCCGTCGGGTCCAGCTCCAGGGTCAAGGTGCGCGCGCGCGGGTCGATGACGATCGCATCGCCCTCGCGCACGATGCCAATCGGCCCGCCCTTCGCCGCTTCCGGCGAGACGTGCCCGACGAGGATGCCGTGCGACACGCCCGAGAAGCGGCCGTCGGTGATCAGCGCCACCTGCTCGCCCAGGCCGCGCCCCTGCAGCTCGATCGTCAGCATCACCATCTCCGGCATGCCCGGCGCGCCCGCCGGCCCGACGTTGCGCACCACGACCACGCTGCCCGGACGGACATTCCCGGCGCGTATTGCCTGCAGCGTGTCGGACTCGCTCTCGAAGACCCGCGCCATGCCGCGGAACACGCCGCGCTCGAGCGTCTTGCCGCTCAGCTTGAGCACGGCGCTCTCGGGCGCGAGGTTCCCCTTGAGCACGCTGATGTGGTTGCCGGCTGCCGCGATGGGACGCGCGACCGGCCAGACCACGTCCTGCGTGCCGAGCTGCGCGAGCGTCGGCGTCGCGCGCAGGTTCTGCGCCAGGGTACGGCCCGTCACCGTCATCGCCCCGCCGTGCAGGAAGCCGTGTTCCAGCAGCTCCTTCATCACGACCGGCACCCCGCCCAGCCGGTGCAGCGACACCATCGCGTAGGGCCCGTGCGGCTGCAGGCTGGCGATGAGCGGCACGCGCTCGCCCACCGCCTGGATGCGTTCGATGGTGAGCGGCACGCCGGCTTCGCGTGCGACGGCGAGCAGGTGCAGGACGAAATTGGTCGATCCGCCCATGGCGAACGCCGTGACGATCGCGTTCTCGAACGCCTGCGGGGTCATGATGTCGCGCGGGCGCAGGCCTGCCGCCATCAGGCCGTACAGCGCATCCACGCTCGCACGGACCTGCGCCTTCACGTCGTCGTGCACGTCGCTCGCGGCATCGTAGTCCGCGGGGTGCGAGGCGCCCCTGGGCAGCATCATGCCGATCGCTTCCGCGATGGTGCTCATCGTGTTCGCGGTGAACATCGCCCCGCAGGTGCCGCTGCCCGGCATGATGCAGCGCTCGAGCTTGTCGACCACGTCGTCGGAGATGCGCCCGGCATCGCGCCCGGCGCGCGCTTCCGCGTAGTCCATGAGCGTGAGGTTCTCGCCCTTGGCCGCCCACGGGCCGGAGTCCACGCGCCCGGGCGAGCTGGTCCCCGGATAAACGACCAGGCCGAACGCATTGGTTCTCGCCAGCGGCATGAGCGCCGCGGCGCCACTCTTGTCGCATCCCGAGACGACGATCATGGCCTGCGCATGCTGCGCCTGGTGGCCCGTTTCGATGCAATCGGCGACCAGCTCGCGCGACGCGAGGCTGTAGCCCGCGTGGGCCGTGCCCTGCGTCAGCGCATCCGACACCGCGGGCGCGCCGACGAGCAGGCCCTGGCCCCCGCGGCGGGCGATCGCCTCGACGAGCAGGTCGGCGATGCGGCGCACGCGGTTATTGCAGCGATGCGCGTTGGTGTAGGGGCCGGCGACGGTGACGACCGCGTTCAGCTTCTCCGCCGCAGCGGGGTCGAAGCCTGCGGCGCGCAGCTCGACGCTGCGCAGGCCCTCGCGGGCGCTGTTCCAGTAGCTCTTCGGAGTATCCGCCATGGTGCCCGGTCCTCGCTCTACGAGTTCAGATGGTCCCTGCCCAGGAAAACACTGCATGGAATACCGCGTCCCGCACCTCACGCCGCGAGAGCACGAGGTCGTGCAATCCACCTGGGAACGCCAGCACGCTCGCCTGCGGCCCGAGCGTCCTCCCCCACTTCGCCATGTGACGCCAGTCGAGCACGATGTCGGCCTCGTCCGAGTGCATGGTCAGCACCGGGCAGGGGATATCCAGGCCTGCGTGCACCCTGGTTTGCGCTGCGAGAATTGCGCCGATCCAGCCGTAATGGGTGGCGAATCCGCGCAACGGCTTCAGGGCGAGGTCGTAGTCCCACTCGCCGCCGTGCTCGCGGTGCAGGCTGCGGCCGTAGGCGGGGTGCAGTCCCCGCGGGTCGCGCAGGAAGGGGAACGCATGGCCCATCAGCGCCGCCATGCCGAGCTGCGCGCGCTGCAGCGGCGTCACCTTCCAGTCGAAGAACGGGCTGTTGAGCCACAGCGCACGAACCTCGGTGCGCCGCGCTGCGCGCGCCGCGTACAGCGCGCAGATCAGCCCGCCCGTCGAGTGCCCGGCGAGCAGCACCGGCCCGCCGATGGCGTCGATCGCCGCGCCGATGTCGGCGTCGTACTCGGCGAGGTCCTTGCAGAAGTTCGGATGCTGATGCGGCAGGAGCGAGCGGCCGTACTTCCTCAGGTCGAGCGCGTGGAAGGCGTAGCCCTCCGCCGCGAAGCGCTCGGCCATGTGGCGCTGGAAAAAGTAGTCCACGAAACCGTGCACGTAGAGCACCGCGCCGCGCGGCGCATCGCCCGCCGGCAGCCGCACGAGCGTCGCCACGACGCGCCCGTCGTAGTCGTCCGGAAACGCGAGCGTGCGCGCCTCGAATCCCGGCAACAGGCGGTCTGCGGCCCACTCACCCATGGCGGGAAAGCGCCCACGCGACGTGCTCGCGCACCAGCGCGGACGGATGATCGGCGCGCGCACGCAACGCCTCGACGAGCTCGGGCGTCGCCGGTGCGTTGCCCAGGCCGACGGCGAGGTTGCGCAGCCAGCGCTCGTAGCCGATGCGCCGGATCGCCGAGCCGGCCATGCGCGCGGCAAACTCCTCCTCGCTCCAGGCGAAGAGCTCGACCAGCGTCGCGCGATCCAGGCCGTGGCGCACGGCGAAATCGGGCTCCGGGGTCGGCCGCGCGAAGGAGTTCCATGGGCAGACCGCCTGGCAGTCGTCGCAGCCGTAGACGCGATTGCCGATCAGCGGCCTGAACTCTTCCGGGATGCTGCCCTTCAATTCGATCGTGAGGTAGGAAATGCAGCGGCGCGCGTCGAGCTGGTAGGGCGCGCGAATCGCCTGCGTGGGGCAGACGTCGATGCATTGCGTGCAGGTACCGCAATGCTCGCTCGCGGGCGCGTCGACCGGAAGCGGCAGGCTGGCGTACACCTCGCCGAGGAAGAACCAGGAGCCCGCTTCGCGCGCCAGCAGCAGCGTGTGCTTGCCGCGCCAGCCGATGCCTGCCTTGCGCGCCAGCTCGACCTCCATCACCGGCGCCGAATCGGCGAACACGCGGCAGCCGAACGGCCCGGCCTCGGCGGCGATGCGATCGCACAGCATCCGCAGCCGCGCGCGCATCACCTTGTGATAGTCGCGCCCGCGCGCATAGCGCGCGATCTGCGCGCGCAGCGGGTCCGCGGCGGCCTCCTCGCCTGCGGGCAGGTAGTCCATGCGGCAGCAGATGACGCGCTCGGTCCCCGGCACGAGCTCGGCGGGGCGCGCACGGAGCGCGCCGTGCCGCGCCATATAATCCATCTCGCCGTGCCAGCCCCTGCCGAGCCAGTCGCCGAGCCGGCGTTCCGTGTCGCTGAGCCCGGTATCCGCGATGCCGACGGCCTGGAAGCCCAGCTCCTTCCCCCACCGCTTGATGCGCCGAGAAAGCGCGCGATAGTCCATGGCCGAGTCTAGCGTCCTGCTGTCCGACGAGGCCGCCACGCTGCGCCTGGGGGCGTCGCTTGCCTCGGGGATCGGCCCGGGGCGTGTGCTGCACCTGTCCGGAGAGCTGGGATCGGGCAAGACGACGCTGGTGCGCGGCCTGCTGCGTGAACTGGGTCACCTGGGCAGGGTGAAGAGCCCCACCTACACGCTGGTTGAACTTTATGTCGTTTCACGATTAAACTTGTATCACTTTGATTTTTATCGCTTCAAGGATCGAGGCGAATGGCAGGATTCGGGCTTTCGCGAGTACTTCAATCCGCACGCCGCCTGCATCGTGGAGTGGCCGGAGCGGGCGGGAGATCTGCTGGCGCCGCCGGACTTGGCGGTGCGCCTCGCAATCGACGGCGAGGGGCGCCGCGCGTGGCTGAGCGCCGCGTCGCCCGCCGGGGAGGCGTGGCTCTTGCGCTCGCTGCAGCGCTTTTCCTCGGCGAGCTAGCGTCGGCGCACGCCCAGTTCGTCGCCACGCGCGTCTGGCCCGCGCGCGACTACACGCGCGTCACCTTCGAGTCGCGCCACGTGCTGGACTACACGCTGTTCCCGCTGAAGGACCCCGAGCGCCTGGTGCTCGACCTGGGCGGCGATGACGCGGGCGGCGTGCTCGCCTCGCTGCAGGAGAAGGTCGCCGCGGGCGATCCGTACATCGCCGCGCTGCGCGTGGCCGCCAACCGCCCCGGCGTCACGCGCGTCGTGCTCGACCTGAAGGCCGAGGTGCGGCCGCAGCTCTTCGCGTTGAAGCCCGTTGCCGATTACGGGCACCGCCTCGTGCTGGACCTCTACCCCATGGTGCCGCCCGACCCGCTCGCCGCGCTGCTCGAGCTGAACGGCCAGATCGGCACGGCACCGCCGCAGCCGCAGCGACCGGGAAGCGGCAAGCCGTCGGTCGCGCGCCTCGCCACGGTGGTCATCGACGCCGGGCACGGCGGCGAGGATCCCGGCGCGCGCGGGCGCCGCGGCACGCTGGAGAAGGACATCACGCTGCTGATCGCGCGGCGCCTGAAGGCGCTGATCGACGCCGAGCCCGGCATGCGCGCGGTGCTGACGCGCGACGGCGACTACTACCTCGCGCTCGGCGACCGCGTGGAGAAGGCGCGCGAGGTCAAGGCGGACCTGTTCATCTCGGTGCACGCCGACGCCTTCATCCGACCGCACGCGCGCGGCTCGTCGGTGTTCACGCTCTCG
>JAOUIL010000094.1 GCA_029883975.1 Betaproteobacteria bacterium
GCGGTCCAGGAACCGCAGGTTGGTGATCTCCAGCGCCATCAGCTCGACTTCGAGGCGCGAGACCTTGTCGCGGAAACGCACGTCGTCCATCAGGGACCTGCCGTTCTTGCGCTGCGCGGCGGCGAACTCCTTGAGCTTGGCGAGCTCGCGCTTGGAGGCGCCGATGCGCCCGGTGTTCATGCGCTCGTGGCCGAGCAGGTACTTGGCCACCGTCCAGCCCTCGCCTTCCTTGTGCACGAGGTTGCCGACCGGCACCTTGACGTCGTCGAAGAACACCTCGTTCACCTCGTGCCCGCCGTCCATGAGAATCAGCGGGCGCACGGTGATGCCGGGCGACTTCATGTCCATGAGCAGGAAGCTGATGCCTTCCTGGCGCTTGGCGGTGCTCGAATCGGTACGCACCAGGCAGAAGATCCAGTCCGCGTAGTGGCCGAGCGTGGTCCAGATCTTCTGGCCGTTCACCACATAGTGATCGCCGTTCCTGACGGCCTTGGTCTTCAGCGAGGCGAGGTCCGAGCCCGAGCCGGGCTCGGAATACCCCTGGCACCAGAAGTCCTCGCCGTTGTAGATGCGCGGCAGGAACCTCTTCTTCTGCTCCTCCGTGCCGAACCGGAGCAGCACCGGTCCGCACATCGACAGGCCGAAGGGGATGAGCGGCGGCGTGCCGGCGTAGCCGCACTCCTCCTCGAAGATGTAGCGCTGCACGACGCTCCAGCCCGTGCCGCCCCACTCCTTGGGCCAGGAAGGCGCCACCCAGCCCTGCTTGGCGAGGATCCTGTGCCAGCGCAGCAGGTCCTCGCGCGTCAGCTCGTCATAGTTGGCGATCTTCGCGCTCAAGTCTGCCGGCAGGTTGGCCTTCAGCCAGCCGCGCACCTGGTCGCGGAACGCGAGCTCTTCCTGGGAATAGTTGAGGTCCATCGCTGCAGCTCCTCCTCGTGCCAGATCGCGAGAATACCGCTACTCCGCGCGCCGGTGCGCGTTTGAAACGCCGGCGTACACCCAGGGCCGCCGCTCGCGGTCGGCCGCCTGGAACGCGGCGATCCTCGGCTCCAGGGCGAGCGTCAGGCCGACCTCGTCCAGCCCCTCCAGCAGCATGCGCTTGCGCCGCGCGCCGATCTCGAAGCCGAGAGTGCCGTTGACCGTCTGGCGCTGGAGGTCGATCTCGAAAGGCCGTCCGTCTTCCGCTTGGCGCATCAAGGCGTCGACCTCGGCAGCGGGAAGGACGATCGGCAGGAGCCCGTTCTGGAAGCAGTTGGCGAGGAAGATCTGGCCGAATGAGGGCGCGATCAGGCAGCGGATGCCGATGCCGGCGAGCGCCCAGACCGCCATCTCGCGCGAGCTGCCGGTGCCGAAGAACTCGCCGCAGACGAGGATCGCCGCGTCGCGATAGCGCGGCTGGTCGAGGACGAAATCCGGGTCCTTGCGGGCCATCTCGAAGGCGTACTGGCCGAGCTCCTCCTTCGGCGTGCCGGTGCAGCGCTCGATGCGGATGATGGTGTCGGTGTCGACGTTCTTCCGCGGGAAGGGCGCCGCCACCGCCGTCAGGGTCGTGAACTTCTCCATCAGAGCCTTCTCGCGTCCGCGATCTCGCCGGCGATGGCGCTCGCCGCGGCCGTGGCGGGACTCGCGAGGTGCGTGCGCGCCTGCGGCCCCTGGCGCCCGACGAAGTTGCGGTTGGAGGTCGAGACGCAGCGCGCCTTCGGCTCCACCAGCTCGCCGTTCGCGCCCACGCACATCGAGCAGCCGGGCTCGCGCCACTCGAAGCCCGCCGCGCGGAACACTTCGTCGAGGCCCTCGGCCTCCGCCTCGCGCTTGACGCGCTGCGAGCCCGGCACCACCCAGGCCTTGACGTGCGGCGCGACCCGGCGGCCGCGCGCCACGCCGGCGGCCTCGCGCAGGTCCGGCAGCCTCGCGTTGGTGCACGAGCCGATGAATACCCGGTCCACCTTCGTCCCGGCGATCGCCCGGCCCTTCGCGAGCCCCATGTACTCGAGCGCCTCGGGCTTGGCGTCCGGGACGACCCCGTCCACCCCGATCACGTCCTCCGGGCTCGTGCCCCAGGTCACCTGCGGCGCAAGCGTCGAGCAGTCGAGCGCGTGCTCGGCATCGAAGCGCGCGTCCGCATCGCTCGGCAGGCTGCGCCAGTGCGCGAGCGCCTGGTCCCACAGCGCGCCTGCGGGCGCGTAGGTCCTTCCGTGCACGTAGTCGAATGTCTTCCGGTCGGGCGCCACCATGCCGATCTTGGCGCCGAGCTCGATGGAGAGGTTGCACACGGTCATGCGGCCCTCGATCGCGAGCGCGCGGATGGCCTCGCCCGCGTACTCCACGGCGTAGCCCACGCCGCCCGCCGTGCCGAGCCGCCCGATGAGCGCGAGGATCATGTCCTTCGCGCCCACGCCGCGCGCGGGCAGGCCGTCGAAGCGCACGCGCATCGTCCGCGGCTTCGCCTGCACGATCGCCTGCGTGGCGAGCACGTGCACGAGCTCGCTCGTGCCGATGCCCCAGGCGAGCGCGCCGAGCGCGCCGTGCGTGCAGGTGTGGCTGTCGCCGCAGACGAGCAGCACCCCCGGCAGCGTGAAGCCGAGCTCCGGCCCCACCACGTGCACGATGCCCTGCCCGTCATCGCCGAAATCGTGCACGCGCAGCCCCGCCTTCGCGCTCTCGGCGCGGAAGGTGGCGACGATGCGCTCGGCGAACGGCGCGCCGCGCCGCCCCGGCGCCGTGGAGACGACGTGGTCGAGCGTGCCGAGCGCGAGCTCGGGGTTGCGCATCTTCAACCCGCGGCGCGCGATCTCGAGCTGCCCGCGGTGGCCCGAGAGCTCGTGCAGCAGGTGCCGGTCGACGTGCAGCAGCTGCTCGCCGTCGCCGAGATCCTCGACGACGTGCGCGTCCCAGACCTTGTCGAAGAGCGTGCGGCCGCCCAACGCCCTACTCCGGATGCCGCCGCTCGAAATCCCAGACTTCGGGAAAGCCCACCAGCTCGTGCAGCCGCGCCATGTCGTAGGCGGGCACGGGGCTGCCCGCGAGCGATCCGTGCTGCTTGAGATGCGCGTACGCGGCTTCCAGCGCTGCGCAGGCCGCGCCCATGCCGGCCGACGGGTAGATGGCGATCGAGAATCCGCGCGCCTTGAGCTTCTCGGCCGGGAGCATCGGCGAGCGGCCGGTGGGCACCATGTTGGCGAGCAGCTTCGCGTGCGGCGCGAGCTCGGCGCCGATGCGCGCGAACTCCTCCTCGGACTCGGGCGCCTCCACGAACAGCACGTCGGCACCCGCCTTGGCGAACGCGCGCGCGCGCCGGATCGCCTCGTCCAGGCCCAGGGCGGTGCGCGCATCGGTGCGCGCGATCACCAGGAAGTCGCTGCTGCGGCGCGCCTCGACCGCCACCTCGACGCGCTTCACCGCCTCGGCGAGCGGCACCACGCGCCGGTTGGGCGTGTGGCCGCACTTCTTCGGCATTTCCTGGTCCTCGATCTGGATCGCCTGCACGCCGGCAGCCTCGTAGCCGCGCACCGTCTCGCGCACGTTGAGCAGGCCGCCGAAGCCGGTGTCGGCGTCCGCGATCAGCGGCGTGCGCGTCCCCTGCGCGATGGTGCGCGCGCGCTCCACCATGTCGCGATAGGTGACGAGGCCCGCGTCCGCCACGCCGAGATGCGAGGCGGAGATGCCGTAGCCGGTCATGTACAGGGCCTTGAAGCCCATGCGGTCGGCGATTTTGGCCGAGAACATCTCGAACACGCCAGGCGCCAGCACGAACTCGCCGGCGGCGAGGAGCGAGCGCAGCGTCACAGGATGGTCACGCCGCCGTCGGCCACGATCGTCTGCCCGGTGATGAACGCGGCCGCAGCGGAAGCCAGGAACACGGCGATGGCGCCGATGTCCTTCGGCTCGCCCAGGCGCCGCAAGGGGGTTGCCGCCTCGCGCTCCCTGCGGCGCGTCTCGTCCTCCCAGAGCGCGCGCGCGAAGTCGGTCTTGATGAGCCCCGGGGCGATGGCGTTCACGCGCACATTCTTCGGTCCCCATTCGGCGGCGAGATTGCGCACCAGGTGGTGGTCGGCGGCCTTGGACATGCCGTAGGCGCCGATCACGGTGTTGGCGAGGATGCCGCCGATCGAGCCCACCGTGATGAAGCTCCCCCCGCCCCGCTCGGCCATGCCCGGCAGCGTCATGGACGCGAGCCAGAGCACGCTCTTCACGTTGTTCAGCATGATCTTGTCGAAGGCCTCGTCCGGGATGGACGCCAGCGGCCCGTAGTAGGGATTGGACGCGGCGTTGGACACGGCGATGTCGATGCGCCCCCAGCGCTTGACCGTTGCGTCGACCAGCGCCTGCAGCTCGTCCTTGCGCGAGACATTGCAGGGCTGGGCCAGCACGTCATAGCCGTGCCGCTCGAACTCGGCGCGCGCCTGCTCGCAGGCGTCCGCCTTGCGGCTGGAGACCGCGACCTTTGCGCCGGCACGCGCCAGCTCCTCGGCGATCGACTTGCCGATGCCGCGGGTGGAGCCGGTGACGAGCGCCACCTTGCCGGACAAATCGAAGGGGGATTGGCTCACGATCTGTTCCTGTATTTCGCTATTTCAAATATGATACGAGTAAATCATAAGAGGAGACATCATGGGCGCACCCGAGTCCGAAGCACCACTTTCCCCGCCGGGCACGCAATACAGCTACGAGCACGAGGGCGACCGGCAGTTTGCCACGACGCTGGCGCGCGGCCTCGAGGTGCTGCGGTGCTTCTCGCCGCTCGAGGCGCTGCTCGGCAACAAGGAGATCTCGGTGCGCACGGGGCTGCCCAAGCCCACGGTGTCGCGGCTCACCTACACGCTCACCAAGCTCGGCTACCTGCGGCACAACATGCGCCTCGGCAAGTACCAGCTCGGCTCCGCCGTGCTGTCCATCGGCTACCCGCTGCTCGCCTCGATGAGCGCGCGGCAGGTGGCGCGCCCGTTCATGAAGGAGCTGGCCGAGCACGTGAGCGGCGCGGTGTCGATGGGCATCCGCGACCGCATGAACATGGTGTACGTCGAGTCCTGCCGCAGCGGCAACGGCATCGCCACGCTGCCCGACATCGGCACCGCGGTGCCGCTCGCGCAATCGGTCATCGGGCGCGCCTACATCGCCTCCTGCACGCCGCCAGAGCGCGAGGCGGTTCTCAACCAGATGAAGGTCAAGGAGCCGGAGATGCACCGCCGCAACCGGCCGCAGATCGACAAGGCCCTGGAGGACATCCGCGCGCGCGGCTTCTGCGTGACGCTCGGCGAGCTGCACCGGGATCTGTTCGGCGTCGGCGTGCCGATGCGTCGCACGGTCGACGGCGAGATCATCGCCTTCAACTGCGCCGTGCCGGCGTTCATGTACAAGAAGCAGCAGCTCGAGGAGGACGTCGGCCCGCGTCTGGTGGCGATGGTGCGCAACATCGAGGCCGCTCTCGGGATTCACTGAGGATTGCCGGTGCCGGGACCTCTCGCCGGCCTGCGCGTCATCGAGTTCGAGGCGATCGGCCCGGGGCCGTTCGCCGGCATGCTGCTCGCCGACATGGGGGCGGACGTGCTGCTCGTCGACCGGCCCGCGGCGAGCGATCTCGGCCTGAAGCGCGAGCGCTGGATGGACGTCATGATGCGCGGCCGGCGCTCGGTGACGCTGGACCTCAAGGCGCCGGGCGCCGCCGGCGCGGCGCTCGAGGTCATCTCCCGCGCCGACGCGCTGATCGAGGGCTTTCGCCCCGGCGTGATGGAGCGCCTCGGACTCGGACCCGAGGCCTGCCTCGCGCGCAACCCGAAGCTCGTCTACGGGCGCATGACCGGCTGGGGCCAGGACGGCCCGCTCGCCGCGCGCGCCGGCCACGACATCAACTACATCGCACTCGCCGGCGTGCTGCACGCCATCGGCCGCAAGGGCGAGGCGCCGGTGCCGCCCCTGAACCTCGTGGGCGATTTCGGCGGCGGCGGCATGCTGCTCGGCTTCGGCATCTGCTGCGCGCTGCTGCACGCACAGAGGACGGGCGAGGGCCAGGTGGTGGACGCGGCGATGGTCGAAGGCGCGTCGCTGCTCGCGGCCATGTTCTCGGGTTTCCTCGCCGCGGGCCGCTGGTCGGAGGAGCGCGGCGCGAACATCCTCGACAGCGGGGCGCCGTGGTACGACACCTACGAGACGAAGGACGGCAAGCACGTGGCGATCGGCGCCATCGAGGCCAAGTTCTTCGCGGCGCTGGTGCAGCGCCTGGAGCTGCGCGACCTGCCGCCGCAGAACGATCGCGCGGGCTGGCCGCGCATGCGCGACGCGTTCGCGCGAACCTTCAGGCAGAAGACGCGCGACGAATGGTGCGCGGTGTTCGAGGGCTCGGACGCCTGCTTCGCGCCGGTGCTGTCGTTCTCCGAGGCGCGGCGCCACCCGCACAATGTCGCGCGCAAGGGCTACGTGAGCGCGGCCGGGGTGGAGCAACCGGCGCCCGCGCCGCGCTTCTCGGCCACGCCGGCCGGCGTGCCGCGCGAGCCGCCGGAGCGAGGCGCCGGCGGGCGCGCGGCGCTCGCGGAGTGGGGCTTTTCGGAGGCCGAGGTGGCGCAATTGCGCGCCGCCGGGCTCGACTGCGCAACCTAGGGAGGCTTGCATGCTCGGCTTGCTGATGCCCCGCGAGGGCAGGTTCTTCGAGCTGTTCAACGCGCACGCGGCGCGCATCGTCGAGGGCAGCCGCGAGCTGGCCGCCATGATCGGCAGCTTCAGCGAGCTGGACGCGCACGCGCAGCGCATCGACACCGCCGAGCGCGCGGCCGACAAGATCACGCACGAGTGCATCACCCTGCTGCACAAGACCTTCATCACGCCCTTCGACCGCGACCAGATCCACCAGCTGATCACGCGCATGGACGACATCCTCGATCTGATCCAGGACGTCGCCGAATCGGTCGCGCTGTACGACCTGCGCCGCGTGACTCCGGAGGCGAAGCAGCTCGCGGAGATCTGCCAGATGTGCTGCGAGCGCGTGAAGACCGTGGTCGGCCTGCTCACCAACGTCAAGCAGGCGGAGTCGATCCTCAAGACCTGCGCCGAGATCGACCGGCTAGAGTCCGACGCCGACCGCGTCATGCGCTCGGCGCTCTCCAAGCTGTTCCGCGAGGAGAACGACCTCAAGCAGGTGATGAAGCTGCGCGTGATCTACGACCTGCTGGAGACGGTCACCGACCGCTGCGAGGACGTGGCGAACATCGTCGAAGGCATCGTCCTGGAAAACTCCTGATGGACGGCGGCGCCGCCGGGCAGCTCGCGCTCTGGGTGGTCGTCGCGCTGGTGCTGGTGGCGCTGGCGTTCGACTTCATGAACGGCTTCCACGACGCCGCGAACGCGATCGCCACGGTGGTCTCCACGCGCGTGCTCAAGCCGCACCAGGCGGTGCTGCTGGCCGCGTTCTTCAATTTCTTCGCCCTGTTCGTGTTCCAGCTGAAGGTGGCCACCACCGTCGGCCAGGGCATCGTCGAGCAGGCGAGCGTCGATCACTTCGTGGTGTTCGGCGCGCTGGCCGGCGCCATCGCCTGGAACCTGCTCACCTGGTACTTCGGCATCCCGTCCTCGTCCTCGCACGCGCTGATCGGCGGCCTGGTCGGTGCGGTGCTGGCGAAGTCGGGCGCCGGGTCGCTGATCGCGTCGGGCATCCTCAAGACCTGCGCGTTCATCCTCGTCGCGCCGCTGATGGGCATGGTGCTCGGCGCGCTGCTCATGCTGGCCGTCAGCTGGCTGTTCGTGCGCGCGACGCCCTCGCGCGTGGACCGGTGGTTCCGCCGCCTGCAGCTCGTGTCCGCGTCCCTGTACAGCCTCGGGCATGGCGGCAACGACGCGCAGAAGACCGCCGGCATCATCTGGATGCTGCTCATCGCCTCCGGCTACCTGGCCGCCAGGGACCCGATCCCGATGTGGGTGGTGGTGGCCTGCTACGTGACGATCGCGCTCGGCACCGCGTTCGGCGGCTGGCGCATCGTCAAGACCATGGGCCAGAGGATTACGAAGCTGAAGCCCGTGGGCGGCTTCTGCGCGGAGACCGGCGGCGCGGCGACGCTGTTCGTCGCCACGGCCTTCGGCATCCCGGTGTCCACGACCCACACCATCACCGGCGCCATCGTCGGCGTGGGCTCGGCGCAGTCGGCGGCCGCCGTGCGCTGGGGCGTGGCCGGCACCATCGTCTGGGCCTGGGTGCTGACGATTCCCTGCTCGGCCTTCATGGCCGCGCTCGCCTGGTGGGTGGGCACGCTGATCTTCTAGCGCGCCGCTCAGGCGCCGGACTTCCGGTTCTCTTCTTCCTGGAGCTTGCGCCAGAAGACCTTGCCCGTGCCGGTCTTCGGCAGCGCGTCGACGAACTCGACGACGCGCGGGTACTTGAAGGCCGCCATGCGCTCCCTGGCCCATGCGGAGATGTCCTCGGGGCTGAGCCTGCCGCGCGCCGCGGGCTTGAGCACCACCACCGCCTTCACGGTCTCGCCGCGGTGCGCGTCGCGCGTGCCGATCACGCAGGCCTCCTGGATGTCGGGGTGCGCGTACAGCATGGCCTCGACCTCCGCGGGCCACACCTTGAAGCCCGAGGCGTTGATCATGCGCTTCAGGCGGTCGGTGATGAAGAAGTAGCCTTCCTCGTCGTAGTAGCCGAGGTCGCCCGTGCGAAAGAACTTCCTGCCGTCGTGCTCGAGGAACGCGTCGGCCGTCGCCCTGGGCTGCTTCCAGTAGCCCTGGAACACCTGCGGGCCGTGCGTGATGATCTCGCCGACCTCGTTCGGCCCGAGCTCCTTGAGCGTGACGGGGTCGATGACGCGCGAATCGGTGTCGAAGTAGGGTATGCCCGCGCACTGCCGCTTGGGCCGGTGCGGCGGGTTGGAGTGCGAGGGCGCGGCGGTCTCGGTGAGGCCGTAGCCCTCGAGGAAGGGCAGCCCGACGCGCTCCTGCAGCTTGGCCGCCAGCGCCTCGGGCATGGCGGCGCCGCCGCCGCCGATGCGCACGAGCGACGACAGGTCGTAGTCCGCCAGGTCCGGCTTGGCGAGGAAATCCACGATCATGGTGGTGATGCCCGTCACGCTCGTCACCCGCTGGCGCTGAATCAGCTCGGCAGCGACGTCCCGGTCCCAGCGCGTCATCAGCACGCTCGTCGCGCCGAGCTGGATCGGCGTGTTCATGTTCGCCTGCATGCCGGTGAGGTGGAACATCGGCAGCACGCCGAGCACCACCGCCTCGCTCGAGCCCGCGTACCAGACGCAGGCGCCGGTGCTGGTGGCGAGCAGGTTCGCGTGCGTGAGCATCGCGCCCTTGGGGTGCCCGGTGGTGCCGGAGGTATAGGGCAGCGCCGCCAGGTCGTCTGCCCCCGCCGTGTGCGTCCCCGGCGCATTGCCGGCGGCGAGCGCCTGCTGCCAGTCGGCCTGCGCGGCGCGCGGCGCGCGCAGCGCCTCGGGCAGCTTCAGGTCGGTGTCCGCGCGCAGGTAGTCCGCGTAGGTGCCGAGCACGCAGTGCGCGAGCCCCTTGCCGAGGTGCGGCTCGATCTCGCCGTACAGGTCCTGGGTGCTGACGACCACGCGCGCGTCGCTGTCGGCGACGTAGAAGCCGAGCTCGTCGCGCTTGTTCATCGGGTTGACCGGCACCACCACCGCGTCGGCGCGCAGGATGGCGTAGTAGCCGATGACGAACTGCGGGCAGTTCTGCGCGTACAGCAGCACGCGGTCGCCGCGCGCGACCCCGCAGGCGCGCTGCAGGTAGCCGGCGAGCGCTTCGCAGGAGCGCAGCAGCTCGGCGTAGCTGATCGACGTGCCGTAGTAATGGAGGGCCGTCTTGTCCGGGTAGCGCCGCGCGCTCACCTCCAGGTTGTAGAACAGGCTCGTGCGCGGCACCGACAGCGTCTTCGGCACGCCGGGCGGCCAGTGCGCGAAGTGGCGCGTGAACGTCACAGCTGGTACTTCTTCACCGCCTTCTCGTCCCAGCGCATGCCGATGCCGGGCCGGTCCGGGATC
>JAOUIL010000023.1 GCA_029883975.1 Betaproteobacteria bacterium
GACGACCTGGTGCGCGCGGCCTGCGCCGAGGCGGCGCAGCAGGAGGTCGTCGAGGCGGTCAATTTCAATGCGCCCGGTCAGGTGGTCATCGCCGGGCACAAGGCGGCCGTGACGCGCGCCATCGAGGCATGCAAGGCGAAGGGCGCCAAGCGGGCGCTGCCGCTTCCGGTCAGCGCGCCGTTTCATTCGGCGCTGATGCGTCCCGCCGCCGAGCGGCTGCGCACCTATCTCGCCGACGTGAAGGTCGGAGTGCCCAGCGCGCAGCTCATCAACAACGTGGACGTCAAGGTGGAGACGCACCCCTCCGCCATCAAGGAGGCGCTGGTGCGGCAGGCGGCCTCGCCCGTGCGCTGGGTGGAGACGGTGCGCAGGATGCGCGACGAGGGCGTGACGCACGTGCTCGAATGCGGACCCGGAAGGGTGCTGGCCGGCATGGTGAAGCGCATCGACGCGGGGCTGCCGGTGTTTGCGCTCGCCGACAAGGCCTCGCTCGAGCAGGCGCTGGCCGCGGTGCGGGGAGGATGACGATGCTGCAGGGAAAACTGGCCCTGGTCACGGGAGCGTCGCGCGGCATCGGGCGCGCCATCGCGCTCGAGCTGGCGCGCGCCGGGGCGACCGTGGTCGGCACGGCGACGACGGAGCAGGGCGCGTCCGACATCGGGCGCGCGCTCGCGGACGCGGGCGCGAAAGGCGCCGGCCGAGTGCTCAACGTGCGCGACGCCGCGCAGTGCGACGCGTTGCTCGACGCGCTGCCGGCGGAGTTCGGCGAGGTCGCCATCCTCGTCAACAACGCGGGCATCACGCGGGACAATCTCGCCCTGCGCATGAAGGACGTCGAGTGGGATGACGTGGTGGACACCAACCTCAAGTCGGTCTTTCGCCTCTCACGGGGCGTGATGCGCGGCATGATGAAGGCGCGCTGGGGACGCATCGTGAACATCACCTCGGTGGTCGGCGCATCGGGCAACGCCGGCCAGGCGAACTATGCGGCCGCCAAGGCGGGGGTGGTGGGGCTGACGAAGTCGCTGGCGCGGGAGCTGGGCAGCCGCGGGATCACGGTGAACTGCGTAGCGCCGGGATTCATCGACACCGACATGACGCGCGCGCTGGCGCAGGCGCAGCGCGACGCGCTGCTCGGCCAGATACCGCTGGGCCGGCTGGGGGAGCCCGGAGACATCGCAGCGGCGGTCGCCTACCTGGCGTCGCCGGCGGCGGGCTATGTCACCGGCTGCGTGCTGCATGTCAATGGCGGCATGTACATGGCCTGAGGGCCGCCGCGCCGATTTGCTAAAATTCGGGCCGCCGCTTGGCCCCAACAGGGAAGGAGCAGAACATGGAGAACGTCGAACAACGCGTCAGGAAGATCATCGCCGAGCAGCTCGGGGTGAACGAATCGGAGATCAAGAACGAATCGTCGTTCGTCGACGACCTCGGGGCCGACTCCCTGGATACCGTGGAACTGGTGATGGCGCTGGAAGAGGAGTTCGAGACCGAGATCCCCGACGAAGAGGCGGAGAAGATCACGACGGTCCAGCAGGCCATCGACTACGTGAAGTCGCACTCGAAGTCCTAGCGCGCGGCGCGCAGTGTCACGCCGCAGAGTCGCCGTCACCGGGCTCGGCATCGTCTGCCCGGTCGGCAACACCATCGAGGAGGCCTGGCGCAACCTGGTCGCCGGCAAGCCGGGGATCGGGCCGATCTCGCGCTTTGACGCGACGCCATTCGCTTGCCGCATCGCCGGAGAGGTGAAGGGATTCGACGTCGCCGCTTATCTGCCGCCGAAGGAGTCCCGGCACATGGACACCTTCATCCATTACGGGCTCGCGGCGGCGATCCAGGCATGGAAAGACTGCGGCCTGCAGGTGAGCGAGGCGAACGCGGAGCGTATCGGCGTCAACATCGGCTCGGGCATCGGCGGCCTGCCGCGCATCGAAGAGACGCACGCCGAGCTGACCCAGCGCGGCCCGCGGCGCATCTCGCCGTTCTTCGTGCCGGCCTCGATCATCAACATGATTTCCGGGCACATGTCCATTCTGTACGGCATGAAGGGCCCGAATCTCGCGGTCGTGACCGCCTGCACGACGGGGCTGCACGCGGTTGGCCAGGCGGCGCGGCTGATCGAGTACGGCGACGCCGATGTCATGCTGGCGGGCGGCGCCGAGGCGACGATTTCGCCGCTGGGTGTCGGCGGCTTCGCAGCCGCGCGCGCGCTGTCGACGCGCAACGACGACCCGGCGACGGCGAGCCGGCCGTGGGACCGGGATCGCGACGGCTTCGTGCTCGGCGAGGGCGCCGGGGTGCTGGTGCTGGAGGAGATGGAGCAGGCCACGGCGCGCGGGGCTCGCATCTACTGCGAGCTGACCGGGTTCGGCATGAGCGCGGACGCGTTCCACATGACGGCGCCCGACCTCGACGGTCCGCGGCGCTGCATGCGGGCGGCGCTCGCCAATGCGCGGCTCTCGCCGGACGAGGTCCAGTACCTCAATGCGCACGGCACCTCCACGCCGCTCGGCGACAAGAACGAGAGCGAAGCCATCAAGATGGCCTTCGGCGAGCAGGCCCGCCGCCTGGTGGTCAATTCGACCAAGTCGATGACCGGGCATCTGCTGGGTGGCGCGGGCGGCATCGAGTCGGTGTTCACGGCGCTCGCCGTGCACCACCAGGTCTCGCCGCCGACCATCAACATCTTCAACCAGGATCCGGAATGCGACCTGGACTACTGCGCTAATGCTGCCCGGGACCTGAAGATCCGCAACGCACTCAAGAACAACTTCGGTTTCGGCGGCACCAACGGGTCGCTGGTGTTCGCGCAGGTCTGATCCGCATGACGCGTCTGCGGCTGGAGTTGCGCGCCTCCCGCGCGCTGGCCGGCGCCTTGGTGCTGGTGCACGGGGCAGGTGCAGCGGCCGCGCTGCTGACGCTGCCCGGCGCGCTCGCCCCCGGCCTGGCGGCCGCGCTCCTGGCGCTGGGCGCCGCGGCACTCTGGCGCCGGGCGCTCCTGCGTGCGCCGGGATCCGTCCGGGTGGTCGAGCTGGCCGAGGACGGCGCAGTCCGCCTGGAGCTCGCTTCCGGCGCCCGCGCCGCAGGACGCATTGCGCCACGGCGCCACGTCTCGCCCTGGTGGGTGGTCCTGCCCGTACAGTCGTCGCGCCGCGTCGTCCTTGTGACCCGCGACATGCTGGCGCCCGGAGACTTCCGCCGCCTGCGGCTCTGGGCGTTGTGGGGGAGGGTGCCGGCGAGCGCTCGCTCCGTGCGCGCGGGGTAGGGATCCCGCATGCGGCCGAACTATTTCCGACCAGGCGTGTCTCTGGCACAGAGGTGTTGCAAGCCGGCGGCGGGCAGGTATGCTCCCCGGGCCGGCGGAGCGGCGGACGGGCGCGTGGATGTCTGAGCGCGAGGTCGACCGCCAGCTGGTGGAGCGGGCGCAGCGCGGCGACAAGCACGCCTTCGAGCTGCTGGTGCTGAAGTACCAGCGCAAGCTCGGCAGGCTGCTGGCGCGCTTCATCCGCGATCCGGCGGAAGTGGAAGACGTGACGCAGGAAGCGTTCATCAAGGCGTACCGGGCGCTGCCGGCGTTTCGCGGAGACAGCGCCTTCTATACGTGGCTGTACCGCATCGGCATCAACACCGCCAAGAACTACCTGATGGCGCTGGGCCGGCGGGCACCGACCTCCACCGAGGTGGAGGCCGGGGAAGCGGAAGGGCTGGAAGACGGGGAGCAGTTGCGGGACATCAACACGCCGGAGAGCGTGCTGCTGTCGGCGGAGATTGCGCGTACGGTGAATGCGACGATTGAAGAGCTGCCCGAGGAGCTGCGCACTGCGATCCAGCTGCGCGAGATCGAAGGCATGAGCTACGAGGACATCGCGCGCATCATGGAGTGCCCCATCGGCACGGTACGCTCGCGCATCTTCCGGGCGCGCGAGGCGATCGCCGAGCGCCTCAGGCCGCTGCTCGATACGCGCAAGGATCAACGGTGGTAGAAGACACGAAGTCGCGGATTTCGGCGCTGATGGACAGCGAACTGGATGCGCGCGAGGCGCAGGCTTCGCTGGTCGCGTTGCGCGAAGACGTGGATGCGCGCGCGGCGTGGCACACCTACCACCTCATCAGCGATGCGATCCAGGGCCGCGCGAAGCTCGGCATGCGCTGCGCGCACCGGGTGTCAGCCCGCCTCGCGCATGAGCCGGCGCTGATCGGCCCGCTGCCCTCGGCGGTGGCGGCCGCCCAGCGCCCAAGATGGTTCGTGCCTTCCGCGCTTGCCGCCAGCCTGGCCGCGGTCGCCCTGGTCGGCTGGATGGCGTTTGCGCCGCAGCCACGCCCGGGTCCGGGCATCGGCGAGCTGGCCCGTGCGCCGGCACCCGCGCTGGTGTCGCCCGCTGTGCAGAAGCGGGCCGAGCCGGCGCGCGTGCCGATGACCGTTGCCACGCGCGATTACCTGCTGGCGCACCAGGCCTATTCGCCCAGGAACTCGTTGCTCGGCGTGGCGCCTTACGTCCGCTCCGTATCGGCGGAAGCGGCGCCAGGCAAGCCGTGATCCGCTTCGCCTGCGCACTGGTGCTCGCGGCGGCGCCGGCCTGGAGCCAGGCACAGTCGGCGGCCGGACCGGAGGCGCTCGAGTGGCTGCGCAGGATCTCTCAGGCCACGGAGACGCTTTCCTACTCGGGCACGTTCGTCTACCAGCAGGGCGCGCGCACCGAGACCTCGCGCATCACGCGCATGAGTGGCCCGGCGGGTGGCATCGAGAAGCTCGAGGTGCTCGACGGCGCGCCGCGCGAGATCGTGCGCACGAAGGACGAAACCCGCTGTTACCTTGCCGACAGCCGTACCATCAAGGTGGACCGGCGCAGCGATCCGCGCGCCTTCCCCGCGCTGCTGCCCGAGCAGGTCGGCGGGCTGGCGGAGCACTATGCGATCACGCTGGGCGGCGTGCGGCGCATCGCGGGCTATACCTGCCAGGCCATCGTGCTCACGCCGCGCGACGACCTGCGCTACGGCTATACGCTCTGGGCCGACATGCGCAGCGCAATGTTGCTCAAGGCGGAGACCTTCAATGCCGCCGGCGAGGTCGTGGAGCAGTTCACGTTCGCCCAGCTGGACATCGGCAATGTGTCGCGCAGGCAACTGCGGCCGCCGCGCGCCGCGCGCGACTGGCGCGTGGAGCAGGCGGGCGTCGTGCCCGCGGATCTCGCGCAATCGGGGTGGAGCTTCGGCCCTGCGCTGCCGGGGTTCCGCAAGATCGTGGAGGTTCGCCGCATGCTGCGCGATGCGCAGCCCGTAGGGCAGGTGGTGTACTCGGACGGCCTGGCGGCGGTGTCGGTCTTCATCGAGCCCATAGCCGGGCGCATGGAAAAGGCGCAGGTTGGCCTCGCCAGCATGGGCGCGGTGAACGTCTATACGCTCGAAGTCGCCGACCATCTGGTGACCGTGGTGGGCGAAGCGCCCGCCGTGAGCGTCCAGCGCATCGGCAACACCGTGCAGTTCCAGCCTCCCCAGTAAACGACCCGTTCCCCAGCCCGGCCAACGGCCGCGCGAGACCCCCTCGAGAGGAAGACGCATGCAATTGATCAGAGCCGCGGCCGGGCTGTTGCTCGGCGCCGTGACCATGCTCGCAACGGCGCAGGTGCGCGACCTTCCGGACTTCACGCGCCTGGTGGAGGAGCAGGGGGCGGCGGTGGTCAACATCAGTACGACGCAGAGCCCGCGCCGCGCGAGCGGGCCGCAGGCGCCGGGCATGGAAGACGAAGAGATGCTGGAATTCTTCCGCCGCTTCATCCCGCGCCAGCCTGGCCCGAGCCCGCGGCCCGAGAGCCGCTCGCTGGGCTCGGGGTTCGTCATCAGCGCGGACGGCTACATCCTCACCAATGCGCACGTGGTCGAGGGCGCCGACGAGATCGACGTGCGCCTGACGGACAAGCGCGAGTTCAAGGCGCGCGTGATCGGCGCCGACAAGCGCACCGACGTGGCGCTGATCAAGATCGAGGCCGCCAGCCTGCCCATCGTGCGCATGGGCGACCCGTCGCGCCTCAAGGTCGGCGAGTGGGTGGTGGCGATCGGCTCGCCGTTCGGCTTCGAGAACACGGTGACCGCCGGTATCGTGAGCGCCAAGGGGCGCTCGCTGCCGCAGGAGAATTTCGTGCCCTTCATCCAGACCGACGTGGCCATCAATCCCGGCAATTCGGGCGGGCCGCTGTTCAACATGAAGGGCGAGGTCGTGGGCGTCAACTCGCAGATCTACAGTCGCACGGGTGGCTTCATGGGCCTGTCGTTCGCCATCCCGATCGACGTGGCGCTCGACGTGCAGCAGCAGCTGCGCGACAAGGGTCGCGTCTCGCGCGGCCGCATCGGCGTCGTCATCCAGGAGGTGACGCGCGATCTGGCCGTGTCGTTCGGGCTGGAGCGCGCGCGCGGCGCGCTGGTCAACTCCGTTGAGAAAGGCAGCCCGGCCGACAAGGCAGGCGTCGAGGCGACCGACATCATCCTGCGCTTCGACGGCAAGGAAGTGGAGTCGTCGAGCGACCTGCCGCGCATCGTGGGCGCCACGCGGCCGGGCACGCGCGTGACCATGGATGTCTGGCGCAAGGGCGCGGCGCGCGCGCTCAACATTACCGTCGGCGAGCTGCTCGAGGACCGCGTCGCGGCCCGCGAGACCCCGAAGGAGCGCAAGCCGGGGGCCTCGGCGGCCAACCGCCTGGGCATCGTGGTCAGCGAGCTGACCAGCGAGCAGAAGAAGGAGCGCGGCCTTGAGCACGGCCTGCTGGTCACCGACGTCAAGGCCGACGCGCGCGCCGAGCTGCGGCGGGGCGACATCCTGCTCAAGCTGGTACACAACGGGCGGCACACCGAGTTGCGCTCGGCGGAGCAGCTGAACAAGCTGCTGGCCGGCATGGACAAGGGGGCGGTGATCACGCTCCAGGTGCGCAGGGGCGAAAGCACGGCGTTCGTCACAGTGACCGGCCTGTCCGACAAGGGGTAGCGCGATCCTCGTCCTGTACGGCCGCTCGCCGTGTCACCTGTGCGATCTGATGGCGGAGGAGCTGCGCGCCCTGGGCGTGCCGTTCGACAAGGTGGACGTCGACGCCGACCCCGCGCTCGCTGCGCGCTACGGGACGCGCGTGCCGGTTCTGGCCGAGCGTGACGGAATCGAGATCTGCCACGGGCGCATGGACCGGGCGCGGCTGCGCGCGCGCCTTGGGCTAGAATAGCGGACGCTGCAGACAACGAAGGGTGCCGACGGCACCCTTTTTTTCATGACGCCGCTGGAACGCATCCGAAACTTCTCGATCATCGCCCACATCGACCACGGCAAGTCGACGCTGGCGGATCGCATCATCCAGCGCTGCGGGGGCCTCGCCCAGCGGGAAATGAGCGACCAGGTGCTCGACTCCATGGACCTGGAGCGCGAGCGCGGCATTACGATCAAGGCGCAGACCGCGGCCCTCGAGTATGTGGCGCGCGACGGCGGGCGCTACCTGCTCAACCTGATCGACACGCCCGGGCACGTCGACTTCTCGTACGAGGTCAGCCGCTCGCTCGCGGCATGCGAAGGCGCGCTGCTGGTGGTCGATGCCTCGCAGGGCGTCGAGGCGCAGACCGTGGCCAACTGCTACACGGCCACCGAGCAGGGCGTGGAAGTCATCCCCGTGCTCAACAAGATCGACCTGCCTTCCGCAGATCCGGAAAACGCGATCCGCGAAATCGAGGATGTCATCGGCATCGAGGCGCGCGACGCGTTGCGCGCGAGCGCCAAGACCGGCGAGGGCGTCGAAGAGATCCTCGAGGCGGTGATCGCCAAGGTGCCGCCGCCGAAGGGCGATCCGCAGGGGCGCCTGCAGGCCCTGGTCATCGACTCCTGGTTCGACAACTATGTGGGCGTGGTCATGCTGGTGCGCATGATGCACGGCACGCTCAAGCCCAAGGACCGCATCCTGCTGATGAGCACGGGCGCCGATCACCTGTGCGAGCAGGTCGGCGTGTTCACGCCGAAGTCGCAGCCGTGCGAGGCGCTCGCGGCGGGCGAGGTCGGCTTCGTGGTGGCGGGCGTGAAGGACCTGCGCGAAGCCAAGGTCGGCGACACTCTGACGCACGCCCTGCGCCCTGCGCCCGCGCCGCTGCCCGGATTCAAGGAGATCAAGCCGCAGGTGTTCGCCGGCCTGTATCCGGTGGAAGCCAACCAGTACGAGGCGCTGCGCGAGGCGCTGGGCAAGCTGCATCTCAACGACGCGTCGTTCCACTACGAGCCGGAGATCTCGCAGGCGCTCGGCTACGGGTTCCGCTGCGGGTTTCTCGGGCTGCTGCACATGGACATCGTGCAGGAGCGGCTGGAGCGCGAGTACGGCATGCACCTGGTGACCACCGCGCCATCGGTCATCTACGAGGTGCAGCTGCGCGACGGCAGCGTCGAGGCGATCTCCAACCCCGCCAAGCTGCCGGACCCCGCGCGCATCGCCGAGATCCGCGAGCCGATCATTGCCACCACGATCTTCGTGCCGCAGGAGTACGTCGGGCCGGTCATGACGCTATGCACCGAGAAGCGCGGCGTGCAGACCAACCTGCACTACGCCGCGCGCCACGTGGTGCTGTCCTTCGACCTGCCGCTCAACGAAGTCGTGCTCGATTTCTTCGACCGCCTGAAGTCGCTCACGCGCGGCTTCGGCTCGATGGACTACGAGTTCAAGGAGTACCGGCCGGCCGACGTCGTGCGCCTGGACGTGCTGGTGAACGGCGAGCGCGTGGACGCGCTGTCCAGCATGGTGCACCGCGAGGTCGCGCAGCGCCGCGGGCGCGAGCTGGCCGCCAGGCTGCGCGGCCTCATTCCGCGGCAGATGTTCGACGTGGCCATCCAGGCGGCTATCGGCGCCAACATCATCGCGCGCGAGAACGTCAAGGCGCTGCGCAAGAACGTGCTCGCCAAGTGCTACGGCGGCGACGTCACGCGCAAGAGAAAGCTGCTGGAGAAGCAGAAGGAGGGCAAGAAGCGCATGAAGCAGGTGGGCTCCGTGGAGATCCCGCAGGAAGCGTTCCTCGCCGTCCTGCAACGCGACGGAGGCCAGTCCTGAGCTTCGCGCTCTTCCTGCTGTTGCTGCTCGTGGTGACTGGCGTCGTGTGGGCGCTGGAGGCGGCCTGGCTGCGCAAGCGCCGCGCCCAGGGCCGCAAGCAGCCGTGGTGGGTGGAGTATTCCGTGAGCTTCTTTCCGGTGATCCTGATCGTCTTCCTGCTGCGCTCCTTCCTGGTCGAGCCGTTCAAGATCCCCTCCGGCTCGATGATCCCGACCCTGCTGGTCGGCGACTTCATCCTGGTCAACAAGTTCGCCTACGGCATCCGGTTGCCCGTGGCGAACGTCAAGGTCGCCGAGGTCGGCGCGCCGCGGCGCGGCGACGTGATGGTGTTCCGTTATCCGGAGGACACTTCGCTCGACTACATCAAGCGCGTCGTCGGCCTGCCCGGCGACCGCGTGGAGTACCGCAACAAGCGGCTGCGCATCAACGGCCAGCCCGTGCCGCTGCGCCAGGTCGAGGACTACGTGGCGCGCGAGCGCATGCAGATCTCGCGCCGTTATCTGGAGGTCCTGAACGGCACCGAGCACCAGATCATGATCGAGGACGAGGCGCCGGCGTTCGTGCCCCATGCCCGCGCGTTCCCGCATTCGGCCAATTGCAACTACAATACGAGCGGCCTGGCGTGCACTGTTCCGCCGGGGCACTATTTCGTCATGGGCGACAACCGGGACAATTCGAGCGACAGCCGGGTGTGGGGATTCGTGCCGGACGGCAACATCGTCGGCAAGGCGTTCTTCATCTGGCTGAACATCGGCGACCTGGGCCGGTTCGGGTCGTTTCACTGAGGCGGATCGGCGACAGGAGAATGCACATGCGCACGCGGCAGAAGGGCATCACGCTGATGGGGCTGATCATCGGCTCGTTCCTGCTCGTCCTGGTGGCGCTACTCGCCATGCGCCTGCTGCCTTCCTACATCGAGTACTTCACGATCAAGAAGAACCTCGTCTCCCTCGGCAAGGAGACGGCCGGCCGCGACGCCACGGCCAACGAGATCCGCCGCTCGTTCGAGAGCCGGACGGCGATCGACGACATCACCAGCATCAAGTCGACCGACCTGGCGATCACGAAAGAGGGCAATGCCTACGTGATCGCCGCGAGCTACCGCCGCGAAGTCCCGCTGTTCGCCAACGTCGGCGTGTACATCGATTTCGAGGCCTCGTCCCGCTAGGGCGGTGCGCGCAGACCGATTGCCGGACATCGCGGCGCTCGAGGAGCGGCTGGGCCATCACTTCCGGCGGAGCGATCTGCGCGATCAGGCGCTGACGCACCGCAGCTTCGGCGCGCCGAACAACGAGCGGCTCGAGTTTCTCGGCGACGGCGTGCTCGGCTGCGTGGTGGCCGAGGCGCTGCTGGAGAAGTTTCCCGACTGCAGTGAAGGCGAGCTATCCCGCTTGCGCGCCAGCCTGGTGCGCGAAGAGGCCCTGGCTGCCGTCGCCGCCACGCTCGGCCTGACGGGGCATCTGCGCCTCGGGCGCGGCGAGACGGCCAGCGGCGGCGCCGAGCGGCCGTCGATCCTGGCAGACGCCCTGGAGGCGCTGTACGGTGCGGTGTTCCTTGATGCAGGGTATGCAAGCGCGCGCGCCGTGGTGCGCGCCACGCTTGGTCCCGCGCTCGCGCAAGCTGATGTGCGCTCGGGCGGGAAGGACGCCAAGACCAGGCTTCAGGAGGTGCTGCAGAGCCGACGGCAGGGGCTGCCACGCTATGCGGTCACCGGCGTCCACGGCGCGGCGCATCAGCAGGTCTTCGATGTCGAGTGCACGGTCGACGGGCTGGCGCTGCAGGCGCGCGGCAGCGGCAGCTCG
Organism: Betaproteobacteria bacterium; assembly: GCA_029883975.1. Classification (GTDB taxonomy): domain Bacteria; phylum Pseudomonadota; class Gammaproteobacteria; order Burkholderiales; family SG8-39; genus JAABQT01. The sequence goes on from JAOUIL010000023.1 coordinate 10,862, forward strand.
CGCCGTGCGGCGGAGCAGGTCGCGGCCGAGGCGATGCTGCGCCAGCTCCAAGCATGAGCGCGTTCCGCAGCGGCAGCGTCGGGCTGCTCGGCCGGCCGAATACCGGCAAGTCGAGCCTGCTGAACCGGCTCCTCGGGCAAAAGCTGGCGATCGTCTCGCCGCGGGCGCAGACCACGCGCCACCTGCTCACCGGCATTCTGACCGGCCCCGACTACCAGATCGCCTTCGTCGATGCGCCCGGATTCCAGATCCGGCACCGCAACCTGCTCAACCGCTCGCTCAACCGGCGCGCGGGGGAGGCGGCGCGCGACGCGGACGTCGTCGCATTCGTGGTGGAGGCGTTGCGCTTCAACGAGCAGGACCGCGCGGCGCTCGGCCGCGCGCCCGAGGGCCGGCCGGTCGTGGCCGTGGTCAACATGATCGACAAGGTCCGACCTGCATCGCGGCTGCTGCCGTACCTCGCGCGGCTGGCGGCACTGCATCCGTTCGCAGCCGTGGTGCCGGTGTCGGCGGTCACCGGCAGGAATGTCGGCGAACTGCTGCGCGTGTTGCGCGAACTGCTGCCGGAAGGCCCGCCGCAGTACCCGGCCGAGCAGCTGACGGACCGGGACGAGCGCTTCTTCGCCGCCGAGCTGCTGCGCGAGAAGCTCTTCCGCCAGCTGGGCGAGGAGCTGCCGTACCACTGCGAGGTGCGCATCGATACCTTCCGCGAGGAAGGTCGCCTGCGGCGCATCGACGCCACGCTCTGGGTCGAGCGCGAGGCGCACCGGCCCATCGTGCTCGGCGCCGGCGGGGCGCGCCTGAAGCGCATCGCCACCGATGCGCGCCGCGACATGGAGCGCATGTTCGGCGGCAAGGTGTTCCTGCAGGTCTGGGTCAAGGTGCGGCCGCGCTGGTCGGAGGACCCGCGCCTGATGCGCGAGCTGGGCTACACGTGAGCCGGCGCCGTTTCGACCAGGAGCCGGGCTACGTGCTGCACACGTACCCCTACAAGGAGTCCAGCCTGATCGTCGAGGCGTTCTCGCGGCACGCGGGCCGCATTGCCCTGCTGGCGCGGGGGGCGCGGCGCGCGCGCTCCGCCATCCGCGGGACGCTGCTCGCCTTCCATCCGCTGCGCCTGAGCTGGTCGGGCGCCGGTGAGCTGGCGACGCTCACGTCCGCCGAGTGGGTCGGCGGACATCGCGCGCTGGCCGGGATGGGCCTGATGTGTGGTTTTTATCTGAACGAGCTGATGCTCAGACTGCTGCCGCGCGAAGATGCGCACGAAGCGCTGTTCGATGCCTATGCCGACGTCGTAGCGCGCCTCGCCGACGGCAGCGAGCCCGCGTCGCTGCTGCGCCGCTTCGAGCTGAGGTTGCTGCGCGAACTCGGGTATGCTCCGCCGCTTGACCGCGAGGCGGGCAGCGGCAGCCCGGTGCAGGCGGCGCTGCGCTACGCCTATGCGCCGGACTCGGGGCCGCTGGCGGTGGACGATGCGCGGGCACTCGCGCAACCCGAACTGGTCGTGTCCGGGCAGACGCTGCTCGACATGGCGCGCGAGGACTTCTCGCGGCCGCAAACGCGCGAAGAATCCCGGCGCCTGATGCGCAGGCTGATCGCGGATCGGCTGCCGGGCCAGACCCTGAAAACGCGCGATGTGCTGAAGGAGCTGCAGGACCTATGATCGAGCTGGGCGTGAACGTCGATCACGTGGCGACCGTGCGGCAGGCGCGCTGCACCTACGAGCCCGACCCGGTGTGGGCGGCGGTCGAAGCGCACCTCGGGGGCGCGGACGGCATCACCGTGCACCTGCGCGAAGACCGCCGGCACATCCAGGACGAGGACGTGCGGCGCCTGCGCGAGCTGACGCACATCAAGCTCAACCTGGAAATGGCCGCCACCGACGAGATGGTGTCGGTGGCGCAGGGCATCCGCCCCGAAATGGCCATGCTGGTGCCCGAAGGCCGGCACGAAATCACCACCGAGGGCGGGCTCGACGTCGCCGGCCAGGAGGGGCGCCTGCGCGAGGTGGTGGCGCGGCTTGCCGCAAGCGGCATCGTGGTCTCGGTGTTCATCGACGCCGAGCTTGCGCAGGTCGAGGGCGCGCGCCGCATCGGCGCCGCCGTCTGCGAGGTGCACACGGGCCCGTATGCCCATGCGTTCCACGCCCGCGGCCGCGACGCGGAGGCGCCAGCCGTGGTCGCGGAGCTGGACAAGATCCGGCGGGCGGGCGAGCGCATCCGGGCGCTCGGCATGCGCTTCAATGCCGGTCACGCACTCAATTACTTCAACGTCGAGCCCGTCGCGCGCCTGCCGGGTCTGCGCGAGCTGCACATCGGCCACGCCATCGTCAGCCGCGCCGTGTTCGTCGGCATGCGCGAGGCGGTGCGCGAGATGAAGCAGCTCATGCGCCAGGCGGCCCGTTGATTTACGGCGTCGGCACGGACCTCATCGAGATCCCGCGCATCGAGCGCGCGCTGGCGCGCTTCGGCGAGCGCTTCGCCGAGCGCATCCTGTGCGAGCCGGAGCTGCGCCGCTTTCGGGCGCACACCCGGCCCGCCTCCTACCTGGCGAAGCGCTTTGCCGCCAAGGAGGCCTTCACCAAGGCGCTGGGCACCGGCATCCACGCGCCGGCCAACTGGCACGGCGTCTGGGTCATCAATCAGCGCTCCGGCAAGCCGCAGCTCGAATATTCCGCGCCGCTGGCGGAGCTGCTGGAGGCGCGCGGCATCCGGCGCTCGCACCTGACGCTCACCGACGAGCGCGGCATGGCCGCGGCGACCGTGATCCTCGAATGCGACGCATAAGGGCGCGCCTGCCGCTGGGGCCAGTGATGCTCGACCCCTCGGGCCCGGTGCTGACGGACGACGATCGCCGCCGCCTGCGGCACCCTGCGGCCGGCGGCGTGATCCTCTTCGCGCGCAACTACGAGAACGCGGCACAGCTGGCCGCGCTGACGGCGGAACTGCGCGCGCTGCGCGAGCCGCAGCTGCTGATCGGCGTGGATCACGAGGGCGGGCGCGTCCAGCGCTTTCGCGAGGGTTTTTCGCCGCTGCCGCCGATGCGCGCGCTGGGCCAGCTCTGGGATCGCGACCGGGAGGCGGGCAGGGACGCCGCGCATGCGGCCGGCTATGTCGTCGGCGCCGAGCTGGCAGCGCATGGCCTGGATTTCAGCTTCACCCCGGTGCTGGACCTGGACTACGGCGCGAGCTCGGTGATCGGCGATCGCGCGCTGCACTACGACCCGCTCGCGGTGGGCGCGCTGGGGTCCGCCCTGATCCGCGGCCTAGCCGAGAGCGGAATGGCTGCCGTGGCCAAGCATTTCCCCGGACATGGATTCGCGGCTGCGGACTCCCACGTCGCGGTGCCGGTCGATGCCCGTCCGCTGGCGGACATCCTGCGCAAGGACCTCGCGCCCTACCGCGCGGCGATCGAGGCGGGGCTTGCGGCGGTCATGCCGGCGCACGTCATCTTTTCGCAGATCGACAACGAGCCGGCCGGCTATTCCCGGGTCTGGCTGCAGGAGGTACTACGCGGGCGCCTCGGCTTCACCGGCATGATCTTCAGCGACGATCTGTCCATGGAAGGCGCGAGCACCGCGGGCGGCGTCGTGCAACGCGCGCACGCCGCGCTGCAAGCGGGATGCGACATGGTCCTGCTGTGCAACGATCCCGGCGGACAGGACCGGTTGCTCGACGGCCTGGCCCGGAACGCGCTCGCGGCGCCCGAGCGCGCCGCACGCATGCGCCACCGCGGGGGGCGCGACCTGCGACGCAGCGTCGCTTTCCGGAAGGCGCAGGACGCGCTGCAGGCGCTCGCCTAGCTAGGCGCGCTCCATGTAGGTGCCTTCGTTGGTGTCGATCTTGATCTTTTCGCCCTTGTTGATGAAGGGCGGCACCTGCACCGTGATGCCGGTTTCCATGGTCGCCGGCTTGAAGGTATTGGTCGCCGTCGCGTTCCTGATGCCGGGCTCGGTGTCCACCACGGTCAGCACGACCGAGGGCGGGATCTCCATGCCGATGGCGCGGCCGTTGTAGAAGTTGATCTGCACCTCGGAATTGGGCAGCAGGTAGCCGGCCTGCCCCTCGAGGAACTCGGCGGGCAGGGTGAGCTGCTCGTAGTTCTCCTTGTCCATGAACACGTAGCCGGACCCGTCCTGGTACAGGTACTCCATGGCGCGCGCGTCGACGAAGGCGCGCTCCACCTTGTCCTCCGTGCGGAAGCGCTGGTTGGTCTTGGTGCCGGACTCGATGTCCTTCATCTCCACCTGCATGAACGCGCCGCCACGCCCGCCGACGTGCACGTGGTAGCACTTCAGCACGCGCCAGACGCGCTTGTCCCACTCGATCAGATTGCCGACGCGGATCTCGACTGCGGATACTTTCGCCATGACGATCGGTATTGAGGAAAAAGGCGCGAATTCTACACTGATTGCACCCCGCGGCGCTAGAATTCCGCTCCGATGGACGACGCGCCGTTCGACGCCAAGCGCTTCGTGGCCGGCCTGCCGAGCCTGCCCGGGGTGTACCGCATGCTGGGCGCGAACGGCGAAGCGCTCTACGTGGGCAAGGCGCGCGACCTGCGCAAGCGCGTGTCGTCCTATTTCCAGAGGAGCGTCCCGAGCCCCCGCATCCGCATGATGCTGGGCCAGCTGGCGCGCGTCGAGGTGACGGCCACGCGCTCCGAGGACGAGGCCCTGCTGCTCGAGAACAACCTGATCAAGAGCCTCGCGCCGCGCTACAACATCGTTTTCCGGGACGACAAGTCGTATCCGTACCTGATGCTCAGCGGGCATCGTTTTCCGCGGCTGGGCTTCCATCGCGGGGCGCGCGACGCGGCGCACCGCTACTTCGGACCCTTCCCGCACGCGCACGCAGTGCGCGAAAGCATTCAGCTGCTGCAGCGCGTGTTCCGGCTGCGCACCTGCGAGGACTCCGTGTTCGAGAACCGCTCGCGCCCGTGCCTGCTGCACCAGATCCGGCGCTGTTCCGCGCCGTGCACCGGCGAAATCGGCGAGCAGGAGTACGCGCAGGACGTGGAGCACGCGGCGCTGTTCCTGCGCGGGCGCGAAGACGACGTCATCCGCAGCCTCACGGAGCGCATGCAGGCGGCATCGGTGCGGCGGCACTACGAGCTCGCCGCCGCGCTGCGCGACCAGGTGCGCGCGCTGTCGCGGGTCCAGGCGCGGCAGTACGTGGAGTCCGAGCAGGGCGTCGAGGCCGACGTGGTGGCCTGCGCGGCGGAAGGCGGCTCGGTGTGCGTGAACCTAGTCATGATCCGCGGCGGCCGCCACGTCGGCGACCGCAGCTTTTTTCCCGCCAACGCGGATGCGGCCGGTCCGGCCGAGGTGCTGCAGGCCTTTCTCGAGCAGCACTACGTCGAGCAGCCCAGGCCGCCCCTGGTGCTCGCCAACCATGCGGTGGAGTTCGGCGCACTCGTGCCGCAGCAAGGCGAGCGCCGCGTCTGGCTGGACATGGCCTACAAGAACGCGCAGCTCGCGCTGCAGCAGCGCGAGCGCGAGAGGAGCGCCCAGGAGGGGCGCCTGGCGGCATTGCACGAGGCGCTCGGGCTCGCCGACTCCGCGCAGCGCATCGAATGCTTCGACATCAGCCACACCATGGGAGAGGCAGCGGTCGCCTCGTGCGTCGTGTACGACCACCACGCCATGCAGAAGGGCGAGTACCGGCGCTACAACATGCGCGACATCACGCCCGGGGACGACTACGCCGCCATGCGCCAGGCGCTGGCGCGGCGCTACGAGCGCGTGGGGCTCGAGGACGGCAAGGTCCCGGACCTGGTGCTGGTCGACGGCGGCCGTGGGCAGGCGAGCGCGGCGCGCGCCGCGCTGGCGGAGCTCGGCATGAACGACGTCGGCGTGGTCGGCGTCGCGAAGGGACCGGGGCGCAAGCCCGGCCTGGAGGAGCTGGTGATCGAGGGGGAGGGCATCGCCGTGCGCCTCCCGCCCACCCACCCAGGTCTGCATCTCATCCAGCAGATCCGCGACGAGGCGCATCGCTTCGCCATCGTCGGCCATCGCGCGCGGCGCGCCAAGGCGCGCACCACGTCGTCGCTCACGCAGATCCCGGGCGTCGGCGCGCGGCGCCGGCAGCAGCTGCTCGCGCACTTCGGCGGGCTGCGGGAAGTGCAGTCCGCGGCGGTCGACGACCTCGTCCGCGTCGAAGGCATCAGCCGTCCCCTGGCCGAGCGCATCTACAAGGCGCTGCACTGATGCCGCTGAACGCACCGAACCTCGTCACCTGGCTGCGGATCGTGCTCATTCCGCTGCTGATCGGCATCTTCTACGTGCCGGACGCGTGGCTCACGCCGGCCGGCAAGAACGTCGCTGCCTGCGCCGTGTTCGTGGTGGCGGCGTTGAGCGACTGGCTGGACGGTTACCTGGCGCGAGCGCTCAACCAGACGTCCGCCTTCGGGGCGTTCCTCGACCCGGTGGCCGACAAGCTGATCGTCGCTGCGGCGCTGATCGTGCTGCTCAACCTGGGCCGCGTGGAGCCGCTCATCGCGCTGATCATCATCGGCCGGGAGATCGCCATTTCGGCGCTGCGCGAATGGATGGCGAAGCTCGGCCAGGCCGGCAGCGTCGCGGTGGCCTTCATCGGCAAGGTGAAGACCGCCACGCAGATGGTCGCCATCCCGTTGCTGCTGTTCCACGACGACGTGCTCGGTATCGTGAGCGCCCATCGCCTGGGAACCGTGCTGATCTACGCCGCCGCGGCGCTCACGGTCGCCTCCATGGCCCACTACCTGCGGCGCGCGCTGCCCCATGCGGGCGGATGAGCTATAATTTCCGGCCCCACGATGCGGGAGTAGCTCAGTTGGTAGAGCGCAACCTTGCCAAGGTTGAGGTCGCGAGTTCGAGACTCGTCTCCCGCTCCAGATTAGGCTAGGGAAGACGGGTCCGTCTTCCCGTCCTCCAGTGCATCCCCTGGCGGGATGGCAGAGTGGTCATGCAGCGGCCTGCAAAGCCGTCTACGCCGGTTCGATTCCGACTCCCGCCTCCACAAGATCCGCGCAGCGCGCACCCGCCCGGGTGGCGAAACTGGTAGACGCAAGGGACTTAAAATCCCTCGGCCGCAAGGCCGTGCCGGTTCGAGTCCGGCCCCGGGCACCAGATCAGGCGGGCGCGAGGGTCAGGCGGATGCGGTTGCGTCCGAAGATGTACGCGTAGTCGCGGGTGGCCGCGAGCTCCTTCGTGAGCAACACGCCAAGACCCCCGACCTTGCGCAGCTCGAGCGTCGTGTCGGGCACGTCCTCGGGCAGATGCGCATAGGGGTTGAAGGCCGGCGCCTTGTCCTCGTAGATCAGCTGTACGTTGTCGTCGCTACGCGACACGGCCACCCATACCGGTGCATCGCAGTCGCCGCGGTGCCCATGGCGGACGGTATTGGTGAACAAGTCCTCGACGACCAGGTTGAGTCTCAGGCAGGGTTGACGCGGGAGTCCGGTGTCCGCGCAGAAAGCCTCCAGAAACGCCTGCATCGGGCGCAGCTGATCGAGGCGTGCAATAAATTGTCCGGTGCGTGCGCTGTTCACGGCTGTTCGCGGATGCGGGCGGCATTATAGAATTCCTGCCACATTGCGGGAGGTCTCATGCGCCACATCGCAGCAGCTGCAGTTCTGGCACTCGCCGTCGCGGCGCCCGCGCAGGCGAACGACGTCGGCGAGATCAAGGTCGCGAAGGGCACGGTACACGTGGAGCGCGACGGCAAGCGCCTGCCGGCGAGCGCGGGCATGCCCATCCGCCAGTCCGATACGCTGGTCACCGGGCCCGACGGCTCCGCGGGCGTGACGTTCAGCGACAACAGCATGCTGTCGGCCGGACCGAACAGCGTGCTGGTGGTGGACCATTACACGTTCGACAGCACGACGCATGCCGGCAAGTTCGACGCCTCGCTGAAGAAGGGCTCGCTGGCGGTGGTGTCGGGGAAGATCGTCAAGCAGTCGCCCGGCGCGATGCGCGTGCGCACGCCGGCCGCGATCATGGGCGTGCGCGGCACGGAATTCGTCGTGCAGGTGGACGAGCCGGCAAAGTGACATGGGGGCTCTGATCGTCGCGCTCATCGGGGCGCTCATGATCATTGCCAGTATCGAGCGGGTCGGAAACGAACTGGTCGTCGTCCTGCCCTCGGCCGACGGCCACGTCGGCATGGTGGTGGTCGAGCGCAAGGGCGAGCGCGCGGTCCTCAATCAGGCCTATGCCGCGAGCCGCATCGTCGACGGCAGCCCGCCGCAAGCACAGCAGCTCTCGATTGCCGACGTGCGCAGCGAGTTCGCCGGCGCGCTGGCCGCGCTGCCCGAACGCCCGAAGTCGTTCCTGGTCTACTTCCAGGAAGGCACGGACGAGCTCACGGCGGAATCGAGCGTCGAGTTCGAGAAGATCCTCGTAGAGTTGCGCGAGCGCGCGGCACCCGACGTCGTCGTCATCGGGCACACGGACCGCCTGGCGGCGGACGACTACAACGACCGGCTTTCCCTGCAGCGCGCGCAGCGCGTAGGACAGGAACTCACGCGGCTGGGTATCCCGCCGGGCCGCATCCAGGCCGCGGGCCGCGGCGAACGCGAGCCCCTGATCCCGACCGCGGACGGCGTCGCCGAGCCGCGCAACCGCCGGGTCGAGATCAACGTTCGCTAGCGGCGCCGCGCCAGCGCAGGCAGAGCAGCGTCAGGTCGTCGGAGGGCTCGGCCTCGCCGACAAAGCGCGCCACGTCGGCGCGCACGGCCGCCAGCATGGCATTGGGCTCGACTTCCGCGGGCAGAGACCGCAGGACGGCCTGCAGCCGCCCGGCGCCATAGAGCTCGCCGGCGGCGTTCATGGCCTCGGTCACCCCGTCCGTCACGACGCAGACCCATTCGCCGGGCGCAAGCGTGTGCTCCGCCAACGGATATTCGAAGCCTTCCAGCACGCACAGCGGCGGACCGCCCTCGTGCACGAGCCGCTCCAGCGCACCTTCGGGCGCACGCGCGAAGGGCGGCTCGTGCCCGGCATTGCAGAACTGGAGCTTCCCGGTGCGCACGTCGAGCAGGCCGGCGAAGGCGGTGATGAACAGCGACTCCGGGTTCTCGCTGGACACCTCGGCGTTGGCGCGCGCCATGAGCGCGCCGATATCGTCCACGCGCCGCGCCGCGCTCTTCAGCAGCGTCTTGGACAGCGCCATGAACAGGCTCGCCGGCAGCCCCTTGCCGGATACGTCCGCGACGACGAAGAACAGGCGGTCCGGGCCGACCATGAAGCAGTCGTAGAAATCGCCGCCCACGGTGCGCGCGGGCTCGAGCAGCGCGTCGATGCCGAATCGCGGCTCGCCGGCGAACAGCGCGCGCGGCGATGGCAGCAGGCCCATCTGGATGCGCCGCGCGGATTCCAGCTCCCCGGCGACCCGCGCCGCCTGCTCGCGCAGCGCGCGCCGCTGCGCGTCGGCTTCGCTCAACGCCCCGGCGAGCACGACGCCGAACACCATGGTGGCGCCGATCGCCGGCCACGCCACGTCGATCAGCAGCCCTTCCGCCAGGAAACCCTCCAGGCCCAGGCCGGCGAGCAGCGCCATGGCAAGTGCATACAGTCCAAGCGAGGCGCCGACGCCCAGCGTCGGCACGGTGAAAGCGAGCATCAGCGTGGCCGTGGCCAGCAGCGCCAGCTCGAGCGTGCGCAGGCCGGCCGGGCGGCGCAGGAACTCCCCCTCGAAGATCTGCTCGAGGATCTGCGCGTGAATCTCGACTCCGGGCACGCGATCGCCGAGTGCCGTCGTCTGATAGTCGAGCAGTCCCAGCCCGGTTACGCCGACCAGCACGAGCTTCTGCTCGAACTGAGCGGCGGGCACGCCTCCCGAGAGCACCTGCGCAGCGGAGACGAAGCGCGCGGGGTCGTGCGGGCCGTAGCGAATCCAGAACCGGCCGTCGGCGTGCGCCGGGATGGCGACGTCGCCGATGCCGACCTCGATCGCATCGCTGCCACGCCCGCTGATCGACAGCGGGGCGCCGATGGCCACGCGCAGCATCTCGAGGCTGAGCGCCGGAAGGACGACGTCGCCCAACTGCGCGACGGCGAGCGCGCGCCGGATTACGCTGCTCTCCGGGTCCACGCTCAGCAGGCCTCGTCCGGCGGCCGCCTGGTCGATCTGCGGCAGGCTCTGCAGGTGACCGGGGAAATGCCTCAGCCGCAGATCCTGCGCGCGGCGCAGGAGCAGCGGCGGCGCTGCAGGCTGCCGGGAAAAGCGCGGGTCGCGCGCCTCAAGACCAGCCACGCCGAGCACCACCGGCTGGCCGCGGATCGCCGCTGCCAGCGCCGCGTCGTTGGAGGGCAGGGCGCGCAGGCGCCGGGCCACGTCGGCCGAGAGCCCTTGCACCTCCTCGGCGACGGCCGAAGGCGAGAACCGATCGGGCTCCGGAAACAGCAGGTCTACGCCGATCGCGGCGGGGCGCGCTGCGCCAATGCGGCCGATCAGCTCGGCAACCCGCGTGCGCGGCCAGGGCCATTGTCCGTAGCGCTCCAGCGCTGCCTCGTCGATGGCGACGACCACGGCGGGCGCGCTGCGCCGCTCGCGCGGGAAGAGCTTCTGGTAGCCGTCGAACAGTGCGTGCCGCAGTCCCGCGACGAACGGCGGCTCTGCCCATAGTAGCAGCAGCAGCGCGATGACCAGCCCGAGCGGGCCGGCGCGCCGGGAGACCGGCGCACTCAGACGTCGAGCTCCAGGCCGTCGTAGGCGGCCGAGATCTGCAGCGCGCGCGCACCGCGCGTGAGCTCCTCGAAGCGCCGCGTCTCGCGCAGCACGCTCTCGATGGTCGCGTCGTCGTAGGCCGGCTCGTGATGAAACAGCACCAGGTGCTTCACGCGCGCCATCTGGCAGAGCTCGACGCCGATGATGTTGCTCGAATGGCCCCAGTCCGCCTTGACCGAGATGGCGTCGGCGAGCGAGTACATGGCGTCGAACACCACGACGTCGGCGCCGTGGAAGAAGCGCACGAAGCGGTCGGTTTGCGCGCGGTTCTCGAGCTTGTGCTCCGAGTCCGTGGTGTAGACAAAGGACTTGCCGCCGTGCTCGAAGCGGTAGCCGTAGGAATCGCCCGAATGCATCTGCGGGGCGGGCGTGACCTGCACGCCGCTCACCTCGTGGCTGCGGCCCGGCGCGAGCTTGACGAACTCGATCTGGGCGGCGAGCTGCGAAAATTCCACCGGAAAGCAGGGCGGCGCCTGCTGCAGCCGGAACGCGTGCTCGAGCGTGTCGTGGCAGCCGTGGATGCGGATGCGCGTGCCGGCGGCATAGGCGGGCCCGAAGAACGGGAAGCCCATGATGTGATCCCAATGCACGTGCGACATGAAGACGTTGACGCTCGCCGGGCGGCCGGACTGCCGCGCGAGCACGTGGGCGCCGAACGGACGCGCGCCGCTGCCCATGTCGCACACGAAGTACTCGTCGCCGCCGTTCTCGATCTCCACGCAGGGCGAGTGGCCACCGAAGGTGTGGGTGAGCGAGAAATCCAGGTGCGCCACGGCGTAGTCGTACGCCTCGCCGACCGAGGCGAAGCTGCGCCCCTGAGCGCGGTACAGCGCCTCGGCGACCTTGTCACGGATGTCGGCCGAGGTCAGCGCGACCGGGATCGATCCACGCGTGCCCCAGAAGCGGACGCGCACCCGCGCTATCCCCGGTCGAAGGCGGCAGCGGCAGCGGGCGACAACGCGGCCAGCGCGTCGCGCACCTTGGGAAAGGCGTCGAACACCAGGTTGAAGCGCGCGATCTGGAAGATCTCGGACACCACCGGCTGCATCGCCGCGATCACGATTCGGCTGTTCTGCGCCTTGGCCTGCTTGGCGGCGAGCATGAAGCAACGCAGGCCGGCGCTGGAGACGTATTCCAGTCCCGCGAGATCCAGCACGATGGCCAGGCGCTCCTTGGCCGAGCGCTCCAGGAAGGGCGCGAGCTCCTCGCGGAACGCCTCGCAGTTGTCGTGGTCCAGGCGGCCGGACGGCGCGAGGACCAGGGCACTGTCGTACAGGCGGTGGGCAAGCGGCATGGGGGGCGTTCTCCGAGCGCTTATTGTCGGCAAAGGCGGGGCCGGCGGCAACCGCTAGAATTGACTCCATGCGCCCGGGCGATGCACGGCGTGTGCAAAAGGCCGCGCGATGGCTGGTGCGGCAACACCTCGCGCGCCTGCCCTCGGCGCGCATGCCGGCGGCCATCGCGCCGCGCAGCCTGACGCAAGCCTACGCGGTGCAGGACACCTTCGTCGCACTCAAGGCCGAACAGTGCGGCGCCGTCGTCGGGCACAAGATCGCTCTCAGCTCTCCCCAGATGCGCGCCATGGTCGGCCTGCAGACGCCCATTGCCGGCCAGCTGCATGCGCGCCAGGTCGTTGCAGGCGACGCGGAGGTGCGCGCGGCGCAATACGGGCGGCTGGTGGTGGAGTTCGAGATCGGCTTTCGCATGGCAGCGGATCTTCCGCCGCGCCGGACGCCATACACGCAGGAAGAGGTCGCGGCGGCGGTCGGGGCGGCGATGCCGGCCTTCGAGGTCGCGGATGACCGCGGCGCGGACTATGCGACGCTCGCCACGCGCGCCTTGGAGCTGACGGCGGACAATGCCTGGAACGAGGGCGCGGTGCTCGGCGCACCCGTCGCTGACTGGCGACGGTTCGATCTCGCTGCGCTGCGGGGCAGGGCGTTCGCGAACGGCACCCTCGTCGGCGAAGGCCATGGGGCGGATTCGATGGGCCACCCGCTCGCGGCCCTGCAGTGGGTCGCCAATCACCTCGCGGGCCGCCGACGCGGGTTGCGGCGCGGCGACCTCGTGATCAGCGGCAGCCTGCTGACGTCGAAATTCCCGAAAGCCGGCGACACGCTGCGCTTCGAAGCGGGCGAGCTCGGCGCGGTCGAGCTGCGCGTCACCTGAGAGACTAGAGTCTCTTCTTCAGTTCCTGCTTCTGCACCTTGCCGAGCGCGTTTTTCGGCAGGGCGTCCGTGAACACGACACGGCGCGGATGCTTGTAGCGGGCCAGGCGCTCGCGGAACAGCGCCAGCACCGCGGCTTCATCGAGCCGCGCGCCCGGACTGGGGACGACTACCGCGCAGGCTGCCTCACCCCAGCGCGCATCCGGAACGCCGATGACTGCGGATTCCGCGATGTCCGGGGAGTCGGCAAGCACGTTTTCCAGCTCCGCCGGGTAGATGTTCTCGCCGCCCGAGATGATGACGTCTTTCGAGCGGCCCATGATCCAGTAGAAGCCCGCCTCGTCGACGCGCGCGAGATCGCCGCTGTGAAACCAGCCTTCGGCGTCCAGCACGCTGGCGCTCGCCACCGGGTCGTTCCAATAGCGGCGCATGACGTTCGGGCCGCGCACGCAGATCTCCCCGTTCACCAGCTTCACTTCGCAGTGGGGTGCCGGCTTGCCGGTGCTGCCGACCTTGCGCTGCGCGTCCTCGCGCGTGAGGTAGACGGCGATCGGCGAGGTCTCGGTCGAGCCGTAGATCTGGCCGACCGGCACGCCGCGCTCATGGAATGCACGGATCAGGGATTCCGGCACGACCATCGATCCCGTCATGAGGAGCCGCAGGCTCGACAGGTCCGCGCGCGGCCACTCGGGATGCGCGATCACCGCCTGCATGGCCGCCGGAACCAGCAACGAGAGCGTAGGCCGGCAAGCCTGGACGTCTTGCAGCCACCGGCCGGGTTCGAAGCGCTTGTGCAGCGTAACGGTCGCTCCGGCGAGCAGCGCCGGGACGGTCTGGTTGTTGAGCCCGCCCACGTGGAACATGGGCAGCGTGCTCAGCACATGGTCAGTCTGGCCGAGATCATGCGCGTGGAGGCTGTTGTAGCCATTCCAGAGCAGCGCCGACTGTGCGAGCACTGCGCCCTTGGGCCGGCCCGTGGTGCCGGAGGTGTACACGACCAGCAGGTCGTCGTCGTCCGTGCCTCTCGCTACGCTGTCCGACGGCACGTCCAGGCGCCCCATCGGCACGCCGAGGTCCTGCGCCGCGTGCGCAAAGTCCGCGTCGGCGTACATCCAGCGTGGCCGGCAGTCCTCGAGAATGCCGCGGTGCTCCGCGGGGATCAGGCGCCAGTTCAGGGGGACGAGGAGGGCGCCGCGGCGGGCGGCCGCGAACAGCAGCACCAGCATGTCGGGATGGTTGTAGCCGAGCCACGCGATACGATCGCCCTTGGCGACCTGCAGCGTGCGGGTGGCGGATTCGATGCGCTCCCAGAGCGCGCCGTAGGTCCATGTCTCACCCTCGAAGCGCAGTGCGACGCGCGCCGCGGCGTGCCGGGCCCACTGCTCGACGATGCGGGAAACGTCCAGCTCAGTCCTCTTCGCCGGGCTCGTACAGCGCTTCGCGCCCGATGCGGTCCAGGCACAGCTCCGCGGTCCAGGGCAGCATCAGCGCGCCGCAGCGCGAGTCACGGTACAGCCGCTCGAGCGGCAGCGATTTCAGCATGGACTGCCCGCCGCAGGTGCGAATCGCGAGCCGGCACAGCTCGTTGGCGTTCTCCATGATGGTGTACTGCGCCGCGTAGGCGCGCAGGCGCGCATCCTTGGGCGGGTCGACGCGCGCGTCCTCGAGCATGCGCAGGAAGAGCGCGCGCGTCTGCTCGAGCCTGATCCACATCTCGGCGACGGCGATCTGCTTGGTCGGGTACATGCGCCGCTTCACGGGCGGCATACCGGGCACCTCGCCGCGCAGGTAGCGCACCGTGAACTCGTAGGCGGCGATGGCGATGCCCAGGTAGGTGGGCGAGAGCGTGGTGAACATGTGCGGCCAGCGGCTGGCGGCCTGGAAGTACACGCCGCGCGGCATCATCGTGCCCTCGTCCGGCACGAACACGTCCTTGAAGACGAGCGTGCGCGACACGGTGCCGCGCATGCCGAGCGGATCCCAGTCGCCGGTGATCGTCAGCCCCGGCGCGTCGCCGGGTACCGCGAGGTAAAGTGTGTCCCGCATGGACAGCTGCGGCTTGTCCTCCGTGCACAGCACACCGTAGTAGTTCGCGGCGCCCGCCAGCGAGGCGAAGATCTTCTTGCCGTTGACCAGCCAGCCGCCGTCCACCTTGGCGGCCGTCGTGCCGAAGGGCGCCTTGCCCGCCGCGGCGGCGCTGCCTTCCGAGAAAGGCTGCGCGTACACCGCCCCCTGGCGCACCACGCGCTCGAAATGCACCACGCGGTGGCCTTCGTGCTCGGCGCGCTGCGCGGGGGTCATGTCGAGGTCGTCGGCGAGCACGCCCGGCCACAGCGTCGAGCAGGCATGCATGTTGAAGGTGAGGGCGGTGGCGCCGCAGTACTTGCCGAGCGTGGCGGAGACGAGCGAGTACGTCTTCAGGTCGGCGCCCAGGCCGCCGAACTTCTCGGGCACGCACAGGCCGAGCAGCCCCGCGGCGCGCAGCTCGGCATAGTTCTCGAAGGGAAAGCTCGCTTCGCGATCGTAGCGCTCGGCGCGCTCCGCGAAGCGCGGGCCGAGCTCCTCCGCCAGGCCGAGGAGCTCCCTTTGCTTTCCCGTGAGCGCGAGGTTCGAGCCGACGATGCTGTAGCGCGGATCGGTCTGGGGGAGGGACGCGTCCATGCCGTGGCCTCAGAGCTGATGGCGCTGCAGGAACGCGGCGAGCGCCTCGTTGAAGGAATCGGGCTGGTCCATGGGGCCCAGATGGCCGCAGCCTTCGAGCTGCACGAACTCGGCCCCGGGGATCTTCTGCGCCATGCGCCCCATCACCGCCGCGGGCGCGACGCGGTCGTCGCTTCCCGCCAGCACCAGCGTGGGCACGCGAATGGCCGACAGCCGGGCGCGCTGGTCGAAAGTCGTGAGCAGCCGGACAGCCTTGCGGTAGGTCTCCGGCGGCACCTCGGACATTACGCGCCGGGCGTGCGCGACGCCGTCGTCGCGCGAGCGCGAGCCGCGCATGCCGGGGATCACGCGCGCCGCAATCTCGGCCATGGTCTTTCCCTGGTCGAGCGGGCCGATGCGCGCCGCGATGAACTGCCGCGCGAAATCGCTGCCGGTGCCGCCGAACGCGGCGCTCGTGAAGCACAGCGCAAGGGCGCGGATGCGACCCGGGAATCGCGCGTAGGCCTCCTGTGCGACGAAGCCGCCCATGCTGTGGCCGATCAGGACGACGGGTTCGGCGGGCAGCTGGCGCTCGAGGGCAGTGGCGACGTGCTCGAGGTCGTAGGGCTCCACGGCCGGCGTGCTGCCATACCCGGGCTGGTCCCAGGCGCGCGCCTCGTAGCCCAGCGAAGCGAAGTAGGGCAACTGGCGATCCCAGACCGAATGGCTGCCGCCCACGCCGTGCAGGAAGAACAGCGGGGTCACGCCGCCAGCTTGCCGTCGCGCACGACCGCCTTGCCATCGAGCTCCACGGTGCAGTGCCGGAACGGAAGGTCGAAGTGGCCCAGGGTGTGGCGGCCGGCGACCTCGTTGGCGCCGGTCGAGTAGAGGAAGTTGCCGGCAAAAGCGCGCTGCTCGGTGCCGTTCACGTCCGCGCGGTCGTACATCACCAGGGCGTCCCAGCGCGCGCGCTCGTTCATGCCCCAGCCGACGTGCGACACGGCGTAGGCCTCGCGCTCGCCCCACGCGGCGTAGTGCTCCCGCATCAGCTCTGCGTCGAGCGACTCACCCTCGATGCGCGTCACGTAGTCGCTTTCGATCCGCAGTCGCACCGGCGATTCCACATAGCGCTTGAAGGTCAGGTTGAGGTCGCCAGGCGCCAGCACCAGCGTGCCGTTGACGGAGCCGGCGCGCGGAAAGCACAGGCACAACCCGCCGGGCCAGTGCGAAAGCGTGCCTGGCTTCTCCGTATAGCCCCACACCCCGCCCACGCGCGCCCCTTCCACCCGGATGTCGAGCGCGGTTCCGGCCGGCGAAGTCACCGTCATGCGCTTGGCGTCGCGCAGCAGGCGCATCGCCGCCCTCACCTTCTGCTCGTCCGCGGGGGAGGGGGCCAGTCTCTCGAGGACGTCGGGATGCTCGTTGGAGACATAGAGCACGCGCGCCCCGCCGGCCAGCACCGCGGGAAGTTCCGCCGCGTGCATCAGCCCTTCCAGGGTGCAGTCGACCACGAACTGCGATGCGGCCAGGCCCTGGATCGCGGGCGCGAGCCCCTGCAACGCAACGGAAGCGCCGGTCGAGCGGACCGGCACCGGCGCGCTCTGCCGCGGCGTGGGCACCACGACATGAAAGGCACGGGCGCTCAGCCGGTGCAGGGCAAGCTCGGCAAGCTGCACGTTGAGGGCGCGCGACTGCGACTCGGAGAGAATCGCGCAGGCGTCTCCGGCTCCGACCTTGCATCGGGCGAAGACCTCGGCGAACAGGTCGATCCACTTGCCTTCGAGGCGCTCCGCCATCATGTTGGTGCAATCGTAATAGAATCCGACAGATGAAGATTTTCGACCTGCAATGCGGGGCCGGGCACCGGTTCGAGGGCTGGTTCGCCTCGGCCGAGGATTACGCCGCCCAGCGCACGCGCAAGCTGGTCGAGTGCCCTTCGTGCGGCAGCGAGGAGGTCGAGCGGGTGCCTTCCGCGACCCGCTTCAATACCGGTGTGCCGGCTCCTTTGCCTGCAGCGCCGGCGGAGCAGGGGCAGCAGGATCCCATGGCGATCGCCCAAAAGCTCTACTCCCGCCTGCTCGACGAGATCCTGACGCGCTCGGAAGACGTAGGCTCGGAGTTCCCCGCCGAGGCGCGGCGCATCCACTACGAAGAGGCGCCCGCCCGCATGATCCGCGGCCAGGCGAGCCAGGAAGAGCATGAGGCGCTGCTGGAGGAAGGGATTGCTGTCGCGCGTCTCCCTGTGCCTCCGGCCAAGCGCTGGAACTGACGCCGCTCTGGCTTGGTTGAGTCCCTGGCGAGTTGTACATTGTGTATTATGTAAAATGTATTGGTAGGTGTTTCCAGTTTCGCCCAGCCTTAGTCTTCCGGCATCCCTGCCAGCATCTCCCCCGCGAATAGCCGCGGATTGAGTGGATGCCGGGCCAATTGCCTGCTGCGCCCCATCTCCCTGGCGAATCGCAGCCACGCGAGGCCATGTTCCGAAGGCTTGGCCGCGCCGTACTTCCCGCGACCTGAAAACGAGGCGAACGCCCGATCGAGCGCGTATTTCTGCAATGCCTCTGCCAGCGCCTCCAGTCCCTCGCGGTCGTTGACGGCCCCAAGCGCCTCCAGGTCGCGTCCCTGGAGCGCCTGGCGCAGGCTTGCGATGACCGGCCCGGCATCCTGCGCGTCGGCAAGCGCCTTCAGCGGCGCCCCGGAGGCATATGCGAGCCAACGCTCGGGCTCGGAAATCTTCTCGCCCGCGAGCCAGTCGCGCGCGGATTCGAGCGGCGGGATCCCGACGGG
This sequence comes from Betaproteobacteria bacterium, assembly GCA_029883975.1. Lineage (GTDB taxonomy): Bacteria > Pseudomonadota > Gammaproteobacteria > Burkholderiales > SG8-39 > JAABQT01. Next base: position 29,166 of record JAOUIL010000023.1, read on the forward strand.
AACCGTCACACATCGGCTGCGGATCGTCGCCGCCAACCGTGCGGCGCGGTGGGAAACCAGGATGAACGCGGCGCTGCCTGGCGGCTCCTCCAGGCTCTTCAGCAGCGCATTGGCAGCATGGACGTTCATGGCCTCGGCGGGATGCACGAGCGCGACGCGGCGGCCACCGCGATGCGACTGGTGATTGAGGAAGCCATCCAGCCCGCGCACCTGCTCGATGCGAATCTCATTGCTCGGCTTTCGGGTACTGGCGGGCCCTTCGGCCGGCGCTTCCTCGTCGTCGCCCACGGCGAGCCGTCTCGCGAGCGCCTCCGGTTCCACCCGTCGAAAGTCCGGGTGGCTGCCCGCCAGGAACCAGCGGCAGCCGTCGCAGGCGCCGCAGGGAGCCTTGCGGCGATCCTCCGCCTCGCAGAGCAGGCTCTGGGCCAAGTGCTCGGCCAGGGCGAGCTTTCCCACGCCCTGCGGTCCCTGGATAAGGAGCGCATGCGGCAGGCTTACCAGACGCCTCTGGAGTCCATCCCACACCTGGTGTTGCCACGGATAAATCATATGTATCAGAGTCCTGAAATCTCTACTTCAACTTGTTTCTTAATTTCCTCGAGCGAGCCGCTGGCATCGATCACCCGGATTCTCTTCGGGTCCGCTCGCGCCAACCCGAGATAGGCCTGCCGCACGCGCTCGAAGAACGCCCCATCCTCGCGCTCGAAGCGGTCCGGCGTCTTGTCCGCCCGATCCAGGCGGCTCCGCGCGACTTCGTAGGGGCAGTCGAACATGAGCGTTCGGTCGGGCATGAGCCCGTCGTGCGACACCTGTGCCAGGTGGGCAATCAACTCCGCCGGGACGCCCTTGCCGCCGCCCTGGTAAGCGAAAGTCGCATCCGTGAAACGGTCGCAGAGTACCCAGGCCCCCGATTCCAGCGCTGGCCCGATCTCACGCTGCACGTGATCCGCCCGGGCCGCAAACAGCAGCATGGTCTCGGCGATCGGATCCATGTGCTCGGTCAGTACCAGCGCGCGCAGGCGCTCGGCGAGCGGCGTGCCGCCCGGCTCGCGCGTCACCAGCACCTTGCGCCCAGGCGCGCGCAGCCGGTCTGCAATCCACGCCATATGCGTGGACTTGCCCGCCCCGTCCACGCCTTCCAGCGTCACGAACCGCCCTCGGCTCATTTCTTCTTTCTCGGCTGCAGCTGGTACCTGGACACCGCCCGATTGTGCTCTTCCAGGCTGCGGGAAAACTCGCTCGTGCCGTCGCCACGCGAAACGTAGTACAGCGCCCTGGTCTTGGCGGGCTGCATTGCGGCGCGCAGCGACGCGAGCCCGGGCAGCGCGATGGGCGTCGGTGGCAGCCCGGGGCGAGTGTACGTGTTGTACGGCCCGTCGGTGGTCAGGTGCACTCGCTTCAGGTTGCCGTCGAACGACGACCCCAGGCCGTAGATCACCGTAGGGTCGACCTGCAGCGCCATGCCGATGCGCAGGCGATTGACCAGCACGCCGGCGATCTGCCCGCGCTCCGACGCCCTGCCCGTCTCCTTTTCCACGATCGAAGCCATGACGAGTGCCTCGTAAGGCGTCTTGTAGGGCGCGTCCGGCGCGCGCGCCGCCCATTCCTGGGCGAGGTGTCGCTGCATCGCGTGATAGGCGCGGCGCAGGACGGCGAAATCGCTCGACTGCCGCGCAAACAGGTACGTGTCGGGAAAGAATAGCCCTTCCGGATGGCGCTCGCTCGCGCCGAGGCGCTGCAGGAGATCGGCATCGCTCAGCCCGGTCGTTTCGTGGCGCAGCAGGCCGCTGCCGTCCAGCTCGGCGCGCAGCTGTGCGAACGTCCAGCCTTCGATGATGCGGATCTCGGCCTGCGCCACAGCGCCGCGCGTCAGCTTGTCGAGCAGCTCCGCGGCAGTGGTCGGGCCGGTGAGCTCGTAGTTGCCCGCCTTGATCGCGGCCGCGCGGCCCGTGGCGCGCGCCAGCAGCTCGAAATGGCGGGGACGCACGTCGACGCCCGATTCGGCGAGCAGGCGCGCCGCGACGCGCAGGCCGGCGCCCTGCGGAATCTCGAACTCCGCCGGATAAGCCGCAACCGCTACGGGGGTATTCGCGTACCACGCCATGTAACCCGCCGAGAAGAGCACGGCGAGAACCGCGAGCGCCAGCGCGCGTCGCAATCGGGAACGGAGGAAAACCGGCATAGAATCCCTGCGGACATTCTACGATGGAGCTCAAAGTCACCTTCGCAACGGCGCAGTTGCCCGGCCAGGGTTTGCTGTCGTGCACGGGCGACGACGCGCGCGCTTTCTTGCACGCGCAGCTGACGAGCGACGTTGCCGGGCTGGATGCGCATCACGCGCGTCGCGCGGGCTGGTGCTCGGCGAAAGGGCGATTGCTGGCGACGCTGCTCGTCGTGCCGCACGCTGGCGGTTTTCTGCTGCAGCTCGCGCGCGATCTTTCTCCCGCGGTGGCCAAGCGCCTGTCGATGTTCATCCTGCGCGCCAAGGTGAACCTGAGCGATGTCAGCGATGCGTGGGTGCAGTTCGGCGTCTGGGGCGCGGGTGCCGCGCAGCAGGTGGGCGAGCTGGGATTTGAAGTTCCGCGAGACGTCCTGCATTGCGCGAGCAACGAGCGCGGCACCGTCGTGCGCGTGGCGCCGGAGCGGTTTCTGGTGCTTGCGCCGCGAGCGGAACAGTCGCGCCTCGCGCAGAGTCTCGCCCATTGCGAAGAGGCCGCATGGACTCTGGCGGAGATCCGTGACGGCCATCCGCAGGTACGGCTTGCGACCCAGGACCAGTTCGTCCCGCAGATGCTCAACCTGGAGCGGCTGGGCGCCGTGGACTTCAAGAAAGGCTGCTATCCGGGCCAGGAGGTCGTCGCGCGCACACAGTACCGGGGCGTGCTGAAGCGCCGCATGGTGCGCGCGCGTGCGCCAGTGCCGGCTGCCCCCGGCGACGACGTCTTCGCGGACAGCATTCCCGGCCAGGCCGCGGGGACGATCGTCAATGCGGCCGCGCTTGCGGAGGGCGGCAGCGAGGTTCTCGCCGTTGTGCAGATCAGCGCCCTCGAGGCCAGCGAGCCGATTCACCTGCGCGAGCCGGCCGGGCCGGTACTCGCGCCGCTCGCCCTGCCCTACGCGTGACCAGCTACTACGTCTACTACCGGGTAGACGCAGCCCGTCTGGCGACCGTGCGCAAGGAGATCGAGCGCGTGTTCGCCGCGATCGAGCGGGCGTGCGGCGTGCGCGGGCGATGGATGCGGCGCCGCGACGAGGCCGCGACCTACATGGAGGTCTATGAAGACGTCGCCGACGAGGCCGCCTTCGAGGCGCTGCTCGCGCGCGAGACCGCCGCGCTCGGCCTCGAGCGCCATGTCGAGCGTTTCGTATGTGCCTGATCCTTCTCGCCTGGAAGGTGCACGCCGATGTGCCCCTGGTCGTCGCCGCCAACCGCGACGAGTTTCACGGGCGCCCGGCCGCGCGCGCGGCCTTCTGGACAGACCAGCCCGACATCCTCGGCGGCCGCGACCTGCAGGCCGGCGGCACGTGGATGGGCGTGTCGCGCCGCGGCCGCTTCGCCGCGGTCACCAACTACCGCGGCGCCACCGAGCCCGGCGCGGCGGAATCCCGCGGCTCGCTCGTCACGCGCTACCTGCTGGGGGCCTCCGTGCCACAGCTCGCCGAACGCAAGGCGGCGTTCAGCGGCTTCAACCTGCTGGCAAGCGACGGCGCCGAGCTGTGGTGGCTGTCCAATCGCGACGACGACCCGCGCCGGCTCGAACCCGGCTGGTACGGGCTGGGCAACCTTCTGCTCGACTCTGCGGACGTCGAGCCGCACAAGCAGCGCTTCCGCGAGTCGCCGGCCTCGATGGAACCGCTGTTCCGCGCGCTCGAGCGCGGCAGGATCGTGAACGAGCGCTACGGCACGCGCTGCTCGAGCGTGCTGCTCATGGACGACGGCATCCGCTTCGCGGAACGCGCGTTCGCCGCCGACGGCGGGGAGGAGACGACGTTACGCTACGATTTCAGCGTGCGCCGCATCTCCTGATGCGGGATGCCCGCTTCCTCGTAGACCTCGCCGACCGCCTCGAACCCATGCTTGCGATAGAACGCCAGCGCGTGCGTCTGCGCGGATAGCACCGCTTCCCGGAAGCCGAGGCGCCTGGCCTCCTCGACCAGCCGCTCCAGCATCGCGCTGCCGACGCCGCTGGCCCGCGCCTCGCGCAACACCGCCATGCGACCGATGTGCCCGTCGGGCAGCAGCCGGCCGGTGCCGACCGCCGCGCCGTCGACGAACGCCAGCGCGTGCACGCTCGCGGCGTCCCTGTCGTCCATCTCGATCTCCGGCGGAACGCGCTGCTCCTCGACGAATACCGTCGTGCGGATGCGCGAGGCAATGTCACGCGCGTCGTGCCAGTCGCACAAGTCGATGCGCAGCATGGCGCGAAAGTATAATTCGGCGCATGAAAAGCCTGTGGAACGACGCCGAGGCCGCGCAGCTCTCCGGCCCGCTCGGCCCGCGCGTCTATACCTCGCGCCTGCTGGGGCGCGACAAGTCGCTGGTGCTGCACGGCGGCGGCAACACCTCGGTCAAGCTGCGCGAGAAGAACCTGTTCGGCGAAGACGAGGACGTGCTCTACGTGAAGGGCAGCGGCTGGGATCTCGAAACGATCGAGGCGCAGGGCTTCGCGCCGGTGAAGCTCGACTACGTGCGGCGCCTGGCGTCGCTGCCCGCGCTCTCCGACCCGCAGATGGTGAACGAGCTCGCCACGCACACGCTGCGTGCCGGCGCGCCGGCGCCGTCCATCGAAACGATCCTGCACGCGATCCTGCCGCACAAGTATGTGGACCACACGCACGCGGACGCCGTGCTTTCGGTGTCGAACTCGCCCGACGGCGAGAAGCGCATCCGCGACATCTACGGCGAGCGGGCGGTGGTGATCCCGTACCTCATGGCCGGCTTCGACCTTGCGGCCTACTGCGCGCGCGAGTTCCCGAAGCAGGCCACCCGGGGCACTGTCGGCATGGTGCTGCTGTCGCACGGCGTGTTTTCCTTCGCCGGGGACGCGCGCGAGTCCTACGAGCTGATGATCGAGCTGGTGTCCTTGGCGGAGAAGTACCTTGCCGCGCAGAAGGCCTGGAGCATCGGCCTGCCGCCCTCCCCTGCCCCCGCGTTCAAGCGCGAGGAGGCGGCAAAGCTGCGGCACGAGGTGTCGCGCGCCGCGGGCTTCCCGCTGCTCTGCCTGTGCAACGATTCGCCGCGCTTCCTCGGCTTTGCACGCCATCCGCAGGTCGGACGCATCTCGCAGCGCGGCCCGGCCACGCCCGACCACGTGATCCGCACCAAGCCGCTGCCGATGCTCGGGCGCGACGTCGCGGCCTTCGGCAAGGCGTACCGCGACTATTTCGAGACGAACGCGAAGCACGCGAAGGAGCCCAAGACCATCCTCGATCCCGCGCCGCGCATGGCGCTCGACCCCGAGCTGGGGCTCGCCGCGTTCGGCCGCAGCGCCAAGGACACGCGCATCGTAGAGGATCTCTACGAGCACACCGTGGAGGTGATCTTGCGCGCCGAGGCGCTCGGCGGCTGGCAGGCGCTCGAGGCAAAGCACATTTTCGACATCGAGTACTGGGATCTCGAGCAGGCGAAGCTGAAGAAGGGCGGCAGCGCGCCCGCCTTCGCCGGCGAGGTGGCGCTGGTGACGGGCGCGGCCTCGGGCATCGGCAAGGCCTGCGCGGAGGCGTTCCTCAAGCGTGGCGCGGCGGTGGTCGGTCTCGACCGCAACCCGGCGATCGAGACGCTCTTCAAGCGCCCGGACTACCTCGGCGTGGTCTGCGACCTGACCAGCGCGGCCGCGATCAGCGTCGCCATGGACGCGGCGGTGAAGCGCTTCGGCGGCGTGGACATGCTGGTGTTGAACGCCGGCATCTTCCCCTCCTCTGCTCCGGTGCAGAGCATCGCGAGCGACGCTTGGCGCAGCGCGATGACTGTGAACGTCGAGGCGAGCCTACTGGTCATGCAGGCCGCGCACCCGCTGCTCAAGCTCGCGCCCCGCGGCGGGCGCGTCGTCGTGATCGGGTCGAGGAACGTGCCTGCGCCCGGACCCGGGGCGGCCGCCTACTCCGCCTCCAAGGCGGCGCTGAACCAGCTGGCGCGCGTGGCAGCGCTCGAATGGGCGAAGGACGGCATCCGCATCAACACGATCCACCCCGACTCGGTATACGACACGGCGCTCTGGACCGAAGAGGTGCTCGCCTCGCGCGCCAAGGCCTACAGCATGACCGTAGAGCAATACAAGAAGAGAAACCTCCTGAAGACCGAGGTGGCCTCGAAGGACGTCGCCGAGATGGCCGCCGAGATGTGTGGCGCGCTTTTCGCCAAGACCACCGCAGCGCAGGTGCCGGTGGACGGCGGCACCGAGAAGCTCGTGTGACGGTCGAGGCGCTGCGCTGGAAGGGCGACGCGCTCGAGCTGCTCGATCAGCGCCTGTTGCCCGACCGGATCGTCTACGTCACCTGCCGCACTGCCGCCGAGGTGGCCACGGCCATCCACGACATGGTGGTGCGCGGCGCGCCAGCGATCGGTTGCGCGGCCGCTTTCGGCATCGCGCTCGAGCCGAAGGAAGCGTCTTATGCAGTGCTGGCGCAGAGCCGGCCCACGGCGGTGAACCTATTCTGGGCGCTCGAGCGCATGCGCCGCGCCCGCGACAAGCGGGCGGAGGCCGAAGCCATCTTCACCGAGGACCTCGCGGTGTGTCGCGCGATCGGCGCCAACGGCGCGCAGCTGATCCCGCAGGGCGCGCGCATCCTTACCTACTGCAATACCGGCGCGCTGGCGACGGCGGGGCACGGGACGGCGCTCGGCGTGGTGCGCTCGGCGCGCGACAAGGGGATCTCCGTGATCGCCTGCGAGACGCGGCCCTTCCTGCAGGGGGCCCGCCTGACCGCTTGGGAGTGCATGCAGGAAGGCATCCCCTGCACGCTGGTCACCGACAACATGGCCGGCCACCTGATGAGCCGCAAGGAAGTGGACCTGGTCATCGTCGGCGCGGACCGCATCGCGGCCAACGGCGACACGGCAAACAAGATCGGCACCTACACGCTTGCCGTACTCGCCAGGCGCCATGGGCTGCCGTTCTACGTCGCGGCGCCGCTTTCGACCTTCGACGCGAAGATCGCCGACGGCTCGCGCGTCCCGATCGAGGAGCGCCCCGCGGACGAAGTGACGGGTTATCGCGGCGCGCGCTGGGCGCCGCAGGGCGTCGCGGTCAGGAACCCCGCCTTCGACGTTACGCCCGCCGAGCTCATCACCGCGATCATCTGCGAGAAGGCGGTGATCGAGGCGCCCACCCGCGAGCGGCTTCAGCCCCTGATCTCGACCTCGGCGTAGGGCGGGACGAGATCGAAGAGCTCGGCGACGTCCGCATTGCGCATGCGGATGCAGCCGTGCGAGCCGGGCTTGCCCATCTCGGCGCTGTCCGGCGCGCCATGGATATAGATCATGCGGCGCATCGTGTCCACGTCGCCCAGGCGGTTCCTGCCCACTTCGCAACCCGAGAGCCACAGGATGCGCGTCAGCATCCAGTCGCGCCCCGGGTACCGCGCGTGCAGTTCCGGAGACCAGATCTCGCCGGTCGGCCGGCGGCGCACGAACACGGCGCCCAGCGGCTGCCCGGCGCCGATCTTCGCCCGCACGATGTGCCGGCCGCGCGGCGTGCAGAAGCTGCCGTTCTTCTCTCCCGGGCCGTTCTTCGCCGTGGAGATGGCGTAGCGCCTGCCGTTCGACAGGCGCATTTCCTGCCGCGCCACGTCGATCTCGATCTTCATCGGCGCGCCGCGAAGAACTTCTTGAGCAGGGCGCCGCATTCCTCGGCCAGCACCCCGCCCTGCGCCCTGGCGTGGAAGTTGTGCCGCGACAGGAAGAGATCCGCGGCGCCGGCCTTGGGATCCGCCGCGCCGTAGACGACGCGCGCGATGCGCGCGAGGAAGATGGCGCCGACGCACATGGTGCAGGGCTCGAGCGTCACGTACAGCGTGGCGCCCGGCAGGCGGTAGTTGCCGGTCGCCTTGCCCGCCGCGCGGATCGCCTCGATCTCGGCATGCGAGGTGGGATCGCTCGTCGACAGCGGGCGGTTCCAGCCCTCGCCCACGATCCTGCCGTCCAGCACCACCAGCGCGCCCACCGGGACCTCGTGCTCGGTACGCGCCGCGAGCTCGAGCGCGCGGCGCATGAACGCTTCATCGCTCATCGCCGGGCGATTGTATCTCCGCGCGCGACCGGCCACCCGCGGTTACCATTGGCGCACTCGCGCCGGAATCCGCCATGCCGCCCGACTTCAAGCACGACCTCGCGCGCACCGTCCTCGCGGTGCTGTTCCTCTTCGGCCTGATCGCCGCCTCGCTCTGGATCCTGCGGCCGTTCCTCGCCGCGATCATCTGGGCGACCATGATCGTCGTGTCGACGTGGTCGGTCATGCTCGCCGTCCAGCGCCGGCTGTGGGGCAAACGGGTGCTGGCGGTGTCGGTGATGACGGTTGCCCTGCTGCTGATCTTCGTGGCGCCGTTCTCGGCCGCCATCGGCACGCTCGTCGCCAACGCCGACGAGATCGCCGGATGGGTGAAGGGCCTGGCGGAGGTGAGGTTGCCGCCGCCTCCGGACATCGTCGAGAAGATTCCCGTCGTGGGCGAAAAGACCGCGGCGCTGTGGCGCGATTACGCCACGAAGGGGTTCGCCGAGCTCGCCCAGGCGGTCGCGCCCTACGCCGGCAGGGTCACGCGCTGGTTCGCCGCCGAAGTCGGGGGCTTCGGGCTGGTGAGCCTGCAGTTCCTGCTGACGGTCATCGTCAGCGCCATCCTGTACGCCAACGGGGAGGACGCCGCGCAGTGGGTGCGCCGCTTCGGCCGGCGCCTGGCGGGCGAACGCGGCGACCGCGTCGTGCTGCTCGCCGGGCAGGCGATCCGCGGCGTGGCGATCGGCGTGGTGGTGACCGCGCTGGTGCAGTCGCTGCTCGGTGGCATCGGCCTCGTCGTGGCGGGCGTTCCCTTCGCGGCGGTGCTCACGGCGATCATGTTCATGCTCGCGCTCGCCCAGATCGGCGCGGTGCCGGTGCTGGTGTGCGCCCTCGCCTGGCTGTGGTGGAAGGACGCCACCGCGTGGTTCTTCGCGCTGCTCGTGTGGACCGTGATCGTCGGCAGCCTGGACAACGTCCTGCGCCCGATCCTGATCCGCAAGGGCGCCGACCTGCCGCTGCTGCTGATCTTCGCCGGCGTCATCGGCGGCCTGTTCGCCTTCGGGCTGCTCGGCCTGTTCGTCGGGCCCGTGATCCTGGCAGTGTCGTACACCCTGCTCGACGCCTGGGTGGCCGAGGCGCCCGCGGAAAAGGACGCCGTCGATCGCGGCTGAGCGCCGCCTACTCCCACTCAATCATCAACGAGACCTCTAAGCTGTTGATTCGTAAGGCACTCGCCGCTGCCTCGCAGACTTTTACCGTCATTCTTACCGTCAACCTGTCAGGGGTCAGCATTGGCGCGGGTTTCCGGCCCGTTCGGCGAAAGTTGACCTTTCGAGATCTATCGACATCTATCGACTCCCGCGACGACCGCCAACGCCATCGGCTCGCGACCGTGTCGGCTGCGGAAGCGTCCAAGAAGCGCCGGCATCAAACACCTTAAGCTGTTGTCCTGACTCAAATTTTCGCCCATTATTTTACCGTCACGATGCCGGACGAGCGGTGAAGTGGAGAGTCTCCATCGAGATCTATCGACTTTCACCGCTCTCGGCGAACGATCTGCCGGCGCCAGACGACCCTGCGTAGCGAAGCATGGCATGCGGCCGCCCTGCCCCGACGCGCAGCAGTGACTCTTCTGCGAAACAGGCGAGCACACCATCTCAAGCGGCCGCCAGGATCCGGAACTCGGTCGCCTTCACGACCGGCCTGACGTGGGTCCTTTCTCGTTGAAGTTCCACCAGCCCGTAGCGCGACATCGTCTTCAAGGTGCGCGACAGATTCCCCGGTTGCCGGCCCGTGGCCTTGGCCAGCGCCGCCATGGAATCGGGGTTGGTCTCCCGGATTACCTTCAGCAGCGCGCGGTTCTGATCGCTCAACACTTCGGCCAGCGACTTCATGGACGTGAACCAGATCCTTTGCTCGCCCGGCTTGGGCTTGCACTCGACCTTGGCGATGGCGATCGCCCTCGCCCGGATTTGCTCCTGGGGCATCACGCCGATGACGATGGTCTTCATTGCTGCGCTTCCTTGA
>JAOUIL010000024.1 GCA_029883975.1 Betaproteobacteria bacterium
GTACCGCGCGTGGAAGGAGGGGACGCTGCTGGGCATGATGCGCCACCCGCGCGCGCAGCCGGTACTCGTGCTCGGCGCCGGCGACGCGGCGGCAAGGCTGCTGCGCGAGCTCGCGCAGAGCCGGCAATGGCGCGTGGTGGGCATCCTCGACGACGAAGCGGGTCGCGTCGGCAATGCGATTCAGGGCGTGAAGATCCTCGGCGGGCTCGAGCAGCTCGGCGCCGTCGCGCTCGGCCTGGGCGTGCATCGCGCGATCATCGCCATGCCCGACGCCTCGCATCGGCGCAGGAAGCTCGCTGTCGACCTGTGCACGGCCGCGGGGCTCAAGGTGATGACGGTGCCGTCGTACGACGACCTGGTCTCCGGCAAGGTGAGCGTCTCGGCGTTGCGCAACGTCGAGCTCGACGACCTGCTCGGACGCGACCCGGTGCAGCTGGACGACCGCGGCCTGCGCAGCCTGATCGAGGGCCACTGCGTGCTGGTCACGGGGGCCGGCGGCTCGATCGGCGCGGAGCTCTGCCGGCAGATCGTGCGCTACGCGCCCAGCCGCCTCGTGCTCGTCGACCTGTCGGAGTTCGCGCTGTACTCGATCGAGCAGGAATTCAGCGATCGCTATCCCCGCGTGGTGGTTTCGCCGCAGATCGGGGACGCCAAGTCCGAGGCGCGCATGCGGGACCTGTTCGCGCGCTACCGGCCGCGACTCGTGTTCCACGCGGCGGCCTACAAGCACGTGCCGCTGATGGAGGGCGGTAACGCGTTCCAGGCGGTGGCGAACAACGTGCTCTCGACGGTGGTCACCACACGCGCCGCGCGCGATGCGGGCGCGGCCAAGTACGTGCTCGTGTCCACCGACAAGGCGGTGAATCCCACCAACGTCATGGGCGCCTCCAAGCGCCTCGCGGAGCTCGCCTGCCAGGCGGCGGCGGCGGGCAGCGCCACGCAGTTCGTGACGGTGCGCTTCGGCAACGTGCTCGGCTCGACCGGCAGCGTGATCCCGCGCTTTCGCGAGCAGATCGCGCACGGCGGCCCGGTCACGGTGACGCACCCCGACATCCAGCGCTACTTCATGTCGATCCCGGAAGCGACGCAGCTCGTGCTGCAGGCGGCGATGATGGGGCGGGGCGGCGAGATCTACGTGCTCGACATGGGCGAGCCGGTGAGGATCGCCGACCTTGCGCGCCAGATGATCATGCTGAGCGGCTACGCGGAGGAGGAAATCGGCATCAAGTACATCGGCCTGCGCCCCGGCGAGAAGCTCTACGAGGAGCCGCTCGCCGACGCCGAGCGCACGCTGCCGACGCCGCATCCCAAGCTGCGCGTGGCGCAGGCGCAGCCGGGCGAGATCCCGCTGCCGCTGGAAGACGTGCTGCGCTGGATCGCCGAGGCGCGCGACCCGGGACCGGAAGCGGTGCGCGAGCGTCTGCGCGCCTGGCTCCCGGAGTACGCGCCGCCCGACACGCCCGTCACGCGTAGCGGTAGTAGCGCCTGACCCACTCGGCGAAACGCGCGAGGCCTTCGGCGAGCGGCGTGGCCGGCGCGAAATCCGTCAGTTCCTCGAGCGCGCGCGTGTCGGCGTAGGTGGCCGGCACGTCGCCAGGCTGCATCGGCTTCATCTCTTTCACCGCGGTGCGGCCCAGGGCGCGCTCGAGCAGCGCGATGTACTCGAGCAGCGGCACGGGCTGCCGGTTGCCGACGTTGAGCACGCGCGCCGGGGGCGTCGCGGCGAGCGGCCGCTCGAGCACGCGCATGGTCGCCTCCACGGCGTCGTCGACGTAGGTGAAGTCGCGGCGCATGTCGCCGTGATTGAACACCTGGATCGGCGTTCCTTCCAGGATGGCGCGCGCGAAGAGCATCGGCGACATGTCGGGCCGGCCCCAGGGCCCGTACACGGTGAAGTAGCGCAGCCCGGAGGTCGGCAGGCCGTGCAGGTGGCTGTAGACGTGCGCCATCAGCTCGTTGGCCTTCTTGGTCGCCGCGTACAGGCTGATGGGCTGGTCCACGCGATCGCTTTCCGTCCAGGGGAGCTTCGGGTTCACCCCGTACACGCTGGAGCTGGAGGCGTAGACCAGATGCTGCGGCGGCCGGCGGCGGCAGCACTCCAGCAGGTTGGCGAAGGCGACGAGGTTCGACTGGACGTAGGACGCCGGATTCTCGAGCGAGTAGCGCACGCCCGGCTGCGCGGCGAGATGCAGCACGCGCTCGGGGCGCACCGCGTCGAAGAAACGCGCGAGCGGCTCGCCCTGCGCGAGGTCGAGCGGCTCGAAGCGGAACGCCGCGTCGGCTTCGAGCCGCCGCAGGCGATCGCGCTTCAGCTCGACGGAATAGTAAGGCGAGAGGCTGTCGGCGCCGAACACCTCGTCGCCACGCGCGAGCAGGCGCTGCGCGCAGTGCATGCCGAGGAATCCGGCGCAGCCGGTGACGAGGACGCGCATGGGGGCTTGGCCTATCTCTTATGATAGGGCACCTTGCGCACGCTCTACACGCTGCTGCTGCATGCCGCGCTCCCGTGGATCCTCGTGCGCCTGTGGTGGCGCGGGCGGCGCGAGCCCGGCTACCGCGCGCACATCGCCGAGCGCTTCGGCCACAGCGCGCTCGCGCCGAGGGAAAAGCTCTTCTGGGTGCACGCGGTGTCGGTGGGCGAGGCGCGCGCCAGCGCGCCGCTCGTGCACGCGCTGCAACGCGAGTATCCCGATCACGACGTGCTCGTCACCTGCCTGACGGCCGCGGGGCGCGACACCGCCAAGCAGGTGTTCGGCGAATCGGTGCTGCTCGCCTGGCTGCCCTACGACACCCCGGCCGCGCTGCGCCGCTTCCTCGAGCACTTCCGCCCGCGCCTCGGCATCATGATGGAAACCGAGATCTGGCCGAACCTGCTGCAGGCCTGCCGCGCGTACGGGGTGCCGGTGCTGCTCGCCAACGCGCGCATGTCGCAGCGCTCGGCGCGCGCCTACCGGCGGCTTCCCGGATTGTCGCGCCCGGCGTTCGCGGCGCTCGCCGCCGCCTGCGCCCAGGGACCGGCGGATGCGCGGCGGCTGCGTCTGCTCGGCGCGCGGGAGGTCTCGGTCGCGGGTAGCCTGAAGTTCGACATCGAGCCGGATCCGGGCAAGGCCGAAGAGGGCCGGGCCTTCAAGGCCTCGCTGGGCGACCGCAAGGTGCTGCTGCTCGCCAGCACGCGCGATGGCGAGGAGGAAGCGTTGCTCGCGCAGTGCGCGGGGCTCGGCGAGGACACGCTGATCGTGCTGGTGCCACGGCACCAGAGGCGCTTTGATGCGGTGGCGGCGATCGCCGCGCGCATGGGCTTCGGCGCGGCGCGCCGCAGCCTGGGCGAGGCGCCGCACGCCGGGGGGCGCCTGTACCTCGGCGACACGATGGGCGAGATGGCGTTCTACTACGCGCTCGCCGACGTGGTGGTGATCGGCGGCAGCTTCGCGCCGCTCGGCGGGCAGAACCTGATCGAGGGCTGCGCGGCGGGCGTGCCGGTGGTGACCGGGCCGCACATGTACAACTTCGCCGACGTCACGCGGCTCGCGGTGCGCGCACAGGCGGCGGTGCAGGCGGAAGACGCAGCCGCCGCGCTCTCCGTTGCCCGCGCGCTGCTCGCGGACCCGGCGCGCCGCGCGCGCATGGGCGAGGCGGGCAGGCGTCTTTGCGCGCGGCATCGCGGCGCGACCGCGCGGCATCTGGAAGTCTGCCAGCGCCTGCTTACGGCAGCAGCGCCCGGTTGACCACCTCGATGTCTTCCTCGCGCAACGCGCCGGCCGCCGCCTTCAGGCGCAGCTGGCTGGTGATGGTGTTGTAGCGCGCCAGCGCCAGGTCGCGGCGGGTGGAGAACACCTGCTGCTGCGCGTTCAGCACGTCGATATTGATGCGTACGCCGACTTCGTAGCCGAGGCGGTTGGACTGCAGCGCGCTTTCCGACGAAACGAGCGCCTGCTCGAGCGCGCCCACCTGGGAGATGCCGTTGATCACCAGCAGGTAGGCCTGGCGCGTGACCAGCGTGGCGGTGCGGCGCGCGTTCTCCATCTCCTGGCGCGTGCGCTCCATGTTGTAGGCCGCCTCGCGCTCGCGCGAGCTGATGCCGCCGCCCTGGTACAGCGGCAGCGCGAACTGCAGGCTCACCTGGTCGTTGGTCAGGTAGCTGCCGATGCCCGAGAGCTGCGAGCCGGTCTGCGACGTGTAGTTGTGGCTCGCTACCAGGTCGAGCGTCGGCTGGTGGCCCGCGGCGTTCCTCTTGGTTTCCAGGCGCGCAATCTCCAGCGCCGCTTCCTGGATGAGCACCGTATAGTTCTGCTTCTCCGCGAGGCTCACCCAGCTCTGCATGTCCTTGGGCTCGGGCCCGGAGACCTTGACGTCGGAGCGCAGCGGCTTGAGCTGCGGGTACTCCTTGCCGGTGATCAGCTGCAGCTGCCGCGCGCGCGCCTCGACCTCGTTCTCCGCGGAGATCTCCTGCGACCCCGACAGGTCGTAGCGCGCCTGCGCTTCGTGGGTGTCGGTGATGGTGGCGGTGCCGACCTCGAAGTTGCGCTTGGCCTGCGCCAGCTGCTCCTGGATGGCCGCCTTCTGCGCGCGCACCAGCGCGAGCGTGTCCTGCGCGGCGAGCACGTCGAAATAGGCCTGCGCGGTACGCAGGATGAGATCCTGGTGCGCCTGGTTGTACTGCAGCTCGGCCTGCCTCGCCTGCAGCTCGCCCTGGTCCGCCTGGAGCCAGTTCTGCCGGCGGTAGATGGGCTGCGTGAAGGTGAGCGAGTAGCCGTAGGTGTCCACGGTGCGCTCGTAGCTCGGCTGGACCGTCACGTTCTTGGAATCGGATTCGAGGTTCGAGCGCGCGGCGTTGGCGGTCAGGTTGAGGCTCGGCAGCAGCAACGCGCGGCCCTGCGTGATGCGCTCCTGGCCTGCGAGCGCCGCCTGGCGCGCGGCGGCGAGCTGCGCGTCGTAGCCGCGAGCGTCCTGGTACACCTGCAGCAGGTTCTCCGCGCCCGCGGCAAGCGGGGCGCTGGCGAGCATGGCGATGGCGAGGCGTCGGATCATGGGGTCGGTCGGGAGCTCAGTAGACGGGCATGGCCGGGTCGACGGACCGCGCCCAGGCGTCGACGCCGCCGGCGAGGTTGTAGACGCGCTCGAATCCCTGCCGGGACAGGTAGTGCACGACGTGCATGCTGCGCACGCCGTGGTGGCAGATGGCCACAACCTCGGACGCCGGATCGAGCTCCTCGAGGCGGCGCGGCAGCTCGTTCATCGGCACGTGCTGTGCGCCGGCGATGTGGCAGGTACGGAATTCCCAAGGCTCGCGCACGTCGAGCAGCACGGGGTGCTCGCGCGCCGGATCGGCAAGCCAGGCGGCGAGGTCTTCGGGCGAGAGCTGGCGCATGCGCGCTAGAAGCGGAACTGCGGCGCGCGCTCGGCATTGACCAGCGGCGCGAGCAGCGTGTCGAACAGGTTCACCGCGCCGTAGGTGCCGGGCGCCGCGCAGGTGACGAGGCGCGCCACCATGATCGGCGGCTCGCCGACCACCGCAAACAGCCGGCCGCCCGGCGCGAGCTGCTCGCGCAGCGTGGCCGGCAGCACCGGCGTGGAGCCGGTGAGGACGATCGCGTCGTAGGGGGCGCGCTTGGGGTCGCCGCGCGCGCCGTCGCCGATCTCCAGGGTGACGTTGTCCACGGCCTGGCGCTCGAGATTGGCGCGGCCGAACGCGGCGAGCGCCGGGCGGATCTCGAGCGAATGCACGTGCGCCGCCGAGCGCGCGAGCAGCGCGGTGAGGTAGCCGCTGCCGGTGCCGACCTCCAGCACGCGGTCGGTCTTGCCGAGCGCGAGCGATTGCAGCAGCCGCGCTTCGATCTTCGGCGCCATCATGCGCTCGCCCTCGCCGATCGGGATCTCCATGTCGGCGAACGCGAGATTGCGGTAGGCGGCGGGCACGAACTCCTCGCGCGGCACCGTGTACAGCAGGTCGAGCACCGCCTGGTCGAGCACCTCCCAGGGGCGGATCTGCTGCTCCACCATGTTGGCGCGGGCCTGTTCGAGGTTCATCGCTAGGCTGAGGTCGCGGCGGGCGCGTGCATCGTCGAGGGTACGGCGGAACGCGATTCTAGCGTACCCGGCCGCCGGACCCGGTACCAGGCGGCGTACAGGGCCGGTACAAAAAGCACGGTCAGCACCGTCGCCACGATCAGGCCGCCCATGATGGCCATGGCCATCGGCCCCCACAGCTCGCTGCGGGTGAGCGGGATCATGGCCAGCACCGCGGCGGCGGCGGTCAGCATGATCGGCCTGAAGCGCCGCACCGCGGACTCGCGGATCGCCGTCCAGGGATCGTGGCCGGCATCGATGTCCTGGCGGATCTGGTCGACGAGGATCACCGAGTTGCGCATGATCATGCCGAACAGCGCGATGATGCCGAGCTGGGCGACGAAGCCCATCGGCGCGCGGAAGGCGAGCAGCGCCGCGACCACGCCGATCATGCCGAGCGGCGCGGTGAGCAATACCATCGCGGTCTTGGAAAAGCTCTGCAGCTGCAGCATGAGCAGCGTGATCACGACCAGGATCATGACCGGGAACACGCCCTGGATGGCGCCCTCGTTGGTGCGGCTCTCGTGCCAGGCGCCGCCGGCGTCCAGGTAATAGCCGGGCGGCAGCTGCGCGCGGATCGGCGCGAGCTGCGGCAGCAGCGCTTCGGTGACGTCCGGAGCCTGCACGCCCTCGAGCACGTCGGCGCGCACCGTGACGGTGGGCAGCCGGTCGCGCCGCCAGGTGCGCGCTTCCTCCAGCGCGAGCTCGATGCGCGCCACCTGCGCTACCGGCACGAACCGGCCCGAGGCGGTGGGCAGCGCGATGTCGGCCACCGCGCCGGCGAGCGTGCGCTCCTCGGCGCGCGCGCGCGCCACGACCTCGATGCTGCGGTCGCCTTCGCGCAGGGCGGTGACGGTCGCGCCCGAGAGCGAGGCGGCGAGCGCCTCGCGGATCTGCGCGCTGGTCAGGCCGAGCGCGCGCGCCTTGTCCTGGTCGACCACGAGCCGCAGCGCGCGCTGGCGCTCGAACCAGTCGAGGTTGACGTCGACCGTGGCGGGGTGCGCGCGCACCACGCGAGCCACGTCCTCGGCCAGGCGCGCCGCGACCGCGGGGTCCGCCCCGCTCACGCGGAACTGCACCGGGTAGCCGACGGGCGGGCCGTTCGGCAGGCGCTCGATGCGCGCGCGCACGTCCGCGAAATCGCGCGCGAACTCCTCGCGCAGCCGATCCATGACGCGCTCGCGCGCGCGCGAGTCGGTGGCCACCGCGACGATCTCGGCGTAGTTCGGCGAGGCGAACTCCTCCTGCAGCAGCGGCAGGTAGAAGCGCGGGCTCGAGCGCCCGATATACGAGGTCGCCTGCGCCACGTCGGGGTCGGCCGCGAGCAGCGCCTCGACGCGTCTGACGTTCGCCTCGGTGACCGGCTGCGCGGTGTCCTCGCTATGGCGCAGGCCGATGATCATCTCGGGCCGGTTCGAGCTCGGGAAGAACTGCTTGGGCACGAGCTGGAATGCGGCGAGCGACACGGCAAACGCCGCCAGCGTCAGGCCGATCGTCTGCCAGCGATGCGCGATGCACCATTCGATGACGGCGCGCAGGCGCCGATAGAAGCGCGTCTCGTACGCCGCGTGGGTGCCCGCCGCGCGCTGCTCGCGCAGCACGAGCGTGCCGAGGTAGGGGGTGAACGTGACGGCGACCACCCAGGAGATGGCGAGCGCGATCAGCGTCACCCAGAAGATCGACCCGGTGTACTCCGAGGCCGTGGAGCTGGACAGCCCGATCGGCATGAAGCCGGCTGCGGTGATCGCCGTGCCGGTCAGCATCGGGAAGCCGGTATGCGCGTACGCGTAGCTCGCCGCGGCGAGCTTGTCCATGCCTTCCTCGAGCTTGCGCGCCATCATCTCCACCGCGATCATGGCGTCGTCCACCAGCAGCCCGAGCGCGATGATCAGCGCGCCGAACGAGATGCGGTGCAGCTCGATGCCGGCGAGCGTCATGCCGAGGAAGGTCATGGCGAGCACGATCGGCACGGTGAGCGCGACCACCAGCCCGGTGCGCAGTCCTAGCGACAGGAAGCTCACCGCCAGCACGATGGCGAGCGCCTCGCCCAGCGTGCGCTGGAACTCCCCGGACGAGCGGCGCACCGCCTGCGGCTGGTCGGCCACCGTGTGCACTTCGATCCCCACGGGCAGGCGTGCGGCGAGCGTGGCGGTGGCGGCATCCAGCCCGCGGCCCAGGCTCACCACGTCGCCGCCGGCGCTCATCGTGACCGCCACGCCGATCGCCTCGCGACCCTGGTGGCGCATTTGCGCGCCCGGTGGATCGGCGTAGCCGCGCCGCACCGTGGCGACGTCGCCCAGGCGGAACGAGCGTCCGTTGGCGCGCAGGGCCACCGACTCGATGTCGGCGAGCGACTCGAACCCGCCGCTGACGCGCACCTGCAGGTTGGCGCTGCCGGTATCCACGCGTCCGGCGGGGGCGATGCGGTTCTGCTGCGCGAGCGCGCCGAACAGCTGCTGCGGGTCGATGCCGAGCGTGGCGAGCTTCTGGTGCGAGTACTCGACGTAGACGCGCTCTTCCTGCACGCCGAGCAGGTCCACCTTCTCGACCCCGGGGACGCGCAGCAGTTCGGCGCGCAGCAGCTCGGCGTAGTCCTTCACCTCGGCATAGCCGAATCCGTCGCCGGTCAACGCGTAGATATTGGTGTAGGTGTCGCCGAACTCGTCGTTGAAGAACGGCCCGATCACACCCGCGGGCAGCTCGGGACGCACGTCGGTGGCCTTCTTGCGCACCTGGTACCAGGTGTCGTCGACCGCCTTGGCGCGCGTCGAGCCCTCGAGGTTGACGAAGATCACCGACTCCCCTGGGCGCGAATAGCTCCTCAGGTAATCGAGGTGCGGGGTGTCCTGCAGTTTCTTTTCCAGCTTGTCGGTGACCTGCTGCTCGATTTCCTCGGCGGTGGCGCCCGGCCACAGCACGCGCACGACCATCACCTTGAACTTGAACTCCGGCTCCTCCTTCAGGCCGAGCGTGGCGTAGGCGAGCACGCCGGCGAGCGTGAACAGCAGCAGGAAGAAGAGCGTGAGCGTGCGGTGGCGCAGCGCCCAGGCCGACAGGTTGAAGCCCGGCCGGGCATCGGCGGTCATGGCGCGCGCGCCGCGAGCTTCGCGTCCTCGAGCAGCGCCACGCGCTGGCCCGGCTCGAGCCGGTTGACGCCGGCGGTCACCACGCGCTCGCCGGATTCGAGGCCCGCGGTGATGGCGACCTCGTTGCCGTGAATCTCGCCGGTCGACACGGTCACCAGCTCGACCTGCCCGTTCTTCACGATCCAGACGGCAGGCTTGCCGTCGCGGTGGAACACGGCGTTCACCGGCAGCCGGGGCGCGGCACCGCCTCCGCCCAGCACGCGCAGCTCGGCGGTCATGCCGATGCCCAGCCGCGAATCCTCGCCCTTGACCGCGATGCGCGCCGCGTAGGTGCGGGTCGCCGGGTCCGCAACCGGCGAGATCTCGCGCAGGCGGCCGGGGTAGCTGACGCCGGGGGCGGACCAAAGGCTGACCAGGTACTGCGTGCGCCGCGTGAAGTCGCGCAGCCGGTGCTCGGGAACGCTGACCGCGATCTCCAGCTCCTCCGGCCGCGCGAGGCGTGCCACGGTCTGCCCGGCGGCGAGCACCTGCCCGGACTCGGCCTCCAGCGCCGTGATGACGCCGGCGTGCGGTGCGGTGAGCACGGTATAGCCGACCTGGTTGGACGCCTGCATGGCGGCCGCGCGCACCGCCACGACCTGCTCGCGCGCCTGGCGCGCCTGCGCCTCGCGGCGGTCGTACTCGGCCTGGCTGATGAAGTTGCGGTTGCGCAGCTCGGCGAAGCGCTTCAGGTCGGCCTCCGCCAGCGCCGCCTGCGATTCGGCTTGCGCGAGCTGTGCGCGCGCCTGCGACTCGGCGAGGCCGGCGTCGCGCCCATCGATGGTTGCGATCACGTGGCCCGCGGCCACACGCTGCCCGACCTCGACGCGGCGCTCGATCATCTGGCCAGGCAGGCGGAAGGCGAGGCGCGTTTCGTAGCGCGCGCGCACGTCGCCCGGCAGCGTCCAGGCTTCGGCGCCGGAGGCATTCACGGTGACGGTGCGCACCGGGCGCACCACCTCAGGCTTGGCGGTTTCCTGGGCGCAGCCGGCGGCGAGCAGCAGCGCGGCAACACCGAGCGTGGAGATTCGGGCGGCGTTCATCGGGTCTTCTCCTGCGGGGATGCGTTTCGGGGGGCGATCTGCTTGGCACCCACCCACAACTGCCTCAGCGCGTGGCGCACCTCGGTGGCGTAGTCGCTGAGCAGCACGCCGCCGCCGCCCAGCTCCGCGGTCGCGGTGTGCGAGCAGGTGAGGTGCCACAGGCCGAGCATGAGGGCGTAGCTGTATTGCATGAGCCGGGCGCCCTCGCCGTCGGCGAGGCCGAGCGCGCCATCGAGCTTGGGACCGATCTGCTCGTGTCCCGCGGCGATGGTGGCCTTGAAATCGCGCACGGCGCCCTCGGGCATGCGCTCGAGATTGCCGCACACGAGCGAGCCGACGCGCGGAAACACGGGCGAGGCGAGCAAGCGGTCCGTGACCAGCGCGATCATCGCGTCGAGGTCGAACGCCGGGTCGCGCTCCACGCGCTCGAGCAGCGTCGCGAAGAACTCGCCGGCGTTGCGCTCGTGCAGCGCAACCAGCACTTCCTCCTTGCTGCGGAAGTACAGGTACAGCGTGCCCTTGCCGACGCGCGCGGCCTCGGCAAGCGCGTCCATGCTGCCGAAGCCTTCGGGATTCTCGTGGAACAGACGCTGCGCGGCGTCGAGGATCTCGTTGCGCCGCTCCAGCTTGTCTTCCGCGCTCACAGCGCGGGCCTTGATGATCATGGGCGAGGCTCTCTTAACTGACTGATGGTCGGTAATTCTCGACTGACCGTCAGTCAGAAGTCAATAGAGACCCTGGGATTTCTTGTATCCACTTGGTTGCATTAATGTTTCTGGAATTCGTTCATACCCGGGCGTGCGAGAACCAGTGCCCTGGGGGGCGTTTCTGAAGCGTCGGCGGTGCGAGCCAGCGGAAATGGCGTGGAAGCGCAATCGCGCATGCGCGAGGCCGAGCAGTCGGTCGGCAACGCCAATGGAGCGCACTGCTGCACCCTCGAAAGTGGGCGAACACGTTCCCAGAATGGCGGCCGCGATGCGGTGGCGACGCGCGTCAGGCGCACGCGCGTCCAGCCCGTCGACCTGCAGGTTGCACGCAGCGCATCCCGGAGCATTCCTTGTTTCCGGCGGCGCTTTGCAGTAGCGTAGTTCCCTTCCGCAGGGGTCCTTCGCCGTTGCGAGTTCGCGCGCGGCGCGGGTGAGAGAAACCCTTTGAACCTGATGCGGGTAATCCCGCCGAAGGAAGCGACGATGAACGCCAATCCGAAGTTCCTCGCGGCCACCGCCCACGTCGACGAGGCGGCGGTGCAGCCTTTGCCCAACTCGAGGAAGGTCTACGTCCAGGGCTCGCGCCCGGACCTGCGCGTGCCGATGCGCGAGGTCGCGCAGGCCGACACGCCGACCATGTTCGGCGGCGAAGCAAACCCGCCCGTCTACGTGTACGACTGCTCCGGCCCCTACACCGACCCCGCGGCGCGCATCGACATCCGCTCCGGCCTCGCGCCGCTGCGCCAGGCGTGGATCGAGGAGCGCCGCGACTGCGAGGTGCTGCCGGGGCCGTCGTCGCGCTACGGCATCGAGCGCCTGAACGACCCGAAGCTCGCCGAGCTGCGCTTCAACCTGAAGCGCGCGCCGCGCCGCGCGCGGCGCGGCATGAACGTCACGCAGATGCACTACGCGCGCAAGGGCATCGTCACGCCGGAGATGGAGTTCATCGCCATCCGCGAGAACCTGCAGCGCGAGAAGTACGCCGAGAGCCTCAGGGCGGGCGGCAAGACGGGGGAGAAGATGCTCGAGCTCCTTCTGAAGCAGCATCGCGGCGAAGCCTTCGGCGCCTCGATCCCGGAGCGCATCACGCCCGAGTTCGTGCGCGACGAAGTGGCGCGCGGGCGCGCCATCATCCCTTCCAACATCAACCACCCGGAATCCGAGCCGATGATCATCGGCCGCAACTTCCTGGTGAAAGTGAACGCCAACATCGGCAACTCGGCCGTGTCCTCGGGCATCGGCGAGGAAGTCGAGAAGATGACGTGGGCGATCCGCTGGGGCGCGGACACGGTGATGGATCTTTCCACCGGCAAGCACATCCACGAGACGCGCGAATGGATCGTGCGCAACTCGCCCGTGCCGATCGGCACGGTGCCGATCTACCAGGCCCTGGAGAAAGTGGACGGCAAGGCGGAGGACCTCACCTGGGAGGTCTACCGCGACACACTGATCGAGCAGGCCGAGCAGGGCGTGGACTACTTCACCATCCACGCCGGGGTGCTGCTGCGCTACGTGCCGCTTACCGCGAAGAGGATGACCGGCATCGTGTCGCGCGGCGGCTCGATCATGGCCAAGTGGTGCCTCGCGCACCACGAGGAGAGCTTTCTCTACATGCACTTCGAGGAGATCTGCGAGATCATGAAGGCCTACGACGTCGCCTTTTCCCTGGGCGACGGCCTGCGGCCCGGTTCGGTCTACGACGCCAACGACGAGGCGCAGCTCGCGGAGCTGCGCACGCTCGGCGAGCTCACCGACGTCGCCTGGAAGCACGACGTGCAGGTGATGATCGAGGGGCCGGGGCACGTGCCCATGCAGCTCATCAAGGAGAACATGGACATCCAGCTCGCCGCCTGCCGCGAGGCGCCGTTCTACACGCTGGGGCCGCTGACCACCGACATCGCGCCCGGCTACGATCACATCACGAGCGCGATCGGCGCCGCGCAGATCGGCTGGTACGGCACGGCGATGCTGTGCTACGTCACGCCCAAGGAGCACCTCGGGCTGCCGAACAAGAAGGACGTGAAGGACGGCATCATCGCCTACAAGATCGCGGCGCACGCGGCCGACCTCGCCAAGGGGCACCCCGGCGCGCAGGTGCGCGACAACGCGCTGTCCAAGGCGCGCTTCGAGTTCCGCTGGGCCGACCAGTTCAACCTGGGCCTGGATCCGGACACCGCGAAGGACTTCCACGACGAGACGCTGCCCAAGGACTCGATGAAGGTGGCGCACTTCTGCTCGATGTGCGGGCCGCACTTCTGCTCGATGAAGATCACGCAGGACGTGCGCGACTACGTCGAGCACGGCATGAAGGAAAAGTCGGTGGAGTTCGTCCGCAAGGGCGCCGCGCTGTACCACAAGGCCTGAGCGCGACGCTGCTCAAGGTCGTCGTGGCGGTCGCGATCGGCGTGCCGCTGCTCGTCTATCTCGCGCAGGACGCGCTGATCTTCCAGCGCCAGCCGCTCGCCGAAGGCCGGCGCGCGCAGCTTGCGCGCCAGGCGGACGTGGCGCAGGTGTGGCTCACCGCGGCGGACGGCACCCGCGTGCACGCGTGGCACCTGAAGTCCGGACCGACGCTGGTGCTGTATTTCGGCGGCAACGCGGAAGAAGTGTCCTGGATGCTGGAGGCGGCGCGCGCCGAGGCGCCGGGCGTGTCCTGGTTCCTGCTCGACTACCGCGGCTACGGGCTGAGCGAAGGCGCGCCGTCGCAGAAGGCACTGGTTGCCGATGCGCTCATGGTCTACGACCACGCAGCGAAGCTCCCCGGCGTGGACGCCGGGCGCATGTTCGCCTTCGGCCGCAGCCTCGGCAGCGGCGTCGCGGTGGCGCTCGCCGCCGAACGCCGTCTGGCCGGCCTGGTCCTGGCGACGCCGTTCGACAGCCTGGCCGCGGTGGCGCAGCGCTACTACTGGTTCCTGCCGGTGCGCTGGATGCTGAAGCACCCGTTCGACTCGCTCGCGCTCGCGCCGCGCATGGACACGCCGCTGCTGTGCCTGATCGCCGGGCGCGACGAGGTGATCCCGCCGGAGCACGCGGAGCGGCTGTTCGCCGCGTGGCGAGGGCCCAAGCGCAAGGAGCAGCTGCCGCACGCCGGGCACAACGAGACCGACGCCGATGCGCGCTTCTGGCCCGCGATCCGCGCGTTTGTAGAAAAATAGGGTCAGACCCCCTTCTCATGGACTCCCTGCTCCAAGCCTTCATCCTCGGCATCGTCGAAGGGTTGACCGAGTTCCTGCCGATCTCGAGCACGGGACACCTGATCCTGGCCGGCGACCTGCTCGGCTTCAACGGCGAGCAGGCCAAGGTGTTCCACGTCGCCATCCAGACCGGCGCGATGCTCGCGGTGCTGTGGGAGTACCGCGCGCGCTTCTTCGCCGTGGATCCCGCGTTGTGGCGCAACCTCGTCGTGGCGTTCGTGCCGGCTGCCGTGCTCGGCCTTGCCTTTGGCGGCGCGATCAAGCAGTTCCTGTTCTCGCCGGTGCCGGTGGCGCTCGCGTTCATCGTCGGCGGGGTGATCATCCTGCTGGTCGAGCGCCGGCCGCGCGCGGCGCGCATCGAGTCGACGCGCGCGATGATCTGGCAGGACGCGCTGAAGGTGGGCATCGCGCAATGCTTCGCGCTCATCCCGGGCACGTCGCGCTCGGGCGCGACCATCATCGGCGGCATGCTGTTCGGCCTGTCGCGGCCCGCGGCGACCGAGTTCTCCTTCTTTCTCGCGGTGCCGACGCTGGTCGCCGCAGGCGGCTACGACCTGTGGAAGCATCGCGCGCTCTTTTCCGTCGCGGACCTGGACATGTTCGCCGTCGGACTGGCGATGTCCTTCGTCTCGGCGTTCGTCGTGATCCGCTGGCTGGTGCGCTACGTCGCCACGCACGACTTCCGGCCGTTCGCGTGGTATCGCATCGCGTTCGGCCTCGCCGTGCTCGCGACCGCCTACACGGGCGCAGTGCGCTGGAGCGGGTTCTAGCCCTGCACCCAGGGCAGGCCGGCCTTGCGCCAGCCGTTCAGGTGACCGCGCTGCTGCGCGGGGTCCTTGTCGCCCTCGAATCCCTCGAGAACGTTGTAGGAGTCCGGCCAGCCCCCATCGGCGGCGGCGGCCGCTGCCCAGTGCGATCGGTGGCCCGACCGGCACAGGAACATCAGCGTGTCTCCTCGCTCGACTTCCCGGGAGAGCTGCGCCAGGAAATCGGGGTTCGGCGCGTTGCCGGGGTAGGTTTGCCATTCGACGAGCACGCTCCCCGGCACGCGGCCGACGTACAGGACCTCGGGCCTGGTGCGCACGTCGACCAGCTTCGCACCAGACTGCATCAGCACATTGGCCTCCGCCGGGGTCAGAGCTCCCGCATAGGGCAACCCAAGCTCGCGCTTTCGTTCTTCGGCGCGCCGCTTGATCGGGCCGACGTCGATATCAGTGGCCATTGCTGCTACGCATTATAGGAGTCCAACGGCAGTGCATGAGACGCACCGCGCTGGTGCCGACCGCCCCAAAATGCACCAACACCGTGCCTTTGCTTCCATTAGAATTCCCGCAGCATGGCGCGGCAGAGGCGGAAACGGGGAGCCCGCCTCGTGGCATGGAATCTGCTCCAACCAGCGCGATCGGCCGGCAATTGCGGCCACCTCCCATTGCACAAACTCAGGAGATTCTCAGATGGCCATGACGGCGGATGACGTCTTGAAGATGGCGAAGGACAAGGAGGTCAAGTTCGTCGACTTCCGCTTCACCGACACGCGCGGCAAGGAGCAGCACGTGCAGGTGCCGATCAAGCATTTCACCAAGGACAAGTTCGAGTCGGGGCACGCCTTCGACGGCTCGTCGATCGCGGGCTGGAAAGGCATCCAGGCCTCCGACATGCTGCTGATGCCCGATCCGTCGAGCGCGCGCATGGACCCTTTCGCGGACGAGGCGGTGCTCAACATCAGCTGCGACGTGTTCGAGCCGACCGACGGCAAGCCGTATGACCGCTGCCCGCGCGGCATCGCCAGGCGCGCCGAGGCGTATCTGAAGTCCACGGGGCTGGGCGACGTGGCCTACTTCGGCCCGGAACCCGAGTTCTTCATCTTCGACGGCGTGACCTGGAACGTGGACATGTCCGGCTGCTTCGTCAAGATCAAGTCGGAAGAAGCGCCTTGGTCCACGGGCACCGACTATGAGTCGGGCAACATGGGGCATCGCGCGCCGGTGAAGGGCGGCTATTTTCCCGTGCCACCGCAGGACAGCCTGATGGACGTGCGCAACGCCATGTGCCTCGCGCTCGAGCAGCAGGGCGTCGAGGTCGAGGTGCACCACCACGAGGTGGCGGCTGCCGGCCAATGCGAGATCGGCACGCGCTTCGCGCCGCTCGTGCAGCGCGCCGACTGGATGCAGATCCTCAAGTACACGGTGTGGAACGTCGCGGCCTCGTACGGCAAGACGGCGACCTTCATGCCCAAGCCCGTGGTGGGCGACAACGGCTCGGGCATGCACGTGCACCAGTCGGTATGGAAGGGCGGCACCAATCTCTTCGCCGGCAATGGCTACTCGGGCCTGTCCGAATTCGCGCTGTACTACATCGGCGGCATCATCAAGCACGCCAAGGCGCTGAACGCCATCACCAACCCGGGCACCAACAGCTACAAGCGCCTCGTGCCGGGATTCGAGGCGCCGATCAACCTCGCCTACTCGGCGAAGAACCGCTCGGCGTCCTGCCGCATCCCGTATGTGTCCAACCCCAAGGCGCGTCGCGTGGAGGTGCGCTTCCCGGATCCGACCGCCAACGCCTACCTCGCGTTCGCGGCCATGCTGATGGCCGGCCTGGACGGCGTGCAGAACAAGATCCATCCGGGCGACCCGATCGACAAGAACATGTACGACCTGCCGCCCGAAGAGGCCGCCAAGGTGCCGCACGTGTGCGCGTCGCTCGAAGAGGCGCTGGCGAGCCTGGAGAAGGACCACGCGTTCCTCACGAAAGGTGGCGTGTTCTCCGACGATTTCCTCGCGTCGTACATGGCACTCAAGGAAGAGGAATTGACGCGCTTCCGCATGACGACGCATCCGGTCGAGTTCGACATGTACTACTCGTCCTGAGCTCCACACAATCTCGCACGATGTCGCGGGGACGGGCTTGCCCGTCCCCGTTTCATTTCTGGTATGTTATTGATCGTGCGCCGATTTTTGCTGCTGTTGCTGATCGTGCCGGCCCTCCTGCCGGTGCTCGCGCGGGCGCAGGGCGCCGCCGAAGGCACGATCTGGAGCTGCCGCGACAAGGAGGGCCGCACGCACGTCACCAACCTGCGCGAGGACACGACCGGCAAGGACTGCCGCATCATCCGGCAGACGCGCGTACAGGTCGTGCCCGCGCCCGCGAGCAATGCCAAGCCGGCGTCCAAGCCCGCGGCGACGGCGTTTCCGAGGGAAGACTCGCAGTCGCGCGCCAGCGCCCGGGAGCGCCAGCGCGAGATCCTGGAGCGCGAGCTGTCGCAGGAGGAAAAGCTGCTCGCGCAGGCGCGCAACGAGCTGGAGGAACAGGAGTCCGTGCGCTACGGCGACGAGCGCAACTACGCGCGCGTCCTCGAGCGCCTGCAGAAGTACAAGGACGCCGTGGAGCTTCACGAGAAGAACATCGAATCGCTCAGGCGCGAGCTGACCATCCTGTACCGGTGAGCCCGGCGGCCTGACCGATGGCCGCGTCCTTCCCCGGGCTCGAGCTGCTGGCGACCGCGGTGCTCGTGCTCGACGAACAGCAGGTCGTGCGCTACGTCAACCCCACGGCCGAGAACCTGCTGGGCGCGAGCGCGAAGAGCCTCATCGGCCAGCCCTTTGCGCAGCTGTTCGCGTCCGACCCGGCGCTGGAGAAGGCGCTGTCCGACACCCTGGTGACGCACTGGGACTACTCCGCGCAGACGGTGAGCTACCCGCGCGCGGGCCGCGAGCCCCTGCCCCTCGCCTGCACGCTGACGCGCGCCGAGGCGCCCGGCGTGTCGCTGCTCGCCGAGCTGCGCCCGATCGAGCAGCAGCTGCGCCAGGCGCGCGAGGAGCGGCTGGTCAGCGAGCAGCAGTCCGCCCGCGAGCTGATCCGCAACCTCGCGCACGAGATCAAGAACCCGCTGGGCGGCCTGCGCGGATCGGCGCAGCTGCTCGAGCACGAGCTGGACCGGGCGGAGCTGCGCGAGTACACGCAGGTGATCATCAAGGAGGCCGACCGGCTGCAGGCGCTCATGGACCGGCTGCTCACGCCCCATCGCCAGCCGCGCGTCGAGCGCCTGGGCATCCACGAGGTGCTGGAGCGCGTGCGCAGCCTCGTGCTGGCCGAGTTCGCGCGCGAGGCCGTGCAGATCGACTGCGACTACGACCCCAGCCTGCCGGATCTCGAGGGCGACAAGGAGCAGCTCATCCAGGCGGTGCTCAACGTGGTGCGCAACGCGGCACAGGCCATCGCCGGGAGCGGCCGGCCCGGCCGCATCACCCTGCGCACGCGCGCCATCCGCCAGGTCACGCTTCTCCGGCAGCGCCACAGGCTGGCACTAGAATTGCAAGTGATCGACGACGGGCCCGGCGTCCCTGAGGACATCCGGGAGAAGATTTTCAACCCCCTGGTGTCGGGGCGGGACGGTGGCAGCGGGCTCGGACTGTCGCTCGCGCAGACCTTCGTTCACTACCACCGGGGTGTCATCGAGTGCGACAGCCGCCCCGGGCGCACCGTTTTCAGGATCGTGTTGCCGCTGGCATGAAACCGGTCTGGATCGTCGACGACGACCGCTCTATCCGCTGGGTGTTCGAGAAAGCGCTCGGGCGCGAGGGCATCGCCTTCAATTCCTTCTCGTCGGCGGACGAGGCGCTGCACGCCTTGCGCAGCGGGCCGCCGCAGGTGCTGGTTTCCGACATCCGCATGCCGGGGCCCTCGGGGCTGGAGCTGCTGCAGACAGTCAAGCAGCAGCACCCCGCGGTGCCAGTCATCGTCATGACCGCGTATTCGGACCTGGAGTCGGCGGTCGCCGCGTTCCAGGGCGGCGCCTTCGAGTACCTGCCCAAGCCCTTCGACGTCGACCAGGCCGTGGACCTGATCCGGCGCGCGCTCGACGAGAGCCAGCGCGACGGCCTGGCGGCGGAGCCGCCCGCGGAGGCGCCGGAGATCCTCGGCC
This sequence comes from Betaproteobacteria bacterium, assembly GCA_029883975.1. Classification (GTDB taxonomy): domain Bacteria; phylum Pseudomonadota; class Gammaproteobacteria; order Burkholderiales; family SG8-39; genus JAABQT01. The sequence continues at coordinate 19,060 of JAOUIL010000024.1, forward strand.
AGGCGCCCGCCATGCAGGAAGTGTTTCGCGCCATCGGCCGGCTGTCGCAGTCGAGCGCGACCGTGCTGATCACCGGCGAGTCCGGCTCCGGCAAGGAGCTCGTGGCGCGCGCGCTGCACCGGCACAGTGCGCGCGCGGCGCGCCCGTTCGTGGCGATCAATACGGCCGCCATGCCCAAGGATCTGCTGGAATCCGAGCTCTTCGGGCACGAGCGCGGCGCCTTCACCGGCGCGCAGCAGCTGCGCCGCGGCCGCTTCGAGCAGGCGGAAGGCGGCACGCTGTTCTTGGACGAGATCGGCGACATGCCGGCCGACCTGCAAACGCGCCTGCTGCGCGTGCTGTCCGAGGGGAGCTTCTACCGCGTCGGCGGCCACCAGCCCATCAAGACCAACGTGCGCGTGATCGCCGCTACGCACCAGAACCTGGAAGCACGCGTGCGCGAGGGGGCGTTCCGCGAGGACCTGTACCACCGGCTGAACGTCATCCGCATCCGGCTGCCCTCGCTCAAGGACCGGCGCGAGGACATCCCGCTGCTCGCCCGCCATTTCCTGCTGCACAGCGCGCGCCAGCTCGGCGTGGAAGTCAAGCGCCTGTCCGACGCCGCGATGGAGCACCTGCAGCGCCTGGATTTTCCGGGCAACGTGCGCCAGCTCGAGAACCTGTGCCACTGGCTCACGGTGATGGCGCCGGGGCAGGTCGTGGAGCCGGGCGACTTGCCGGCGGAGTTCCGCGACCCGGGCGCCGCCATCGCCGCCTCGGACTGGGTGGCGGCGCTGGAGCAGGAAGCCGAGCGGCGCCTGGCGCGCGGCGAGACCGGGATCCTCGACGCCCTCAGCCGCCAGCTAGAGCGCAGCCTCATTCAGCGCGCGCTCGCGCGCACGGCGGGTCGGCGCATCGAGGCGGCGCAGCTGCTCGGCATGGGCCGCAACACCATCACGCGCAAGATCCAGGAGCTCGGGATCGAGGGTGGGGAGGAAGATAAGTAGGCCTTCGGCAAGCGATGGCGCACGCCTCGCCGCGGGTTTCGCTTTTCAAATCGATCTCCTGTTTTCTGGCCGGGTGAATCTTCCGGCCAGAAAACAGGAGACCATGGGAAAGGCGCCGGAGGCTCCGACGTCTTCGCGTCGCTTGCCGCTAGCTGGTCAAGCCGCTTTGCGATTCAACGCCAGCTGCGCATCCACCAGCGCCACGACCTCGTCGATCGCCGCGGAGCGCATGCCTTTCTGCCGGGCGACCGCCTGCACCAGGCGATCCACGCGCTCGATGTTGGGCGCGCCGCCGTAGAGGGCGCGGGCGGCCGAGGAAGCGCCGGTGAGGCCCTTCGCCGCCGCAGCGTACTTGTCGAACGGCACCAGGTCGGCGGGGTCGGCGCCGAGCGACTTGCACAGGCCGACGACCCACTCGTACACCGTGCGCGACGCCTCGAGGTCCGAGTGCACGGTGTCCCTGATCGAGCGCATGCCGCTCTTGGTGATGCAGCGGTAGTTGCCCGCCATCAGCATGGCCCACTTGGCGAGCGGCACGAACACCGACTCGTGCACCTTGAGCTTCACCGGCAGCTCGATCTTCTCGCCGCCCGCGTCGAAGCGCGCCGCCTCGATGTCGGCCTCGAGCCGCCGCAGGATCGCCGTGTGCGCGTCTGACGGGAAGCGCGCGGACTTGAAGTTGGTGGGCAGCCGCACCTGCAGCACGTTCGCCTTTTCCTCCGGCGGGCGCGAGGCCTGCGGGTCGGGGCTGCACAGCGTCACCAGCGCCGGGTCGAAGTTCGCCCACACGCTAGCGTCCGTGTAGCAGTCGCGGCACGCTTCCGCATCGATGCCCGGGATGCGTTTGAGGTAGGGCAGCGGCGGCATGTTCATGATCGACATGCAGGGCACCTTCGCCCTGGCGACCGCGTCCAGCAGCTCGCGCACGCCCGGCGAGCGGTACTGCGGCTCCTGCATGGCGAGCGCGACGAGATCGAAGTCGCGCGGGTTCACGCCCTGCGGGCCGCCCGCGACGAGCTTGCCGGGCAGCTTGCGCGAGTCCACTTCCACCGGACTCTCTCGACCCTTGACCGGCATGCGCACGCGCGCGCCTTCGGCGTTGATCAGCTCAGCTTCCGCGGGAAGGCAAATCAAATACGACGAGTGACCGGCAAGGCCGAGCTTGGTCGCCAAGAGCGATCCGTACGACGCGCCGAAGATAAGGATCTTGTATGGCCGATTCATAAGTACTCCTCGCTTGGCCAAAATTCCATGATGTGAAATCAACGTCCGCTGACTGGAAACACTACCGCTATCTTCTTGATATTTCATGTTGCGCCGCCGCATGGCGCTCCCTAGAATCGGGTGATGCATATGTCCAGCCCGCTTCCCAACGGCGTTTCCGTTTCCGGCCGCATGACGCCGGAGTTCGCGCAGATCCTCACCCACGACGCGCTTGCCTTCGTCGCCAAGCTGCACCGCCAGTTCGAGCCGCGCCGGCAGGCGCTGCTCGCCGCGCGCGCCGCGCGCCAGAAGGAGTTCGACGCCGGCAAGCTGCCCGATTTCCTCGCCGAGACGCGCGCGGTCCGCGAGTCGCAATGGCAGATCGCCGCGCAGCCGAAGGACATGCTCGACCGGCGCGTGGAGATCACCGGGCCGACCGACCGCAAGATGGTCATCAACGCGCTGAATTGCGGCGCTTCGACCTTCATGGCCGACTTCGAGGACGCGAACTGCCCGACCTGGCACAACATGATCGACGGGCAGGTCAACATCCGCGACGCGGTGCGGCGCACGATCCGCTTCCAGCAGGGCGACAAGAGCTACGCGCTGAACGAGCGCACGGCGGTGCTGATCCCGCGCCCGCGCGGCTGGCACCTCGCCGAGAAGCACGTGACGGTGGACGGCCAGCCCGTGTCCGGCGGCATCTTCGATTTCGCGCTGCTGTTCTTCCACAACGCGCGCGAGCTGCTGGGGCGCGGCAGCGGGCCCTACTACTACCTGCCGAAGATGGAGTCGCACCTCGAGGCGCGGCTGTGGAACGACATCTTCAAGCTCGCGCAGAGCGAGCTCGGCGTTCCCCAGGGCAGCATCAAGGCGACGGTGCTGATCGAGACGGTGCTCGCCGCGTTCGAGATGGACGAGATCCTGTACGAGCTGAAGGAGCACTCGGCCGGGCTCAACATCGGCCGCTGGGACTACATCTTTTCCTGCATCAAGAAGTTCCGCGCCAACAAGGATTTCTGCCTCGCCGACCGCTCGCAGGTGACGATGACCGCGCCGTTCCTGCGCGCCTACGCGCTGCTGCTGGTGAAGACCTGCCACCAGCGCGGCGCGCCGGCGATGGGCGGCATGGCGGCGCAGATCCCGATCAAGAACGACCCGCAGGCCAACGAGGCGGCGCTGGAGAAGGTGCGCCAGGACAAGCTGCGCGAGGTCACCGACGGCTGCGACGGCACCTGGGTCGCGCACCCGGGGCTCGTGCCCGTGGCGAAGGAAGTGTTCGACAAGCACATGCCGGCGCCGAACCAGTACGACAAGCAGCGTCCCGACGTCAGCGTCTCGGCGAAGGACCTGCTCGATTTCCGCCCGGAGACGCCGATCACCGAGGCCGGCTTGCGCAACAACATCTCGGTCGGCATCCAGTACCTGGGCGCGTGGCTCGCCGGCAACGGCTGCGTGCCCGTGTTCAACCTGATGGAAGACGCGGCCACGGCCGAGATCTCGCGCTCGCAGATCTGGCAGTGGATCCGCAGCGAAAAGGGCAAGCTCGACGACGGTCGCCGCGTTACCAAGGCCCTGTTTCGCCACCTGCTGGCGGAAGAGCTGCCCAAGGTGCGGCAGTACGTGGGCGAGGAAGCGTGGGCCGCGGGCAACTACTCCGAGAGCGCCGCGCTGTTCGAGAAGATCACCTCCGACGACACCTACGTCGAGTTCCTCACCCTGCCGGCCTACCAGCGCATCGACTAGCCGCTAGTCGATCGCCCATTCGCGCTCGCACTTGCGGCAGTGGACCGTCATGGCGCGCGCGCTGGCGCCCACCAGCCGGTACTTGCCATGCGCGCCGCAGCCCGGGCAGGTCGAGCGCTCGGCGACGTGCATGGCACGCAGCAGCATGGAAAGGTAGCGCGCCAGGGCGTACCAGGCGATGCCGCCCGCGGCGAACGCGGCCGCGAGCGCGGCCGCCGCGCCCCAGCCGAGCTCGCGCAGGCTCAGGTCTTCGAGCAGCGCCAAGAGCGCAAACACGCATAGCAGGCACGCCACCAGCCAGCTGTGGCAAAGCAGCAGCTCGCGCTCGTACCAGCGCTGAAATCCCAGCTTGCCGATCGCGCCGGCGGGATCCATGCCGGCGATTGTACGACCGGGAAATCAGGATGGGCGCAACTCGGCGATGACCGGCGCGTGATCGGACGGCCGCTCGAGCTTGCGCGGAGACTTGTCGATGGTGCTGGCGGTGCAGGCCTCGGCCAGCGGCGCTGACAGCAGCACGTGGTCGATGCGCAACCCGGCGTTGCGCCGGAAAGCCATCATGCGGTAGTCCCACCAGGAAAACGTCTTCTCCGGCTGCTCGAACAGCCGGAAGCTGTCCTTGAGGCCCGTCTCCAGGAGCGCGCGCCAGGCAGTGCGCTCGGGCGCCGAGACGTGCACCTGGCCTTCCCAAGCCTTGGGATCGTGGACGTCGCGATCCTCCGGCGCGACATTGAAGTCGCCGGCGACGGCAAGGCGCGGGTGCGCGGCCAGCTCCTTCGCCAGATAGTCGCGCAGTGCGGCGAACCACTGCAGCTTGTACTCGTACTTGTCCGAGCCGACGGCCTGCCCGTTGGGGCAGTAGACGCAGATCACCCGCATGCCGGAGACCGTGGCGGCCAGCACGCGCTTCTGCGGGTCGTCGAAGCCGGGGATTCCGCCCACGACCTCGGTGAGCGGCGCTCGCGACAGAATGGCGACGCCGTTGTAGGTCTTCTGCCCGCTGACGGCGCTCGCGTAGCCGGCCGCCTCGAGCGCCTCGCGGGGAAACCCCGGCTCCTCGGTCTTCAGTTCCTGCAGGCAGACGACGTCGGGGCGGGCCTGCGCGAGCCACTCGAGCAGCTGCGGCAGGCGCACCTTGACGGAGTTGACGTTCCACGTCGCGAGCTTCATGCCGGCGACGCGCGCAGGCTAACGCGGGACGTAGGGGCCGCCCGGGCGGCCGGTGTCCTCTTCGTCCTCCGCGGCCGACTGCTCGGCCGGGGGCTTGGGAGCGGCTGCTGGCGCCGGCTTGGGCTCGGCCTGGCTGCGCGGCGGCAGAAGCCCGGCGCGCGGATATCCCGCGCCATCGAGCAGCGCATCGTACAGCCCCTGCTCGTAGCCCTTTTGCACGCTGCTGCCGACGCGGATGGAGGGCACCGAAAGGCTGCCCACCGTCTTCTTCAGCTCCTCCGCCTGCTGCTCGTCCACGACGCTGATCTCGCGGAACGGCAAGCCCCGCGCATTGAGCAGCGCGCGCGCCTCTCCGCAGGGCGGGCAATCCGGGGCCGTGTAAAGCGTTACCGGTGCGTTCTTCACCGCAAGCTGCAACGCATACGGCAGGCCGGTGCCGGCGGCGGGCGCGCCGCTCGCCGCGAGCGGCTGCACGTTCCTGGCGGAGGGAGGCGGCGGCACGTCGGTGATGTGCACGCGCCCGTTTTCGTCCGTCCAGCGATAGAGCTGCGCGCTGGCCGCAATCGCCGTGCCGAGCAGCGTGAGGAAGATCAAGGAGCGCATGCCGGTGGCTCCCGCGCCGATTTATTCCGCGGCGATCATACCATTGTGGCGCAGCAGCGCATCGACGCGCGGCTCGCGGCCGCGGAAGGCGCGGAACGATTCCGCCGCGGGCCGGCTGCCGCCGACTGCGAGCACTTCGTCGCGGAAGCGCGCGCCGGTCAGCGCGTCGGTGACGCTCGCCGATTCCTCGAACGCGCCGTAGGCGTCCGCCGAGAGCACCTCCGCCCACTTGTAGCTGTAGTAGCCCGCCGCGTAGCCGCCCGCGAAGATATGCGAGAAGCTGTTCGGGAATCGGTTGTACTCGGGCGGATGCAGCACCGCGATCCTGGCGCGCACTTCCTGCAGCAGCTCCAGCGCGCTGCGGCGTGAGGCCGGATCGAAGTCGCTGTGCAGGCGCATGTCGAACACCGAGAACTCGATCTGGCGCAGCATCGCCAGTCCCGACTGGAAGTTCTTCGCCGCGAGCATCCTGTCGAACAGCGCGCGCGGCAGCGCCTCGCCCGTGTCCACGTGCCGCGTCATGTGGCGCAGCACCTCCCACTCCCAGCAGAAGTTCTCCATGAACTGGCTGGGCAGCTCGACCGCGTCCCATTCGACCCCGGCAATGCCCGAGACGCCGAGCTCCTCGACGCGCGTCAGCAGGTGGTGCAGGCCGTGGCCGAACTCGTGGAAAAGGGTGATGACATCGTCGTGCGTGAACAGCGCCGGCCTGCCGCCCACCGGACGCGGGAAATTGCAGTTCAGGTAGGCCACCGGCGTCTGGATCGCGTCGCCGCGCCGGCGCCGTGCGCGCGCGTCGTCCATCCAGGCGCCGCCGCGCTTGGTGTCGCGCGCATAGAGGTCCATGTAGAACTGGCCGACCAGCTCGCCGCGGGCGTCGCGCACCTCGAAAAAGCGCACGTCCCCGTGCCACACCGGCGCGCTGGCCGGGGTGACGCGCACGGCGTAGAGCGTGTCGACGAGGCGAAACAGGCCGGCGAGCACCGCGTCCTCGGGGAAGTACTGCTTCACCTCCTGGTCGGAGTACGCGTAGCGCTTCTGGCGCAGCTTCTCCGAGGCCCAGGCGATGTCCCAGGCCTCGAGCGTGGCGAGGCCCAGCGCCTCGCGCCCGAATTCGCGCAGCTCCTCGAGGTCGCGCTCGGCGTGCGGCCGCGCGCGCACCGCGAGGTCCTCCAGGAAGCCGAGCACCTGAGAGGGCGAGTCCGCCATCTTCGGCACCAGCGACACGTCGGCGTAGTTGGCGTAGCCGAGCAGGCGCGCGGCCTCGTGGCGCAGCGGCAGGATGCGCGCGATGAGCGGCGTATTGTCGATCGCGGGATTGCCGAACTCGGAGGCGCGTGTGCTGCTGGCGCGGTACATCTCCTCGCGTAGCGACCGGTCCTCGGCGTACTGCATCACCGGCAGGTAGGAAGGCATGTGCAGCGTGAACTTCCAGCCGCGCCCGTCTTGCAGGCGGGCGGCCTGCAGCACGTCGGCCGGGATGCCGGCGAGGCGTTTCTCGTCCTCGATCACCAGGGTCCAGGCGTTGGTGGCGTCGAGCAGGTTCTCGGAGAACTTCGCCGCCAGCCGCGCGAGCTCGTCCTGGATCTGCGCGTAGCGCGGCTTCTTGTCGGCCGGCAGCTCGGCGCCGCCGAGGCGGAAGTCGCGCAGCGCGTTCTCGACGATGCGCTGGCGCGCGCTCGAGAGCGCGGCGAAATCCGCCGCGGCGCGCAGCGCGCGGTACTTCTCGAACAGCGCCTGGTTCTGGCCGAGCTCGGTCCAGTACTGGGTAATCTTCGGCAGGTTCTCGTTGTAGGCGGCGCGCAACTCCGGGCTGTCCAGCACGGCGTGCAGGTGGGCGATCTGGCCCCAGGCGCGGCCCACGCGCTCGTTGGCGTCCTCGAGCGGCGTGACGAACTCTTCCCAGACGGGTCCCGCGCGCTCGGCCGAAGCGACGGCCGCGCGCGCCTCGGCGAGCAACTGCCCGAGCGCGGGCGTGACGTGCGCGGGCCTCAGCTCCGCGAAGCGTGGCAGCCCCGTGAAATCCAGCAGCGGATTGTCGTTACGCAAGACTCAGCTCCGTGGCACGCACCGTGTTCTCGACCAGCATGGCGACCGTCATCGGCCCGACGCCGCCCGGCACCGGCGAGATCCACCCGGCCACCGTGCGCACCGTCGCAAAATCCACGTCGCCGGAAAGCTTGCCGTCCGCCGTGCGGCTCGTGCCGACGTCGATGACGCAGGCGCCGGGCTTGACCATGACGGCGCCCACCATGAGCGGCCGTCCGGCCGCCGCGACCAGCACGTCGGCCTGGCGCGCCAGCTCGGCCAGACGGGAGGTCTTCGAATGGCAGATGGTGACCGTGGCGTCCCTTTGCAAGAGGAGCAGCGCCATCGGCTTGCCGACGATGCTGGAGCGCCCGATGACCACCGCGTGGCGCCCGGCGAGCGGCACGCCGGCATGGTCGAGCATGCGCAATACCCCTGCCGGCGTGCAGGCGACGAAGCGCGGCGTGCCGCGCGTCAGCAGGCCGAGATTCTCGGCATGGAAGCCGTCCACGTCCTTCGCCGGCGACACGGCGGCCAGCACGCGCTCGCCATCCAGGTGCGCGGGCAGGGGCAACTGCACCAGGATGCCGTGCACGGCCGGATCCCGATTGAGTCCGGCGATGCGCTCCAGCAGCGCCGCCTCGGACACGTCCGCGCCGAACTGGTGCAGCTCGGAGCGCACGCCGATCTCGTCGCAGGCGCGCACCTTGTTGCGCACATAGACGTGCGAGGCGGGATCGTCGCCGGCGAGGATCGCCGCGAGCCCCGGCCGCGCGCCGCGCGCAGCGAGCGCCTCCACCGCGGGCTTGAGCTGCGCGCGCACTTGCGCGGCAAGCGCCTTGCCGTCGATCAACCGGGCAGCCATGTGTTGCATAATACGATGACCCTACGCAGCAAACCGAAAGCCACAAGCTGGAGGAAGCCATGTCCGCCGTTCCCCAACAACCCGCCGCGAACGACAGCGACAGCCTGGAGACCCAGGAGTGGCTGGACGCGCTGGAGACGGTGCTCGAGCGCGAAGGCCCCGAGCGCGCGCACTTCCTGCTCGAGCGCCTGGTGCAGAAGGCGCGCACCAGCGGCGCCTACATCCCGTTCTCGCCGTACACGCCCTACGTCAACACGATTCCTCCGCACCTGGAAGAGCGTTCGCCGGGCGACCATGCGCTCGAGGAGCGCATCCGCTCGTACTGCCGCTGGAACGCGATGGTGATGGTGGCCAAGGCGAACAAGTCCGACGACGAGCTTGGCGGACACATCGCCAGCTTCGCGTCGGTCGGCACGCTGTTCGGCATCGGCCAGAATCATTTCTGGCATGCGCCGCATGAGGGCCATGGCGGCGACCTGATCTACTGGCAGGGGCATTCGTCGCCGGGCATCTACGCGCGCGGCCTGCTCGAGGGACGCCTCGCCGAGGAGCAGCTGCTCAACTTCAGGCGCGAAGTGGACGGCAAGGGCGTTTCCTCCTACCCGCATCCGTGGCTGATGCCCGACTACTGGCAGTTCCCCACCGTGTCGATGGGCCTCGGGCCGATCCAGGCGATCTACATGGCGCGCTATCTGAAGTACCTGCACGCGCGCGGCTTCGCCGACACCGCCAACCGCAAGGTGTGGGTGTTCTGCGGCGACGGCGAGATGGACGAGCCCGAGTCGCTCGGCGCCATCGGCCTGGCGTCGCGCGAGAAGCTGGATAACCTGATCTTCATTGTCAACTGCAACCTGCAGCGCTTGGACGGTCCGGTGCGCGGCAACGGCAAGATCATCCAGGAGCTGGAGGGCGACTTCCGTGGCGCCGGCTGGAACGTGATCAAGGTGATCTGGGGCTCGTACTGGGATCCGCTGTTCGCCCGCGACAAGGAAGGGCGGCTGCTGCGCATTATGGAAGACACCGTCGACGGCGAGTACCAGAACTACAAGGCGAACGACGGCGCCTTCGTGCGCAAGCACTTCTTCGGCAAGGACCCCAAGACGCTCGAGCTCGTCTCGCGCATGACCGACGAGGACGTCTGGCGCCTGAACCGCGGCGGCCACGACCCGCACAAGATCTACGCCGCCTACGCGGCGGCGGTGAAGCACAAGGGCCAGCCCACCGTGATCCTCGCCAAGACCATCAAGGGCTATGGCCTGGGCAAGCAGGGGCAGGCGAAGAACCCGACGCACCAGCTTAAGAAGGTGGAGACGGCGACGATCAAGGAAATGCGCGACCGCTTCAACGTGCCGATCCCGGACGACAAGCTCGCCGAGCTGCCGTTCTACATGCCGCCGCCGGATTCTCCGGAGATGAAGTACCTGCACGAGCGGCGGCGGGCGCTCGGCGGCTTCCTGCCGCAGCGCCGGCGCAAGGCGGACGCGCCGCCGGCGGTGCCGCCGCTCGCGGCGTTCGATGCGGCGCTCAAGGGCTCGGGGGAAGGCCGCGAGATCTCGACCACGATGGCGTTCGTGCGCATCCTGACGGCGCTGGTGCGCGACAAGGAGCTGGGCAAACGCATCGTGCCGATCGTGCCGGACGAGGCGCGCACCTTCGGCATGGAGGGCATGTTCCGGCAGCTCGGCATCTTCGCGCCCGAGGGCCAGAAGTACGAGCCGGTCGATCGCGACCAGGTGATGTACTACCGCGAGGACAAGGCGGGGCAGATCCTCGAGGAAGGCATCAACGAGGCGGGCGCGTTCTCCTCCTGGATCGCCGCGGCCACTTCCTACAGCCACTCCAACGTGGTGACGGTGCCGTTCTACATCTTTTACTCGATGTTCGGCCTGCAGCGCGTCGGCGATCTCGCCTGGGCCGCGGCGGACCAGCGCGCGCGCGGCTTCCTGCTCGGCGCCACCGCCGGCCGCACGACGCTGAACGGCGAGGGACTGCAGCACGAGGATGGGCACTCGCACGTGCTGTCCTCGGTGATTCCGAACTGCGTCTCCTACGACCCGACCTACGGCTATGAGCTCGCCGTGATCGTGCACGACGGTCTGCGCCGCATGGTGCAGGAGCAGGAGGACGTCTTCTACTACTTGACCGTGATGAACGAGAACTACGAGCATCCGGCGATGCCGCAGGGCGTGGAGCAAGGCATCCTCAAGGGCATGTACCTGCTGCGCGAGTCCAGGGCGAAGGCGAAGTCGCGCGTGCAGCTGCTCGGCTCGGGCACCATCCTGCGCGAAGTCGAGGCGGCGGCCGAGCTGCTGGAGAAGGACTGGGGCGTCGCGGCGGACGTGTGGAGCGTGACCAGCTTCACCGAGCTCAGGCGCGACGGCCTGGCCGCGGAGCGCTGGAATCTGCTGCACCCGGAGGACAAGCCGCGCGTGCCGTACGTGGCGCAGGCGCTCGCCGACCGCCCCGCGGGGCCGGTGGTCGCGGCGAGCGACTACATGAAGGCATTCGCCGACCAGATCCGGCCGTTCGTGCCGAAGGAGCGCGCGTACCGCGTGCTCGGCACCGACGGCTTCGGACGCTCCGACTCGCGCGAGAAGCTGCGCTACTTCTTCGAGGTGAACCGCAATTTCGTCGTGCTCGCCGCGCTGAAGGCGCTCGCCGAGCAGGGCGAAGGCAAGGCGAAGAGCGTGGCCGAGGCGATGAAGAAGTACGGCATCGACCCCGACAAGCCCGACCCGACTACCGTATGAGGGAAATCAGCGTCCCCGACATCGGGGACTTCAAGGACGTGGCGGTGATCGAGGTGCTGGTGAAGGCCGGCGACGCGGTCGCCCCCGAGCAGTCGCTGATCACCGTCGAGTCCGACAAGGCGACCATGGAGATCCCGGCGCCCGGGGCCGGCGTGGTGAAGGAGTTGCGCGTCAAGGTGGGCGACAAGGTGTCGCAGGGCTCGCCGATCCTGGTGCTCGAGGAGTCCGGCGCCACGCCGGCGGCGGCGAAGCCGGCACCGCCGGCTGCGCCAGTCGCCGTGCCGCCGGCGCCCGCTGCGGCGGGCGGCCCGATGACGGTCAAGGTGCCCGACATCGGCGACTTCAAGGACGTCGCCGTCATCGAGGTGCTGGTGAAGCCCGGGGATGCGGTCTCGGCCGAGCAGTCGCTGATCACCGTGGAGTCGGACAAGGCGACGATGGAAATTCCCGCGCCGGGGGCCGGCGTGGTGAAGGAATTGCGCGTGAAGGTCGGCGACAAAGTGTCCGAGGGTTCGCCGATCCTCGTGCTGGAGGGCGCGGCCGCAGGGGCGGCGCGCCCGGCGCTGGCCGCTCCGGCGGCGCCGGCGCCGCGGTCGGCGGAGGTGCCGAATCTCGAGGCGACGATGCCGCCGCGCCCGCCCGTGCCGCTCGAGCCGCAGGAAGCGACGCTGTCCAAGCCGCATGCCAGCCCGTCGGTGCGCAAGTTCGCGCGCGAGCTGGGCGTCGACCTGGCGCGCGTGAAGGGCGGCGGTCCCAAGGGACGCATCCTGCACGCGGACGTCCAGGCCTTCGTGAAGGGCGCGCTGGCCGCGGTGCCCGCGCCCGCCGCGACGGCCAGGGGCGGCGCGTTGCCTTTCAACCTGCCCGCCTGGCCGGACATCGACTTCGCCAAGTTCGGACCGGTGGAAGTGAAGGCGCTCACGCGCCTGCAGAAGCTCTCCGGCCCGAACCTGCATCGCAACTGGGTGTCGATCCCGCACGTCACGCAGTTCGACGAGGCGGACATCACCGAGCTGGAAGCATTCCGCAAGTCGAACACCGCGGACACCGAGAAGCAGGGCTTCAAGCTCACCATGCTCGCGTTCCTCATCAGGGCCTGCGTGACAGCGCTGCGGCAGCATCCGCTGTTCAACGCGAGCCTGGACCGCTCGGGCGAGAACCTGGTGATCAAGAAGTACTACAACATCGGCGTGGCGGTGGACACGCCCGAGGGGCTGGTGGTGCCGGTGGTGCGCGATGCGGACCGCAAGGGCGTGTTCGACGTGGCGCGCGAGCTGGGCGAGATCTCGAAGCTCGCGCGCGACAAGAAGCTCAAGCCCGGCGACCTGCAGGGCGGCACGTTTTCCATCTCCAGCCTCGGCGGCATCGGCGGCACGGCCTTTACCCCGATCATCAACGCGCCCGAGGTCGCGATCCTCGGCGTGTCGCGTTCGGTGTTGCGCCCGGTGTGGAACGGCAAGGAGTTCACCCCGCGCCTGATGCTGCCGCTGTCGCTCTCCTACGACCACCGCGTGATCGACGGCGCGGCCGCGGCCCGCTTCACGTCGTACCTCGCGAGCGTGCTCGCCGACATCCGCCGGTCGCTGCTCTAGATGGCCGAGCTCGACTGCGACGTGGTCGTGCTCGGCTCGGGGCCCGGGGGCTACTCGGCCGCGTTTCGCGCGGCGGACCTGGGCTTGAAGACCGTGCTGGTGGAGCGCTATGCCGCGCTCGGAGGCGTGTGCCTCAACGTCGGCTGCATCCCGTCCAAGGCGCTGCTGCACACGGCGGCAGTCATGGACGCGGCGAGCGCGCTGGCCGAGCACGGCGTGAGCTTCGGCGCGCCGAAGACCGACCTCGGCAAGCTGCGCGACTTTAAGGACAAGGTCGTCGCCAGGCTGACGGGCGGCGTGGGCTCCATGGCGAAAATGCGCAAGGTCACGGTGCTGCAGGGCGTGGGGACATTCACGGGCCCGAACCAGATGGCGGTGGACGGCAAGGACAAGGCCAGCGTGCGCTTCGCCAAGGCGATCATCGCGGCCGGATCGCAGTCGGCGAAGTTGCCGTTCCTGCCGGAGGACCCGCGCATCGTCGATTCCACCGGCGCGCTCGAGCTGAAGGGCGTGCCCAAGAAGATGCTGATCATCGGCGGCGGCATCATCGGCCTGGAAATGGGCACCGTGTACTCGGCGCTCGGCGCGCGCCTGGATGTCGTCGAGATGATGGATGGCCTGATGCTCGGGGCGGACCGCGACCTCGTCGCCGTGTGGCAGAAGATGAACGCGCCGCGCTTCGACCGCATCATGCTCAAGGCGAAGACGACGAAGGCGCAGGCCGCGAACGACGGCATCCGCGTCGAGATCGAGGGTCAGGAGAAGAAGACCTATGACCTCGTGCTCGTCTCGGTCGGGCGCACGCCGAACGGCAAGCGGATCGGCGCGGACAAGGCCGGCGTGACGGTCGACGAGCGCGGCTTCATCCCGGTCGACAGCCAGAGGCGCACCAACGTGCCGCACGTCTTTGCCATCGGCGACATCGCGGGCAACCCGATGCTCGCGCACAAGGCGGTGCACGAGGGCCACGTCGCCGCAGAGGCCGCGGCCGGCAAGAAGTCGCACTTCGACGCACGCGTGGTGCCGTCGGTGGCCTACACGGACCCGGAAGTCGCGTGGGTCGGCCTGACCGAGGATGAGGCGAAGAAGTCCGGCACGAAGATCGGCGTGGCGAAATTCCCGTGGACGGCCTCGGGGCGCGCGCTGGCGAATGCGCGCAGCGAGGGCTTCACCAAGCTCATCTTCGACGCGCAGACCCACCGGCTGGTGGGCGGCGGGATCGTCGGCACCGGCGCGGGCGACCTCATCAGCGAGCTCGCGCTCGCCGTCGAGATGGGCGCGGACGCCACCGACATCGGCAAGACCATCCACCCGCATCCCACGCTCGGCGAGACCGTGGGCATGGCGGCGGAGCTGTTCGAGGGGGTGTGCACCGACATGCCGCCGCAGAAGAAACGCGCATGACGCAGGATGAGCTGAAGAAGCTGGTCGCGCGGGAGGCGCTCAAGCATGTCGTCGAGGACGCGGTGGTCGGCGTCGGCTCGGGCTCCACGGTCAATCACTTCATCGACGCGCTGGCCGGCATCAAGGGCCGCATCGAGGGGGCGGTCGCGGCCTCGGATGCGAGCGCCGAGCGCCTGAAGCGCCACGGCATCCGCGTGTTCGATCTGAACGCCGTGAACGAGCTGCCGGTGTACGTGGACGGCGCCGACGAGGTCACCGAGCACCTCGCCATGATCAAGGGCGGCGGCGGCGCGCTCACGCGCGAGAAGATCATTGCAGCCGTCGCGCGGAAGTTCGTCTGCATCTGTGATGCCTCCAAGCTGGTCGGCGTGCTCGGGAAGTTCCCGCTGCCCGTGGAAGTGATCCCGATGGCGCGCAGCCATGTGGGCCGCGAGCTGCGCAGGCTGGGCGGGCATCCCGAGCTGCGCCAGGGCTTCACCACCGACAACGGCAACGTGGTGATCGACTGCCACGGCCTTGCCATCACCGATCCGCCGAAGCTGGAAGCGGAGCTGAACAACATCGCGGGCGCGGTGACCAACGGACTCTTCGCGCGCCGTCCGGCGGACCTGCTGCTGCTCGGGTGCCAGGACGGCGTGAGGACGCTGAAGGCGAAAGCCTAGCGTGCGGCGCTGGATTGCCGCGGTGCTGCTGGCGACAGCGGGCCAGGCGCCGGCCCAGGATACCGGCCCGGTACATGATGCGCCTTACGTCCCTTCCCCGGTCTCGACCGTGGACGAGATGCTGCGGCTCGCCGAGGTGGGTCCGGCGGACGTCGTCTACGACCTCGGCGCGGGCGATGGCCGCGTGGTGATCGCCGCCGCGGCGAAGTTCGGCGCGCGAGGCGTCGGCGTAGAGATCGACGCCCGGCTGGTGGCGCAGGCGCGAGCGCGCGCCGCGAGCGCCGGGGTCGCGGACAGGGTGCGCTTCCTGCAGCAGGACCTGTTCAGGACCGATCTGAGCGAGGCCACGGTGGTTTCGCTCTACCTCTCGCCCAACTTCAACCTGAAGCTGCGGCCGGCGCTTCTCGCGCTCGCCCCGGGCACCCGGGTGGTCTCCCATTCTTCAGGCATGGGCGACTGGCAGCCGGATCGCAGGACCGCGATCCGCAAGGACGTGCTGCTGTGGATCGTTCCGGCGGACGTAGCCGGGCGATGGCGCGCGACGCTCGGCACCGGCCCGCAGGCGCGCAAGCTAGAGCTCGAGATCGCGCAGCACTACCAGGACGTCAGCGCGAGCGCGGTGCTGGACGGGACTGCGGCGCTGGTCTGGGAAGCCCGGCTGCGAGGCGACCGGCTCAGCTTCGTGATCGTCGAGCACCTCGGCACGGCGAGCGAGTCCGGCCTGTACTTCGAAGGGCGGGTCGCCGGCAGTGCGATCGAGGGGTCCGTCGCGCGCGGCGTGGGCTCGAGGCGCGCGGTCCTGGGCTGGCGCGCCCATCGCTGAAATAGGCGTAACATCGCAGTCATATCAACGTGATAGCCTGAAAAGTCATGGCCGAACACACCTCCAAGCAATTCGACGCCGAGCTCGAGAGCGTGCGCTCGCGTGTTCTGCAGATGGGCGGGCTGGTCGAGGAGCAGATCATCCGTGCCATGGAGGCGCTCGGCGCCGGCGACATGCCGATGATCGAGAAGGTGATCGCCGACGATCACCGCGTGAACGCGATGGAGGTGGAGCTCGACGAGCTGTGCAGCCACATCATCGCGCGCCGCCAGCCGGCGGCGGTGGACCTGCGGCTGCTGATCACCGTGATCAAGACGATCACCGACCTCGAGCGCATCGGCGACGAGGCGGAGAAGATCGGCCGCATGGCGAAGCTCATTCACACCGCCGAGCGTCTGCACATGCCGCGCATGGACCTGTCGCACGTCGCCGAGCGCGCGCTCGGCATGCTGCGCCAGTCGCTGGACGCCTTCGCGCGCCTGGACGTCTCCGAGGCGATGCGCGTGGTGAAGCAGGACTCGGAAGTGGACGACGCCTTCCGCGCCATCATGCGCCAGCTGATCACCTTCATGATGGAGGATCCGCGCACCATCACCCGGTCGCTCGAGATCCTGTTCATCGCCAAGGCGATCGAGCGCATCGGCGACCATGCCAAGAACATGGCCGAGTACGTGATCTACATGGTCAAGGGGCGCGACGTGCGCCACACCTCGATCGAGGAAGTCGAGAAGGAAATCCTGCAGTAACCGCCTACTTCGCGGGCGGTACGTACCCCGAAGCGACGTCGGCGCCTTCGCCGAAGAAGTGCTTCTCCATCTGCTCGGCGAGATACTTGCGCGCGCGCGCGTCCGCCAGGTTCAGGCGGTTCTCGTTCACCAGCATCGTCTGGTGCCGCAGCCACTGCTGCCACGCTTCCTTCGACACGTGCTCGAAGATGCGCCTGCCGAGCTCGCCCGGGTACGGCGGGAAATCGAGCCCCTCGGCCTCGCGGCCGAGCTTGACGCATTTGACCATTCTTGCCATGGCGATGGAAACCCGAATCTAGATCCGCTTGAGAAACACCTTGGAACCGCGCCGCCAATTATAGAGCGCCTGGCGCTCGGCGGGCAGCGCTGCGGGCGCCGCGGGCCTGAAGCCGCGCGCGACGAACCAGTGCTCGGCGCGCGTGGTGAGCGCGAACAGGCGCCGGATCCTGAGCTGCTTGGCTCGCGCTTCGCAGGCCTGCAGCAGCCGCTCGCCGTGCCCGGTGTCGCGCGCCCCGGGCGCCACCGCCAGGCAGGCGATCTCGGCGCCGCGGTCGGGCAGCGGATAGAGCGCCGCGCAGCCGACGATCACGCCGTCGTGCTCGACCACGAGGAAGTTGCCGATCTCGCGCTCCAGGCGCTCGCGGCCGCGCTTGACCAGCGTGCCGTCGGCCTCCAGCGGCTCGATCAGCCCGAGGATGCCGCCCACGTCCTCGATGCGCGCCTCGCGCAAACGCTGCACGGGGTCGGCGGTGATCATCGTGCCCACGCCCGTGTGCGTGAAGAGCTCGAGCAGCGTCGCGCCGGAGGTGCGTCGCGAGATCAGGTGCACGCGGCCGACGCCCGCGCCAAGCGCGCCAAGCGCGGCGCGCAGCGCGCGCGACGTGTGCGGCCCCAGGCCGTCCTTCTTCGCCAGCGCCTCGGCCTCGCGCGCGGTCAGCTCGCCCAGCACCTGCCCCTTGCGGTCGGTGGGCAGGCGGTCTACGAACAGCAGCAGCTTGTCGGCCCTCAGCGCCGTGGAGACGCTCTGCGCCACGTCCTCCCAGGCGACGTTGAAGACCTCGCCGGTCGGCGAATAGCCGATGTTGGGCACCAGCACGACGTCCCCGCCCTCGAGGTGCCGGGTGATCGCGACGGCGTCCACCTTGCGCACCTGGCCGGTGAACTGGTAGTCGACGCCGTCCAGCACGCCGATCGGGCGCGCGGCGATGTAGTTGCCCGAGGCCACGCGAATCTCGGCGCCCGCCATCGGCGAGTTCGGCAGCCCCTGCGACAGCAGGGCTTCGAGCTCGACGCGCAGCATGCCGGCGGCGTGCTTGACCGCCGTCAGCGCCGCCGCGTCGGTGACGCGCAGTCCCTTGGCGTAGCGCGAGCGCAGCCCCTTGGCCTTGAGCTCCGCCTCGATCTGCGGGCGCGCGCCGTGCACCAGCACCAGGCGGATCTCGAGCGCTGCCAGCAGGTTCACGTCCTGGATGAACTGCGCGAAGCGCGCGCGCTCGGTGATCAGCTCGCCGCCGAAGCCGATGACGAAGGTGCGCTCGCCGAACGCGTGCAGGTAGGGTGCGGCCTGGCGGAACCAGTGGACGAAATCCTCGGGCGACGGCGGCGCGGTCATGGCTCGCGCGATTCTAAGGCAAGGTTCAGAAATCGCCCGCCAGGGCGTTGAGCGCGGCGAGCGCGGCGAGCGCGGCGGTCTCCGTGCGCAGCACCCGCGGGCCGAGGCGTATCGGCACGAACCCGGACTGCACAAGCAGCGCTTCCTCCGCGGCGGTGAAGCCCGATTCGGGCCCCGCGGCGAGCGTCATGACCTTGCCGAGCCGCGCGGCGGCCTCGCGCAGGCCGATTCGCGCCTCGGGAGACAGCAGCAGGCCGTTCCCGGTCATCGCGTCGCGGCAATACTGCTCGAGCGCCAGCGGGGCATGGATCTGCGGCACGCGGTTGCGCCCGCATTGCTCGCAGGCGGCAATCGCCACCCGCTGCCAGTGGGCGCGCTTCTGTGCGGCGCGCTCGCCGACGATGCGGCCGGTGGAGCGCTCGCAGACCACCGGCTGCAGCGCACCGACGCCGAGCTCGGTGGCCTTCTGCACCGTGAAGTCCATCTTCTCGCCCGCGGACACGCCCTGCACGAGGGTCACGGCGAGCGGCGACTCGCGCTCGAGCGCGCGGTGCGCGAGGACCTCGACCGACACGCGCAGGCGCTCGATGGCGGCGATGCGCCCGGCGTACTCGCCGCCGCGCCCGTCGAACAGCGTGACCTCGTCGCCGGCGCGCAGTCGCAGGACATGGACCGCATGATGCGCCGCTTCCCCGGGCAGGATGACCGTGCCGCCGGCGCGCAGCGCGAGATCGGCGTGAAAGCGCGCAGCGCGCGCGGGCTTATGAGGCATACTGGAATTCTGCATGAAGCCCTCCTGGCACGCGACGACGCATCACGCCATGGCGGCGCGCATCCCGCCGGGCCGGCACTCCGCCGAGATCCTGCGCCACGGCAGCCTCGAGGTGCGCTGGTTCGCGCCGCGCGGCACCGATCCGCAGACGCCGCACGAGCGCGACGAGCTGTACGTGGTCGTGTCGGGGCAGGCCGGCTTCACGCGCGGCGCGGAGCACGTGTCGGTGGGGCCGGGCGACATCCTGTTCGTGCCCGCGCGCATGGAGCACCGCTTCGACGACATGAGCACGGACTTCGCGGTCTGGGTGGTGTTCTACGGCCCGTCGGGCGGAGAGCGCGACAACCCCTTCGCCGCGCGCTAGAGCACGGGCAGGCACACGCGCGCGCCGTCGAGCATCGCGACGTGGACCTCGACGCCGTAGACGGCTCGCAGGTTCTCGGCGGTGATCACCTCGTCCGGGGTGCCCTGACGAAGCATCCCGCCGCGCGCGAGCAGCAGCACGCGGCCCGCGGCCAGGAACGCCTGGCTCGGGTCGTGCGAGGAGAACACCACGGCGTAGCCTTCGCCGGCCAGGCGCCGGATCTCGCGCAGCACGCGCACCTGGTTGCCGAAATCGAGGCTCGCGGTCGGCTCGTCCAGCACCAGCACGCGCGCGCCCTGCGCCAGCGCGCGCGCGATCATCACGAGCTGGCGCTCGCCGCCCGAGAGCTCGGTGACGAAGCGCTCGGCGAGCGCCTCGATGGCCAGCGCACGGATGGCCTGGTCCGCGGCGGTACGGTCCGCCGCGCCCGGCGCGGCGAACATGCCGATGTGCGCGGTGCGGCCCATCAGCACCGCATCGCGCACCGTGAACGCGAAGGGCGCCGCGTGCCCCTGCGCGACGTAGCCGAGGCGCCGCGCGACGCCGGCGCGCGTCATGCCGTCGAGCGGCGCGCCGTCCAGGCACACTTCGCCGGCCTGCGCCGGAAGCAGTCCGAGCAGCGTGCGG
>JAOUIL010000170.1 GCA_029883975.1 Betaproteobacteria bacterium
CGTCCTTGAAATCGAGGAACGCGAGACGCTCCTTGAACTGCGCGCCAAGCTGCGCCGCGAGGCCGAGCTTCTCCAGCCGCGTGGCGATGGCGCGCGCGACGACCGCCGGGTTGTGCTCGTAGTGTGCGGGCAGCAGCCAGGTTCCCGCCGGCTGGCCCTCGGCGCGGCTCCACTCGCCGTTGTCGTCGAACTTGCCGACTACGCGCGGGGCACGCTTGCCGGCTTCCCAGGTGTAGAGCTCTTCCTTGATCTGGTACTCGATCAGCTGGCGCTTTTCCTCGATGACGAGGATCTCCTCCAGCCCCTGTGCAAAGCGCCGCGCGCCCTGCGGCTCGAGCGGCCAGGTCATCGCCACCTTGTAGACGCGCAGGCCGATATCGCGCGCGACGCGCTCGTCGATGCCCAGATCCGCCAGCGCCTGCATGGTGTCGCCGAAGCTCTTGCCGGTAGTGATGATGCCCAGGCGCGCGTTGGGCGAGTCCCACACGATGCGATCGAGGCCGTTGGCGCGCACGTAGGCGAGCGCCGCGTACACCTTCCAGTAAAGCAGCCGCGTCTCCTGCTCGAGGAACCCGTCCGGCCAGCGGATGTTGAGGCCCCCCTGCGGCATGGCGAAGTCGGCGGGCAGTCTTACCTGGACGCGCTCGGGATCCACGATCACCGAGGCGCCGGACTCGACCACGTCGGTGACGCACTTGAAGCCGATCCAGCAGCCCGAATAGCGGCTCATGGCATAGCCGTGCAGGCCGAAGTCGAGGTAGTCCTGCACGTTGGCCGGGTTGAGCACCGGGATGCAGCAGGCCTTGAGGATGTGCTCGCTCTGGTGCGCGAGCGTGGAGGATTTCGCCGCGTGGTCGTCGCCCGCCAGCACCAGCACGCCGCCGTGCTTCGAGGTACCCGCGGAATTCGCGTGCTTGAATGCGTCGCCGCAGCGGTCCACGCCCGGCCCCTTGCCGTACCACATGCCATAGACGCCGTCGTAGTTCGCGCCGGGGAACATGCCGACCTGCTGCGTGCCCCAGATGGCGGTGGCGGCTAGGTCCTCGTTGACCCCCGGCTGGAACTTCACGTGGTGCGTCTCGAGGTGCTTTTTCGCGCGCCACAGCGCCTGGTCGAGGCCGCCCAGCGGCGAGCCGCGGTAGCCGGAGATGTAGCCGGCGGTGTTCAGGCCCGCCCGCCGGTCGCGCTCGCGCTGCAGGAACATGAGGCGGATCAGCGCCTGCGTGCCAGTGAGGAACACGCGTCCCTTTTCCAGGGTGTACTTGTCGTCGAGGGAGACCTCGGCGAGCTTGCGGGGATCGACCGGTGCGTTCATCGACCTGCCTCCGTGGCTAACGCTCTTCTAACACAGGGTTAGACCTCGACGCGCGATTTGATTCGCGCCGCGGGCTTGTCCCAGTATGGCTCGGGACCAAAGGACTCGGCCAGAAAATCGATGAACACGCGCGTCTTGGCCGGCAAGTGGCGCCGATGGGGATATACGGCGTAGATGCCCACGTCAGTGCCGAAATCGTACCCCGGGAGCAATGCCACGAGGGAGCCGTCCTCGAGCTGCCGGCGAACGTCCCAGGTCGATTTGAGCGCCACGCCGAGCCCGGCCACCGCCCACTCGCGCAGCACTTCCCAGTTGTCGCAGGCGTAGCGGCCGGTGACGCGAATCGAGCCGCGCTTGCCGACCGGATTCTTGTATTCCCACGTCATGGCGAAGCCCTGCTCCCAGGTGGCGACCAGGCAGTTGTGGCGCGTGAGGTCCTGTGGGGTCTTGGGTTCGCCGTGCTGGCGCAGGTACGCGGGGCTCGCGCACACCACCCGGCGGTTGGGCGCCAGCTTGCGCGCGGCGAGCGACGAGTCCTTCAGCTCGGCGATGCGCACCGCCAGGTCGAAGCCTTCCTCGATCAGGTTGATCGAGCGGTCCGACAGGCTCAATGCCAATTCGATCTTGGGATAGCGCTCGGCGAAGCGCGGAATCAGCGGCGCGATGTGCTGATGGCCGAAGGAGGCGGGGATCGCGACCTTCAGCACCCCCTGGGGCTCCACGCGGCGCGCTGTCACGGCGGCGTCCGCCTCCTCGATTTCCGCGAGGATGCGCTGGCACGTCTCGTAGTAGCTCGCGCCTTCGTCCGTCAGATGCAGGCTGCGCGTCGTGCGGTTGATCAGCCGCACGCCGAGCCTCGCCTCCAGCGCGGCAAGTGTGCGGCTGACGACCGCAGTCGATACGCCCAACTCGCGCCCAGCGGCCGACAGGCTGCCTGCCTGGACGACTTTGGAAAACACCAACATGCCGTGAACGACGTCACGCATATCTTTGCAATTATCGCAAAAGAGTTTTGTTACAGGCCTCTATTCTAAACTAACACGCAAAGCCGTATATTTGTTGCAGCGCAGTAATCGTAGTGAAAGGAACGAACGATGAATGCATATGAGATCGAACAGGTTGAAAAGCAGCTGAGAGTGGATACGCAGTTGCCTCTGTCTTACGTGGCATGGGCG
>JAOUIL010000025.1 GCA_029883975.1 Betaproteobacteria bacterium
GGCGATGCGCCGCGCAGTGATGATCGAATAGAAGCAGTCCTCGATCGTGCTCGGCGCCATCACCACTTTGGGCGCGTCGCCGTGGCTGCCGAAGATCGCGGCCATCAGGTCGCCCTGCTCGACCTTGGTGGGCTGGCCGGTGCTGGGGCCGCCGCGCTGCACGTTCACCACCACCAGCGGGATCTCGCCCATCACGGCGAGGCCGATCGCCTCCTGCTTGAGCGAGTAGCCGGGCCCGGAGGTGATGGTCACCGTGCACTTGCCGGCGTAGGAGGCGCCGATGGCGAAGGCGCAGGCCGCGATTTCGTCCTCGGCCTGGTGCACGATGCCGCCGACCTTCTCGAACACGTCCGAGAGATAGTGCGAGGCCGAGGTCGCGGGCGTGATCGGGTACATGGCGCAGATCTCCATGCCCGAGGCGAGCACGCCGAGCGCGATGGCGGTGTTGCCGTTGATCACGACCTGCGGCGCCGTCACGGGCTCGGCCGGAATGCGGTACTTGAAGTCGAGGTTCGCCTCCGCCCACGCGTGGCCCGCCTCGAGCAGCTTCACGTTCTGCGCCACCACCACGGCGTCCTTCTTGCCGAAGGTGAGCGCGATCTGCTCGCGCGCGCGCTGCAGCTCGAGGCTGTAGATGCTGCACAGCATCCCCAGCGCGAACATGTTCTTGCCGCGGCGCGGGTCGGAAACCAGGGCGCGGCAGGCCTGCTCCATCGGGATTTCCAGCACGCGGTAGCCGGCGTCGACGAGGCGCGCGTGCGTCTCGGCGTAGGCGGCGGCGATCGCCGCGTCGCCGTGGCTGCGCCACATGTTCTCCAGCAGGATGGTGCAGCCCGGCTTGAGCTCGCCGGCGCGCACGCGCCCGAGCAGCACCTGCTCGTTGAAGGCGACCACCAGGTCGGTCTCGTCGCCGCCGTTGGTGATCCGCGTCGAGCCGATGCGGATGCGGTTGCCGCTCGCCCCGGCGATCGAGCGCGCCGGCGGGCGGATCTCGGCCGGGATGATCTCCACCGTCCAGATGCCGTTGCCGGTGCGCGCGGCGATCGCGCCGAGCGACTGGCCGCAGCGCTGCGCGCCCTCGCCCGAGTCGCTGATGATC
The DNA here is from genome assembly GCA_029883975.1 of Betaproteobacteria bacterium. Taxonomy (GTDB): domain Bacteria; phylum Pseudomonadota; class Gammaproteobacteria; order Burkholderiales; family SG8-39; genus JAABQT01. Next base: position 1,100 of record JAOUIL010000025.1, read on the forward strand.
TCTACGATGTGCTCTTTGAGAGTGGTGACGGTCTTTTGCGCGGTTTGCATGGGGCTCCTAGGCGGCGGCGCGCAGCCGCACGAAATTTCGCTCGCCGAGGTCGATGCCGAAGAGCGTCTCGCCGCCGGCGGCGCGCGCCGCGTCGCGCAGGCCGAGATACGCTTTCATGCCGCGCGCGGCCCTGCGGCCCGCGCCCATCGCCTCGATCACGGTCGCGGCGCCGGTGACGATGTCGCCGCCGGCGAACACGCCGGGCATCGAGGTGGCAAGGCTCTCGTCGGTCGCGATGTAGCCGCGCTTGTCGAGCTTGAGGCGCGAGGTCTGGCCAATGATCGGGTTGGCGTTGGTGCCGATCGCGTACACCACCTGGTCGGCCTCGAAGTCGAACTCGCTGCCCGCCACCGGCATCGGGCGGCGGCGCCCGGAATCGTCGGGCGCGCCGAGCTCCATGCGGATGCAGCGCATGCCGCGCACGCCGCCCTTGCCGTCGTCGAGGATCGCGACCGGCGCGGTGAGCCAGTGGAACTCGATGCCTTCCTGCTCGGCGTGATGCACTTCCTCGGCGCGCGCCGGGCACTCGGCGCGCGAGCGCCGGTACACGCAATAGACCTTTTCCGCGCCCAGGCGCAGGCACACGCGCATCGCATCCATCGCCGTGTTGCCCGCGCCGATCACCGCGACGCGCTTGCCGAGCGGGATCGGTGTGTCGAAGGCGGCGTCGCGCGCGCGCATCAGGTTGCAGCGCGTCAGCAGCTCGTTGGCCGAGAGCACGCCGTTCAGCGAATCGCCCGGCACGCCGAGCATCGAGGGATAGCCCGCGCCGGTGCCGATGAACACGGCGTGGAACCCCAGCTCGTCGACCATCTGCTCGATGGTGAACAGGCGCCCCACCAGCGTGTTGCACTCGAAGCGCACGCCGATCCTGCGCAGGTTCTCGATCTCGGCGTCGACCACCCCGTTGGGCAGCCGGAAATCCGGGATGCCGTACTTCAGCACCCCGCCGGGCTGGTGGAACGCCTCGAACACCGTGACTTCGCAGCCGGCCTTGGCCATGTCCGCCGCGCACGCCATGCCCGCCGGGCCCGAGCCGACGATGCCGACGCGAAAGCCGTTCGCCTCGATGTGCGGCACGTTGACCCACCCCTCGCGGATCGCGGCGTCGCCGACGAAGCGCTCCAGGCGCCCGATGGCGACCGGCTCGAGCGACTCGCCGACCGTGCACACCTCCTCGCACTGGGTTTCCTGCGGGCAGACGCGGCCGCAGACCGCGGCGAGCAGGTTGGTCTCGGCGATGACGTCGTAGGCGGCGCGGGTGTTGTTCTCGCCGATCTTGCGGATGAAGCCTGGGATGTCGATACCGACCGGGCAGCCGGAGACGCAGGGCTGGTCGGGGCACAGCAGGCAGCGTTCGGCTTCGCGCAGCGCCTCGCCGACGTCGTAGCCGCAGGCCACCTCCTCGAAATTCTTCGCGCGCGCGCGCGGCTCCTGCTCGCGCATCGGCGTGCGCTCCTGCGGGATGGTGCGGATGGTCTTCTTCTTCGCCATGCGCGCTACCCGCCCTTCACGTCGTCGAAGGGGTCGGGCAGCTCGAGCAGCTCGACCGCGGGTGCGGCCGGGTCCGCCAGGTCCTTCATGCGGCAGTTCGCCGACCAGCGCTCGGCCGCGGCGCGCTCGACCTGCGTGTAGCGCCGCAGGCGCGTCATCAGGTCGTCGAAATCCACCAGGTGGCCGTCGAAGTCCGGTCCGTCGACGCAGGCGAACTTCACCTCGCTGCCGATCTTCACGCGGCACCCGCCGCACATGCCGGTGCCGTCGACCATGATCGGGTTGAGGCTGACCAGGGTCTTGATCTTGTGCGGGCGCGTCGCTTCCGCGCAGCCCTTCATCATGACCGGCGGGCCGATCGCCACCACCTCGTCGATGTCGCGGTGCTTCGCGATCGCGCGCTTGATGCCCTCGGTGACCAGGCCCTTCAGGCCCGCCGAGCCGTCATCGGTGCACAAGATCAGCTCGTTGCAGCAGGCGCGGAACTTGTCCTCCCAGAATACGAGGCTCTTCGTCCTGAAGCCGAGCACGCCGATCACGTAGGTGCCGGCCTCCTTGAAGCCGCGTGCCTGCGGGAAGATCGGCGCCACGCCGAGCCCGCCGCCCACGCAGACGACCTTCTTCGCGCCGCTGATGGGGCTCGGAATGCCCATCGGGCCGACCATGGCATGCAGCGTGGAGCCGACTTTGCAGGACTGCTGCATCTCGCGCGTGGTCTTGCCGACCGCTTGGACCACCAAGGTAATGGTGCCCCTTGAACGGTCGAAGTCGGCGATAGTGAGCGGGATGCGCTCGCCGCGCTCGTGCGCCATCACGATCACGAACTGCCCCGGCCTGGCAGCCTTCGCCATCAGTGGATGGCGGACCTCCAGGAGATAGGTGACGTCCGAGAAGTCCTCCCTGGCGACAATCTCGAACTGCGACAGCCTTGCGGCTTCCATGAGGGGTCGTTCCCAGCAGACACGGTATGCGGGAGGGCGCGGAAGTCTTTGATCTAGCGCAAATCGGCGGGGGAAAGGCTGGGTCGTGCCTGCGCACGGCCCGCTTGCCGAGCCACCGGCGTGTGCTGCTGCACAGCCCGGCGACCGTGTCGACGAGGAGGCGCGTCCGGGATTCCGCCTGCCGGGCACGGGACGCGTTGAGCAGTCAAGCGCCCCGTCTTGGGTTATGGTGGCAGTGCCAATTCACTGGGAGGGTGAAATCATGAATATTTGCAGGCTCTTGCTGTTGGCGGGCGCGCTTGCCGGGGCGACGGCGCTCGCGCACGCGCAGACCAAGATCCACTGGTACGGCCACGCGGCGATCAAGATCGAGACGCCTACCGGCGGCGTGATCCTCGTCGACCCGTGGCTCGGTGCGCCGACCAACCCGGAGAAGGACTCCGTCGCCAAGCTCGGGCGCGTGGACTACATCCTGCTCACGCACGGGCACTGGGACCACATCAAGGACGCGGTGGAGATCGGCAAGAAGACGGGCGCCATCCTCGTCGCGCCCTACGGCCTGCAGTTCAACATGAAGTCGGTGCACGGCTATCCCGAGAAGCAGGCGACGCTCGCCACCGGCGGCAACGTCGGCGGCACGTTCAACCTGGACAAGGCGGGCGCCAAGGTGACGATGGTGAACGCGGTGCACGGCTCGGAGTTCACGCCGCCGATGGTCAAGGCCGAGGAGGGCAAGCCCTCGACGATCAGCGCCGGCAACCCGGTGGGCTACGTGATCCAGGTGGACAACGGGCCGACGCTCTACCACACCGGGGACACCGACGTGTTCACCGACATGCAGCTGATCGGACGGTTCTTCAAGGTGGACGTGATGTTCGCCGCCATCGGCGGGCACTTCACCATGGACCCGGAGCGCGCCGCGCAGGCCGTGGAGTGGGTGAACCCTAAGGCGGTGGTGCCGATCCATTGGGGGACCTATCCGATCCTCTCCGGCAACCCGGCGCGGCTCAGGGCGGCGCTCGAGCCGCGGCGCATGAGCGACCGGGTGGCGGAAATGAAGCCGGGCGAGACGCGCGGCTTCTAGCCCGCGCCCAGGCCGTGCACGCCGACGCCGAGCAGGCGCACGCTGCGCCTGCCCGCGTCGGTGCGCCCGAGCAGCAGCAGCGCGCGCTCGGCGAGGCGCGTCGCGTCGCGCGTCGCCGGCTCTTCGGTGTGGCTGCGCGTCACGGTCTGGAAGTTCGCGTAGCGCACCTTGATGGTCACCGTGCGCGCGACGAGCGCCTTCCTCTCGAGCGAGGCGGCGGCGCGCTGCGCGAGCCGCGCGATCTCCGCGCGCATCTCCTTCAGGCTCACCAGGTCCTCCGGGTAGGTGTCCTCGCAGGAGATGGATTTCCAGGGACGGTCCGGCTTCACTTCGCGTGGGTCGTCGCCCTGCGCGAGGCGCCGCAGCCAGTCGGCCTGGCTGCCCACGGCCTTGCGCAGCCGCGCTTCGTCCGCCGCGCGCACGTCCACCAGGCGCGCCACGCCGATGGCGCGCAGCTTCTTCGCTGTCACCGGCCCGACGCCCCACAACGCCTCCACCGGCAACTGCTGCAGGAAGGCCTCCATCCGCTCGGGCGCGATCACCGTCAGGCCGTCGGGCTTGTTCCAGCCCGAGGCGATCTTGGCGAGGAACTTGTTCGGCGCGACGCCGGCGGACGCCGTGAGCGCGGTCTCTTCGCGGATGCGCCGCTTGAGGTACTTCGCCACCTCCATGGCGAGCGGCTGGTGCAGCGAGTTCTCGGTGACGTCGAGGTAGGCCTCGTCGAGCGAGAGCGGTTCTACCAGCGGCGTCACCGAGCGGAGGATCGCCATCACCTGCTGTGAGACCGCTTTGTACCTGGCGAAATCGGGGCGCACGATCTCGAGCTGCGGGCACAGGCGCAGCGCGCGCGCCATCGGCATCGCCGAGCGCACGCCGAACTTCCTCGCCTCGTAGCTGCAGGCGGCGACCACGCCGCGGCCTTGCGGCGAGCCGCCGACCGCGACCGGCTTGCCCTGCAGCGACGGGTCGTCGCGCTGCTCGACAGACGCATAGAAGGCGTCCATGTCAAGATGGATGATCTTGCGCACCGCACCAATCATGCGCAAAGACTACCCGAACGCCCTAGGCAACGGCGCGACGGAGGAATACCGTAGGCGGCGCAGTTGTTGGCAGCGAAACCGCAGTCAAGCCCAAAGGGGGATTCATGAAGCCGGAACTGACGCTTCTCGCATGGTCGGTGGCGCTCGCGATCGTGCACATGCTGATCACCGTGATGGCGCTCGTGAGCCAGAAGGGACTCATGACCGCGTTCGGCAACCGCGAGAACCTGCCCGAGCTCGCCGGCTGGGCCGGGCGCGCGAGCCGCGCCAACGCCAACATGGCGCAGAATCTGGTGCTGTTCGCGGCGGTCGTGCTCGCCGCCGCGATCGCGGGCACGACGAACAGCACGACGCTGCTTGGCGCGCAGCTCTTCTTCTGGGGGCGCGTGGCCTACGCGGTCTGCTATCTCGGCGGCATCATGTACCTGCGCACCGCGTCCTGGCTGGTGTCCATCGTCGGCGTGCTGATGATTCTCTGGCCGATGCTCTAGCGCTCCGCGCAATCCCGCGCCACCGCGGCGCGGATGATGTCCGCGAGGCGCAGCGCGCCGGGGCCGGCGGCCTCGCGGTCGGCGAACACGAGGTAGAGCGTGCCCGCCTTCTCCGCGCCTTCGCGCAGCGGCAGGGGCTTGAGTGCGCCGCGCTCCAGCTCGCCGCGCACGCTGTCCTCCGGGGTCCAGGCGTAGCCCATGCCGGTGGCGACGGCGTGAATCGCGGTCGCTTTGTTGGAGACGGTGAGTCGCAGCTCGTTCAGCCAGCCCGCCGAGCGTTCGCGGGCCTCGCCCGAGTCGCGGATCACCACGTGGCGGTGCGGGCGCAGGTCCTCGTGCGTCAGTTCGCGCCCCAGACGGTGCAGGGGGTGCGAGGGCGCCGCCATGCACATGGTGCGCACCGGCATCAGGATATCGCCGACGAGGCCCTGGGGCACGCTCGTGCCGATGGCTAAGGCGACGCGGCGCTGCGCCAGCGCTTCCTCCGTTCCGCCGAGCACCGTTTCATAGAGCTCCAGGTGGGTTTCCGGGCGCTCGGCGCAGAATTCGGCAATGCACTTGAGCAGCAGCCACGTCGGAAAGAGGATGTCCACGGCGATGCGGATTTCGGGCTCCCAGCCTTGGCCCAGAACGGCTGCCGCGCGCTCCAGGCGCGCTGCCTCCTCAACCAGGACCTTGCCGCGGCGGTAGAGCAGCTCGCCGGTGGGCGTGAGCGCGGCCCTGCGGCCGCGCAGCTCGAAGACCCTGACCCCCAAGTCCGACTCCATCTTCTTGATGAAGTAGGTAAGCGTTGACTGACTTTTGTGAAGGCGCTCGCCAGCCTTTGAGTAACTACCTGATTCAACAACACAAACTAGAGAATTCCACTGGTCGAGAGAGATCTTTGGGTCTGCCATAAAGATCTACAAAATGGATTAAATTACGCGATATTCTCTGCTGTTATATCTAAGAATTCAATATGAAAATACTTCTACCTGATCCATTCACCGTTAGGAGAGAGCCATGCAAACCATCCAGCACCCGAGCGCCCGCATCTTTGGCGAGGACGGCCGGTCGCGCCGCCTCGCGCCGGAACTCGGCAGCCGCAGAGCAACGGCGCGCGTGTCGAGGCAGGGCGTGGGCGTGATCGTCTGTTCCGAAACGTGGAGTTCGCCCGCCTTACAGTCCATGATCTTTTGCACTGTGCGGGCGGCCTAGAATGACCCCCTTTCGGATGTCCACCCGCACGCTTCAGCGCGTCATCCCCTCGGTTCCGGCCTCCGACGGCGCGGGGGTGAAGCTGCGCCGCTCGCTCGGCGCGAGCCAGCTCGCGCGCCTCGACCCGTTCCTGATGCTGGACGAGTTCTACTCGGACGACCCGAGCGACTATGTCGCGGGCTTCCCGTCGCACCCGCACCGCGGCTTCGAGACCGTGACTTACATGCTGGACGGGCACATGCAGCACAAGGACAGCGGCGGCAATACCGGCGACCTCGGCCCCGGCGACGTGCAGTGGATGACAGCCGCGCGCGGACTCGTGCATTCCGAGATGCCGCAGCAGACGCAAGGCCGCATGCGCGGCTTCCAGCTTTGGCTCAACCTGCCGGCGGCGGACAAGATGAAGCCGCCGGCCTACCGCGACATTCCTGCGGGGAGCATTCCGGTCGTGGCGGTCGAGCAGGGCGCGATCAAGGTCATCGCCGGGCGTTTCGACGGCACCAGGGGCGCGGTCGAGGGCGGCGCCACAGACCCGCATTACTGGGACCTGCATCTGCAGCCCGGCGCGCTGTTCGAAGCGGGCGTGCCGGCCGACTACAACGCCTTCCTCTATGCCTACGAGGGCGACGCCAACGTCGGCGAGGTCGGCATGCCGCTGCCGCTGCGCGCGGCCGGTCTGCTCTCGGGCGGGGATGCCGTGAAGATCGAGGCCGGCCGCAGCGGCGCCCGCGTCCTGCTGCTCGCGGGCAAGCCGATCGGCGAGCCGGTGGTGCAGTATGGCCCGTTCGTCATGAACACGCGCGAGGAAATCGAGCAGGCAATCGCCGACTTCCAGGCCGGGGACATGGGCCGCGCGCAGGTGCGGCGCATCAAGGCCGCGTAGCGCGGCCTCACTCGAGGCCGAACTCGGCGAGGAAGCGTGCGCGCTCGGCCGCCTCGCCGAGGTGGTCGGCCAGCAGCAGGATGAACTGGCGGTGGTCGCCGGCCTGCGCGGCGGCCTTGCCCGCCACCACCTTGGCGATCGGCCCGAGATCGCGCGCCAGCCGCCGGGTCGCGCGCTCGACCAGCTCGGGCGTCAGGGCACCCGAGGGGCGCGCGGCCGCCGGCTCGGGCGCGCGGGGTAGCTCGCGCCCCGCGAGGAACGTATCGCGCTCCTGCGCGCTGAGGCCCTCGGCGAGCAGGCGGTGCAGCTCGTCGGGATCCGTGGTCTGCGCGGCGGCGCGGCGCACCAGCACCTTGCTCAGCGGCCCGATCAGGTTTGCCAGCCGCTGCTCGACCTGCCGCAACGTGGACGCATCCCATCCGGCAGGGGGCACGGAGCCGCCGGAAGGCTGGGAAGGCTGCGAGGGAGACGCATGGGAAGGCTGCGAGGGACGCGACGCCTGCGAGGCGTGCGACGGCACGGAAGGCTCCGCCTGGCCCGAGGGCGGAACCGGCTCGCTGATGATGGTTTCCTCGGACAGCGTGGGGCTGGCGGGCGCGGCATGCGCGGCGACAACGGCCTCGCTGAACGCCTGCGCGTACTGGAAGCGCTCTTCCACGCGCTTGGCGAGCGCTGTCATTACCACCTCGTCGAACGCGGGGCTGGCGACCTCGGCGTTGAGCGACGAGGGCATGGCCGGCTGCTCGTGGCAGATCTGGTAGGCGATCGACTCCGGGCTGCCGGTGAAGGGACGCTTGCCCGTGAGCAGCTGGTACATCACCACCCCTGCGGCGAAGATGTCGGAGCGCTGGTCGATCGGCGAGCCGTTGTAGTGCTCAGGGGACATGTAGCCGGGCGTGCCCATGACCGCGCCCACCTGCGTGAGCGTCGAGGCCTCGATGCGCGCGATGCCGAAGTCGGCGACCTTCAGCTTGCCGTTGCGCATGATGATGATGTTGGCAGGCTTCACGTCGCGGTGCCAGACGCCGCGCACGTGCGCGTGGTGCAACGCGTCGAGCAGCTGCACCATCACGCTCACCACGTCGTGCCGCTCGAAGCGCGTGCCGCGCAGGAAGTACTCGCGCAGGCTGTTGCCTTCGACGTATTCCATGGCGAGGAAGGCGACTTCGCCGACTTCGCCGAACTCGTACACGCCGACGATCCCCTGGTGCGACAGCCGCCCGGCGGCCTGCGCCTCGTTGCGAAAGCGCGCGAGGAAGCTCGCCTCCTGCTCGTCGTCGACGATCTCCTTGCGGATGGTCTTGATGGCGACGGTGCGCAGGATGTCGGGATCGTAGCCCTTGTAGACCACCCCCATCGACCCCTTGCCGAGCACCCCGTCGATCCGGTACTTGCCGAGGTGCGCGGGAATCGAGGCGGACTTGCGCGTGGCCATGCGCGGCGCCTCAGCCCTCGAGCATCTTCATGGCCCTGACCAGGCTCTTCTTCATGCGGTTGAACGAGAGCGTGAGCACGCCGATCTCGTCGCGGCTCGCGACGGCGAAGTCGGGCGCGTCCAGGTTCTCGCCCTGGCTGATCTGGTCGGCGAAGCGCGACAGGCGCGTGACCGGCCGGATCACCAGGAACCAGAGCATCAGGTTGAGCACGAGGAAGATGAACGCGAACACCGCGGCGAGCGACGCCATGAACGTGCGGAAGGCGGCGTTGGCGCGCGCGATCGGCACCTCGGTCGGCACCGACACGATCTGCGCGCCGACCACCTCGTTCAGCTTCCAGCCGAAGCCGTTGGCGGGGCCGTACTTCTCCACCAGCGTCTTGGGCGCCGCGTCGACCGTGGAATGGCAGTACAGGCAGGGCTCCTGCTTGATCTGCAGCGGGCGCGCGATGTAGAAGGACTTGCCGGCCGGCGTGTCGCGCTCGCCCACGATCTCCGTGCGATCCGCCGCGTTGCGGAACTGGTGCACGATGTCGGCCTCCCAGTCGGCCGCGCGATTGCGCGGATTGGTGGGGTTGAGCGTCGCCTCCTTGTAGAAGTAGTCCGGGAAGGCCTTGCGCACGCCGCCCAGCACCTCGGTGGCGGAGTACGCCGGCACCGACTGCGGCAGGAAGTTGTACTTCATCTGCGTCTGCAGCAACGGCGCCACCTGCGTGGAGGTGTAGGCGCGCGTCGACAGAGCGGCTTCCATGACCAGCCGCGCATTGAGCACGATCTCGTCGCGCGCGTTCTGCTGCAGCAGCTCGCGCGAGGCGAAGCCGGCCGCGGCCAGGCCGATCAGGAACACGAACAGGAACACCAGGTTGAACTTGATGAGCAGCTTCATGGCAGGGCTCCCCTTGCGGCGATCGGCGGCGGGTCAGCGCGCACCGGCGGGCGGCGGCGGCGCGGCGGCGCCCGGCGTGCCGGGCTCCTTTGGCTCGTACTTCTCCGGGAACAGCACGCGGTCCCACTCCGGATGAAAGCGCATGTTGGCGATCAGCGCTTCGCGGAACGCCGGGTCGTCGGCGAGCGCGCGAAAGCGCGCCGGCATCGGCCGGCGGATGGCGTACGGCGCCTTGAGCCAGGTTTCGACCATGGCGTAGGTGACGACGTCCATCTGCCGCGGCTGCGCGGGGCGGTCCTTGACGCGCGCAAGGCGCGAAGGCAGCGGATCCAGGAACAGCCTGGGCAGGGCGGCGATGAATTCGGGCGTGGGGCGCGGGCGCACGCCGCCGCGCTGAACGCTCTTGCCGGAGGAGAACTCGCCCGTGCGCAGCCGCAGGGTCTCCGCCGGCGCGCCGCGGCGCGGCTGGCCCGTGATGGCGACGGGCCCGCCTTCGGCGAACACCTGCATCCCGCTGCCGCTCACGCGCAGCACCGCCGCACCCTCGGCTGGCTGCACGGTGCCGACCGGCGTCGTCACGCGCAGGCGCGCCTCGGGCTTCACCCGGCCAAACTTCGCCACGCCCTGCGGAACATAGAAATCGCCGCGCGCCGTCGCGCTGCGCGGCAGCGCGGCAGCGAGCACGCGCGAATCCGGCCCCAGGGTCAGCGCCGCGCCGTCGGCGAACTCCATCTCGGCGATCGACGATTCGCCGATCTCGAGGATGTCGCCGGACTGCAGGCGCACGCCCTCGGCGAGCGCGTAGCGAGCGACACCGCGCACCAGCGTGGCGGTGCCTTCCAGCAGCGTGAGCATGGCCGGGGCGGGCTCCGCCGCCGGTGCGGCGAGCGGAAAGGCGAGCATCGCCCAGGCCCAGCGCCTCAGCAGCAGCAATGTCACGCCATCCCCCCTTGGACCAAGTGTGGCGTCGCGCCCCGGGGCTGTCAATCGGGCGCGGGCCGCGAGGTCAGCCTATCGGCACATCGCGGCCATCTGCTCGGCCGCGGCGCGCATGCGCGCCTCGCACTCGTCGCGCTGCGCCGCGCGCGCGCACGACTTGTCCGGGTCCATCTGCGCGAGCTGCGAACGCAGCTGCCGGCAGGCGTCGCTGTCCTTGTCGAAGCGCATGGTCGTGCCTTGCGCGGTGCATGCCCCCTCGTAGGTGTAGCGCGCCTTCATGGTCGAGGCTCCGCGGCTGCCGTTGACTTCGGCTTGCATGAGCAGGCTCTTCGCGCCTTCGCGCTTCATGGAGATGCGGCTCGTGCCGTCCGGGCATTCGGTCTCCACGAGCGCCTCCTCGGGCGCGTCCTTCAGCACGCGGAACGTGCAGTCCGCGCGGCCGCGGCGCGCGGCGCGCTCGCGCGCTTCGCGGTACAGGTTGTCGGTGCACAGGGTGATGGCCATGCCGCCGCGCACCGAGCGGCCGCGGCCCTCGGCCTCGAGGATTTCCATGCGCCACTGCCCCTGTTGCGCGCCGATGCCGCGAAACAGCTGCGGCACGGGCGGCTCCTCGGCGAGGGCGCTCGAGGCAACGAGCGCGAGGGTGGCGAGCGCGAGCTTCACGCGCCGCGCGCCAGCTGCCGGCGCAAGGCGAGCAGCTCGCGCCGGCGCGCGGCGTCGGGCTGCGGGTAGGCCATGTCGAGCTTGTCCAGAGTGCGCACGACGACTTCCGCCACGATCAGGCGCGCGTTCGGCTTGTCGTCCGCCGGCACGACATACCAGGGCGCGTGCTTCGTGCTGGTAGCCGCGAGGCAGGCCTCGTAGGCGCGCCGGTAGTCCTTCCAGTACTCGCGCTCCTCGACGTCGCGCGGGCTGAACTTCCAGTTCTTCTCCGGGTCGTCGATGCGCTCGAGGAAGCGCCGGCGCTGCTCGTCCCTGGAGACGTGCAGGAAGAACTTGACCACGCGCGTGCCGCTGCGCTCCAGGTGCGCTTCCATCTCGCGGATCGAGCGGTAGCGCTCCTCCCAGAGGTCGTGGTCCTGCAGGCGCGCGCGCGGCAGCTTCTGCGCGCGCAGGATCTCGGGATGCACGCGCACGATCAGCACCTCCTCGTAGTACGAGCGGTTGAAGATGCCGATGCGCCCGCGCTCGGGCAGCGCGCGCGAGGTGCGCCACAGGAAATCGTGGTCGAGCTCCTCGGCGCTCGGATGCTTGAAGCTGAACACCTGGCAGCCCTGCGGATTGACGCCCGACATGACGTGCTTGATGCAGCTGTCCTTGCCCGCGGCGTCCATCGCCTGGAATACGAGCAGCAGCGAACGCCGGTCGTCGGCGTACAGCAGGTTCTGCAGCTTGCGCAGGCGCCCGATCTGCGCCTCGAGCTTGTCCTGGTAGTCGGCCTTCGAGCGGTACAGCGGCGCGAGGCGCGTCGGCAGGTCCTTGAGCCGCACGCGCTTGCCGGGGCGCACGCGGAAGCGCTCTGGGTTCATGGGGCGCATGGTAGCCAATCACCGGCCGTCGTGCCGCGGCCGCGCGGGCTTCCTCGCCAGCAGGAAGAAGAGCGATCCCGCGCCCGCGAGCAGCGCGAGCACGGTGAACCCGGCGCGGTAGTTGCCGGTCAGGTCGGACATGGTCCCGGCGATCACCGGCCCGCCGATCTGGCCGACGACGATGATCATGAACGACAGCCCGAGGATCATGCCGATGGCGCTCACGCCGAAGTAGTCGGCGCGGATCGCCTGCATGAACGGCCCGCGCAGTCCCCAGGCCACGCCGTGCAGCACGGCGAACGCGACGATCATCGCCGGGCCGCCGGCGTAGGTGAGGCACAGCAGCCCCGCCATGTGCATCAGCATGCAGCCGGCGCAGATCAGGCGCTTGTCGAAGCGATCGCCGGTGAGCGCGCCGATGGCGATGCCGCCAACCTGCGCCACCGTCATCAGCATGATGTAGAGCGCCGCCGTCTCCACCGGATAGCCAAGGCCTTCCTTCATGTGCGTGATGGCGTGCACGTTGACCGCGGTCACCACGAACAGCGCGAAGCCGTGGCCGAGCGACAGCAGCCAGAACGCGGGCGTGCGCAGCGCCTCGCGCGCGGTGAAGTCGCGCGTGCCCTCGAGCGGCTGCGCGCCGCTGGCGGCCTGCGCGGGCGCCGCCGCGGACTCGCCGTCCGCGGACTGGCCGTAGCGCTGCGGCCGGCCCTTCATGACGAGCGCGAGCGGCAGCCCGAGCGCGATGAACAGCAGCCCCGAGCCGAACGCGGTGGCGCGCCAGCCGAAGACGGCGATCGCCCATGCGACCAGCGGCACGGCGATGCCGCCCAGCGCCGCGCCCAGGCCGACGATCGACAGGGCGCGCGCACGCTTGCGCTCGAACCAGTAGATGAGCGAGACGTTGAGCGGGAAGAAGCCGCACAGGCTCGAGCCGAGCGCGATGACGATGAAGGCGCCGTAGAAGGCGGCGAGCGACTCGATCCGGCTGAGCAGCATGAAGCCCAGGCCGAGCAGCAGCACACCGGCGCGCAGCACGCCCTGCGTGCCGAAGCGGTCGATGATCCAGCCGAGCAGCGGACCGAGGATCGCCGCTTCCAGCTGGTGCAGCGCCGCGGCGAGCGAGAGCTCGGTCTTCGACCAGCCGCGATCGTCGCGCAGAACCGCGACGTAGGCGCCGAACGCCTGCAGCAGCAGGCTCGACTGCAGGAACTGGATGCCGGCGCCGGCCGCCACCATGCGCCAGCCGTGGAAGGGCCGCTTCGCCAAGCTCAACCGCCCGGCGCTTCCGCCGCCAGTCCCGCTTCCAGCGGAAGCGGCGCGGCAGGCGCGGGCACGGCGGGCGCGCCCATCAGGTCGGCGACCTCCACGAGCGCGCGCAGCATTGCCTCCTGGCGCGCCGCGGGCAGCTGCGCGAAGCGCTCGACGAAGCGCTCGTGCAGGAAGCGCGGCGCGCGCGCCAGCACCTGCGCGCCGCTCGCCGTGAGGCGCGAGTGCACGATGCGCCGGTCCTCGACGTTGCGATAACGCTCGATCAGCCCGCGCGCCTCGAGCTTGTCGAGGATCACGGTGACCGTGGCGGGCGAGAGGCTCACCGCGGCCGACAGCCGCGCGCTCGTGACCTGGCCGTGCGCGCGGATCGCGGCGAGCACCACGAGCTGCGGCAGCGTGAGGCCGGCAGCCTTTTCCACCGTCTTCGAATGCCGGTCCACCGCGTGCACGATGCGGCGGATGGCGGAGAGCACTCTTGCTTCGGCGTCGGTCATATCTTCGAGGGGTAAAGCATACAGCTCAAATGGTTTGACCTCAAATCAATATCGGGTTATAATTCAAGGCCTTCAGTAGATACATAAGGCGTTGATTCCATGTGCGGAATTGCAGGCGAGATGACCTTCGACGGGCGCATGGCGTCCGCCGGCGCCGTGGAGGCCATGAACACGGCCCAGGCCGCGCGCGGGCCGGACGGCGCAGGCCTGCACCTGCACGGGCGCGTCGCGCTCGGGCAGCGGCGCCTGAAGATCATCGATCTGTCCGAGCGTGCCGAGCAGCCGATGCACGACCCGGTCCTCGGCCTCACGGTGGTCTTCAACGGCTGCATCTACAACTACCGCGAGCTGCGCGAGAAGCTGCGCGCGCTCGGCTACCAGTTCTTCTCCGACGGCGACACCGAGGTGGTGCTGAAGGCGTTCCACGCCTGGCGCGAGCGCGCGCCCGAGCAACTGAACGGCATGTTCGCGTTCGCCGTCGCCGAGCGCGACAGCGGTCGCGTGACGCTCGCGCGCGACCGCCTGGGCATCAAGCCGCTCTACTACGCGGAAGGCAAGGGGCACGTGCGCTTCGCCTCCACGCTGCCGGCGCTGCTGGCCGCGAACGACGTGGACCGCTCGATCGACCCCGTCGCCCTCAACCACTACCTGTCGTTCCACGCCGTGGTGCCGCCGCCGCGCACGATCCTGAAAGGCGTGCGCAAGCTCGCGCCCGCCACCGTGCGTTGCTACGAGCCCGACGGTACCGCGCGCGAGCGCGTGTACTGGTCGCTGTCGTTCGAGCGCGGCGCCGAGGACATCCAGAGGAGCGCGGAGGCCTGGGGCGAAGAGCTGCTGTCGGCACTGCGCCGCGCCGTGGAGCGGCGGCGCATCGCCGACGTGCCGGTGGGCGTGCTCCTCTCGGGCGGCGTGGACTCGAGCCTGATCACGGCGCTGCTGGCACAGGCGGGGCACGCGGACCTGCGCACGTTCTCGATCGGCTTCGAGGGCGCGCACGGCGAGGCCGGCGACGAGTTCCAGTGGTCCGACATGATCGTCGAGCGCTTCGAGACCGAGCACCGCAAGATCTTCATCGAGTCCGCGCGCCTGATCGACGCGCTCCCCGGGACGGTGCGCGCGATGTCCGAGCCGATGGTGTCCTACGACAACGTCGCCTTCTACCTGCTCGCGCAGGAAGTGGCGAAGCACGTCAAGGTGGTGCAGTCGGGGCAGGGCGCCGACGAGGTGTTCGGCGGCTACCACTGGTACCCGAAGCTGGTCGGCTCGGGGAATCCCGCGCAGGACTACGCGCGCGCGTTCATGGACCGCGACTTCGCCGCCTATTCGGCCCAGGTCTCGGCCGAGTACGTGGGGCTGGACCACGCGCGCGAGCTGGTCGAGGAGCACATGGCGCGCTCGCTCGCGAACGACCCGGTCGACCGCGCGCTGCACCTCGACACCACGGTGATGCTGGTCGACGATCCCGTGAAGCGCGTGGACAACATGACGATGGCGGCGGGGCTGGAGGCGCGCGTGCCGTTCCTCGACCACGAGCTGGTCGAGCTCGCCGCGCGCATCCCGCCGCACCAGAAGCTGCGCGATGGCGGCAAGGGCATCCTCAAGGACGTCGCGCGGCGGGTGGTGCCGGCGGCGGTCATCGACCGGCCGAAAGGCTACTTCCCGGTGCCGGCGCTCAAGTACCTCGAGGGCCCGTTCCTCGCGCTCGCCCGCGACGCGCTGTGCTCGCGCGCGGCGAAGGAGCGCGGCATCTTCCGCCGCGACTATCTCGAGCGCCTGTTCGCCGATCCGAAGGCCCATATCACGCCGCTGCAGGGCTCCGAGCTCTGGCAGGCGGCGCTGCTGGAATTGTGGCTGCAGACGCAGGAGGTGTGACATGCACGCCAAAGCCCGACAGGTGCGCGCCGCGCAACACCATCGCGTAGGCCGCCAGCACGTCGCGCGCGTCCCCGACACCGAGGTCGCACTCGACTGCGGCTGGGGGCGGCTGCTGTTCGCACAGACCTATCCCGACGCGGCGTCGCTCGCCGGCGCGCTTGCCGAGGAGGGTCCCGAGCGGCGCGACATCGCGGGCTGGGTGCGCGAGCCGCACCTGGTGCTCGCCGCCGCGCCGCAGGCGCTGTTTCTCGATCCTTCACATACCTACCGGCTCGACCTCTCGACCTATCGCGCCTCGCGCAAGCGCCCGCGCGGCTTCGTCGTGCGCTGGGTGACCAGCCAGGCCGACGCCGACGCGGTGAACCGCATCTACCTCGCGCACCGCATGGTCACGGTGCCGCCCGAGTTCATGTTCAGCCACCGCGACAGCCGCACCATCGTGTACCTGGTGGCGGAGGACGAGGTCACCGGGCAGGTGATCGGCACCGTGACGGGCGTGGACCACGTGCGCGCGTTCGACGATCCGGAGCGCGGCTCGTCGCTGTGGTGCCTCGCCGTGGACCCCCAAGCGGCGCGGCCGCTCGTCGGCGAGACGCTGGTGCGGCGCCTCGCGGAGTACTTCCAGGCGCGCGGCGCGCGCACCATGGACCTGTCGGTGCTGGCCTCCAACCACCAGGCGATCGACCTGTACGAGAAGCTCGGCTTCACGCGCCTGCCGGTGTTCACGGTGAAGCGCAAGAACGCCATCAACGAGAGGCTGTTCGTCGGCGCACCCCCCGAGGCCGCGCTCAACCCCTACGCGCGCATCATCGTCGACGAGGCGCGCCGGCGCGGCATCGGCGTGGAGGTCGTCGATGCCGAGGGCGGCTTCTTCCGCCTGTCCTCGGGAGGGCGCTCGATCCTGTGCCGCGAGAGCCTGTCGGAGTTGACCAGCGCCGTGGCGATGAGCCTGTGCGACGACAAGGCGGCGACACGCCGCGCGGTGGCGCGCGCGGGCGTGCGCGTGCCCGAGGGCATCGAGTTCGACACGCGCGAGAACCTCGAGGTGTTCCTCGCGCGCCACGGCAGCGTGGCGGTGAAGCCGGCGCGCGGCGAGCAGGGCCGCGGCGTGTCGGTCGGGCTGGAGACGATCGACGAGGCGATGGCCGCCGTCGAGCGCGCCCGCGCCCACTGCGACCGCGTGCTCATCGAGCAGTGCGTGACCGGCGAGGACCTGCGCCTGGTGGTGATCGGCTACAAGCTGGTGGCGGCGGCGATCCGGCGCCCGGCGCGCGTGATCGGCGACGGCGCGAGCACCATCCGCGAGCTGATCGGGCGCCAGAGCCGGCGCCGCGCGGCGGCCACCGGCGGCGAGTCGAAGATTCCGCTCGACGCGGAGACCGAGCGCTGCGTGGCCAAGGCCGGCTTCGGCATGGACGACCTGCCGCCGAGCGGCCAGGAGATCAACGTGCGCAAGGCCGCCAATCTGCACACGGGCGGCACCATCCATGACGTGACGGCAGAGGTGCATCCGTCGCTCGTCGACGCCGCCATCCGCGCAGCGCGGGCGCTCGACGTGCCGGTGACCGGCATCGACTTCATGGTCCGCTCGCCGCGCCAGCCCGGCTACTGGTTCATCGAGGCGAACGAGCGGCCGGGCCTCGCCAACCACGAGCCGCAGCCGACCGCCGAGCGTTTCATCGACCTGCTGTTCCCGCAGTCCATGCCCACCGCGGTGAAGCAGGCCGCGCGCTGAAAGGACCGACCATGTCGCGCCTGACCGTCGACGTCAACTACCTCGCGGACGTGCTCAAGCGCCTGCTCGAGACCCCGAGCCCCTCGGGGTACACCGACACCATCGTGCGCTACGCCTGCGAGGAACTCTCGCGCCTCGGCGTGGAGTACGAGCTGACGCGCCGCGGCGCGATCCGCGCGCGCGTGCCGGGCGCCGAGCAGAAGGGCGCGCGCGCCATGATCGCGCACCTGGACACGCTCGGCGCGCAGGTCAAGTACCTGAAGGACAACGGGCGCCTGGAAGTGGTGCCGATCGGGCACTGGTCGGCGCGCTTCGCCGAGGGCGCTCGCTGCACGGTCTTCACCGACAAGGGATCCTTCCGCGGCAGCCTGCTCTCGCTCAAGGCCTCCGGCCACACCTACAACGAGGAGGTCGACACGCAGCCGACCAGCTGGCAGAACGTCGAGCTGCGCGTGGACGCGCTCGCGCGCAGCAAGCGCGACCTGCGGCGCCTGGGCATCGAGATCGGCGACACGGTGGCCATCGATACGAGGAGCGAGTTCCTGCCGAACGGCTACATCGTTTCGCGCCACCTCGACGACAAGGCCGGCTGCGCAGCGATGTTCGCCGCCATGAAGGCGCTGGTCGAGGGCGGCGAGAAGCTGCCGGTCGACACGCTCTTCATCTTCACGATCTCGGAGGAGGTGGGCGTGGGGGCGTCCTCGGTGCTCACCCAGGACGTGGCGTCGCTCGTCACGGTGGACAACGGCACCACCGCCCCCGGGCAGGCGAGCGACGAGTTCGGCGTCACCATCGCCATGGCCGACCAGACCGGGCCGTTCGACTACCACCTGACGAGGAAGCTCGCCAAGCTCTGCGCCGAGAACGACATCGCGCACCAGAAGGACGTGTTCCGCTACTACCGGTCCGACAGCGCCTCGGCCATCGAGGCGGGCCACGACGTGCGCACGGCGCTGATCGCCTTCGGCATCGACGCCTCGCACGGCCACGAGCGCATCCACATGCACGCGCTGAGGTCGCTCGCCGAGCTGATCACGGCCTATGCGCTCAGCCCCGTGGAGATCCCGCGCGACGCCGAGGAGATCGGCTCGCTGCAGGGCTTCACCAAGCAGCCGATGAAGGAGGCGAAGAACACGCTGCTCACGCCCGAAGGCCCCCGCACCGAGGACCACTAGGCGCCCCGCGTGCCGACCGAGCGCGAGCTTTCACCGCGCGCGCTCCTCACGGGCGTGCTGCTCGGCGCGGCGCTCACGCCGTGCAACATCTACTCGGGCCTGAAGATCGGCTGGTCGTTCAACATGTCGATCGCCGCGCTGCTCGCGGGCCTCGCCTTCTGGCGCGCCGCCGAGCGCTCGGGCGCGCCCGCCTGGACGTCGAAGGAGAGCAACATCAGCCAGACCGCCGCCTCGGCGGCGGCCTCCATCGTCTCCGGGGGGCTCGTCGCGCCGATTCCGGCCTACACGCTGATTACCGGGCGCGCGTTCGATCCCTGGCCGCTCGCCGCGTGGGTGTTCGCGGTGAGCCTCCTCGGCGTGTGGGTGGCCTGGGCGCTGCGGCCCGCGCTGATCGTCGAGCAGCCGCTGCGCTTCCCCGCCGGCGTGGCGACGCTGGAGACGCTGCGCGACGTGTTCGCGCGCGGGCGCGAGGCGGCGGCGCGCATCGGGGTGCTCGCCGGCGCGGCCCTCGCCGCGGGCGCGTGGAAAGCGCTCGCGCCGGTCGCTACCTGGGCGCCCTCGGCAGCGCTCGCGCGCCTGACGATCGGGCTCGATCCGTCGCCGCTCCTGGCGGGCTTCGGCGCGATCATCGGCCTGCGCGCGGGGCTTTCACTCGCTGCCGGGGCGCTTCTTGCCTGGGGCGGGCTGGGCCCGTGGCTGCTCGAAACGGGCCAGGTGAAGGCCGCGGGCTTCGGCCCGCTCGTCGAGTGGCTGCTGTGGCCGGGCGTGGCGCTGATGGTGTGCGCGGCCCTGACCAGCTTCGCCCGGCAGTTGCGCGGCGCGCGCCTGCGCCTCGCCGCGCGATGGACGCCGGCGACAGCCGCCGGCCTCGCAGTGGCGTGCGCGCTCGCGATTTGGATGCAGGTCGGCCTGTTCGGCATCGGCCTGTGGCACGCGATCGTCGCCGTGCCGCTCGCGCTCGTGCTCGCGGCGGTCGCGGCGCGCGTTGTGGGCGAGACCGGCATCCCGCCGATCGGCGCGATCGGCAAGGTCTCGCAGCTCGGCATCGGCTTTGCCGCGCCGGGCCAGGCGGTGACCAACCTGATGGCGGCGAACGTCGCCGGCGGCGCCGCCGGGCAGTGCGCGGACCTGCTGAACGACTACAAGGTGGGCCACGCGATTGGCGCTTCGGCTTTCCGCCAGTCGCTGGCCCAGGTGTGCGGCGTCGCGGCGGGCGCAGTCGTCGGCAGCGTGGTCTACCTCGCGCTGATCCCCGATCCGCAGGCGATGCTGCTCACGGCGCAGTGGCCGGCGCCGGCCGTGGCCACCTGGAAGGCAGTCGCCGAGGCCCTCGCCGACGGATTCGGCGCGGTGCCCGAGTCGGCGCGCGCCGCCATGGCCGCCGGCGCGGTCGCGGGCGTCGCGCTCGGCCTGCTCGAACCGCGCTGGCGCCATGCGCCGAGCGCCGTGGCGCTTGGCCTCGCCTTCGTCATCCCGGCCTCCCTCTGCTTCACGATGGCGCTCGGCGCGCTCGCGGCGTGGATCGTCGAGCGGCGCGCGCCGTCGCTCGCCGCGCGCTTTACGATCGCCGCGGCCGCGGGCCTGGTGGCGGGGGAGAGCCTGGTCGGGGTGGCCGAGTCGTTCGGGGGACTCGCCGGGCGCTAGGGCGCGCTGGAGACCTTCTCGTGCTGCGCCTGGCACTCCGCGCAGCGCCGCGCCGTCGGATTGACCGCGAGCCGCGCTGGGGCGATCGGCTCACCGCAGTCGATGCACTCGCCGTAGGTGCCGTTGGCGACGCGCTCGCGCGCCGCGGCGATGCCGGCGAGCTCCTTGAGCGACATCTCGATCAGGTCGTGCTCGACCTCGGCGCGCGCGCGGCCGAAGGCCTTGTCGGCGACATCGCCGGCGGGGTCGAGCGGGCGCGCGGCGACGTCGAGCGCATCGCGGCGCTCGGAGATCTTCTCGCGCAGGTGGCGCTCGCGTTCTTCGAGCGTATCCAGCAGCTTGCGGGGAACGGGTGCCATTGCAATGTGACAGGCAATGCGGCGGCGAGTTTCCGAGCGGAAACAGCGCCTTGGCGCATCAGCCGCTGCCCGTCGCGCCGAAATCGATCTGCACGGAGTCGAGCTTCACCGAGGCCTTGTTCTTCGCCTCCCGCGCCGCAATGGCGGTCGGGTTGAACTCCAGGTTGGCGGCGATGAAGGTCTCGGCGAGCTTGAAGGACAGCTGCGCCACCGCCTTGGGCTGGGGCTTCTCGCCGCCGGCAGAGTAGATGCGGCTGCACAGGTTGACGTACAGCGTCTTGGCGAGCTCTTCGATCGGATCGTGCGTCGGCTGGGCCGCGGGCTTGTCAGGGGCGCTCATGGCGAGTCTCGCGCTATTCAGGGCCGCCATCGTACCGCGGACCGCTTTTGCGCGGCACCCGATCCGGCGTTAGGCTTTGCAAGCGTTGCCTGTATCCGGGAGGGCGGGGCATGAACCTGCAAGCGGTCCTGCAGAAGACCGACAAGGGCGTGGAGGAGATCAAGACGCGCGCCTGCAAGCTGGAGCAGCGTCTGCGCATGCTGCTCATCGTGGTGAACGGCAAGGTGACGGGCGCCGAGCTGGTGAAGCAGTTCGAGACGGTGGGCGACATCACGCCCATGCTCGAGCAGTTGCTCGCGCAGGGCTTCGTGCGCGAGGCCGGCGGCGCGGTGCAATTCAAGGAGATCCGCGTGCGGCTCGCGCAGGCGCTCACCGACGCCATGGGGCCGGCGGGCGACGCCATCGTCATGCAGCTCGAGGGCTGCAAGTCACGCGACGAGCTGCGTGCCTTCGTCGAGCAGCACCGCGAGCGCCTGCAGGGGGCCTACGGCGCGCGAGTCGCCAGGTTCGTCGCGCTGTCCAAGGAAGTGCTGGGCTGAAGTCAACCGCCGCGCGGCCCGCGGCGTTGCTCGAGCATGTCCCGGCTCGCCTGCCCGCAGCCGGCCGGCATCCCCCTGCACGTCGTGCTGCGCGGCGCGCGAGCGGGACTGCCGGCGGCCCTCCAGGCGGCGGATTGCGTGGTGCATGCCTATGCGCTCATGGCGACGCACGCGCACCTGCTGCTCACGCCGCTGTGCGCGGATGGCGCCTCGGCGCTCGCCCGGCGCCTGGGCGCGAGCGACCTGGACGCCTCGCCAGTTCTGGCGCGCCGCTACCTGCTCGCCTGCATGCGCTACATCGAGCTGAACCCGGTGCGCGCGGGCCTGGTCCGGCACCCGGCGGACTTCCGCTGGTCGAGCTATCGCGCCAACGCGCTCGGCGAGCCCGACACGCTGGTGACGCCGCACGCCGCGTATTGCGCGCTCGGCCGCAACGCAGAGGCGCGGCGCGCGGCCTACCGCGCCTCGTTCAGGAGCCGCGCGAGTGCCTGAGCGCGCGCCACACCGCCTCGGGGGTAACCGGCATCTCCAGGTCCTTCACCCCGCGCGGCGCGAGCGCGTCGAGCACAGCGTTCATGCAGGCGGCGAGCGCACCCACCGTGCCCGCCTCGCCCGCGCCCTTGACGCCCAGGGGGTTGAGCGCGGTCGGCACCGGGTGGTTGCCCACCTCGATGCCGCACAGGTCGCCGGCGCGCGGCATGGCGTAGTCCATGAAGGATGCCGTGAGCAGCTGGCCGGTGTCGCGCTCGTAGGCCATGCGCTCCATCAGGATCTGGCCGAGGCCCTGCACGACCCCGCCATGCACTTGGCCCTTGAGCGTGAGCGGATTGAGAACGGTGCCCACGTCGTCCACCACGGCGTACGACGCGAGCGAGACTTCCCCGGTCTCGGGATCGACTTCCACCTCGCACACGTGGCAGCTGTTGGGAAAGTTTTCCTGCGCCGGCGCGAAGCTGGCGCGCTCGTCGAGCGCCACCGCGCCCGCGACCTGCGCGAGGCTGACCGAGCGATCGGTACCGGCGATGCGAAAGCGTCCTTGCTCGAACACGAGGTCCGCGCCCGCCGCCTCCAGCCGCTCGGCGGCGAGCTCGCGCGCGTGCGCGACCACCTGCGCGGCCGCGAGCGAGAGCGCGCTGCCGCCGAGCGCCGCGGAGCGCGAGCCGAAGGTGCCCAATCCCTCGGCGACGCGGTCGGTATCCCCCTCGACGAAGTCGATGTCCTGCGGTGCGATGCCCAGGACCTCGGCGGCGATCTGGCGGAACGTGGTCTCGTGGCTTTGGCCCTGGCTCTTGGTGCCGAGGTAGAGCGTCGGGCGTCCCGCAGCGTCGAAGGCGATGCGCGCGGATTCGCTCCCGGGCCCCGCGGCGGCGCGCTCGATGGCGTTCGCCATGCCGATGCCACGCAGCTTGCCGCGGCGCGCCGCCGCCGCCCGCCGTGCCTCGAATCCCTGCCAGTCGCCGAGCGCGAGCGCCTCGTCCATCACCTGCTCGAACTCACCGCAGTCATAGGTGAAGGTGAGCGCGGTCCGGTAGGGCATCGCCGCGGGCGCGATCAGGTTGCGCCGTCGCAGCGCGATGCGGTCCATGCCGAGCTCGCGCGCCGCGTCGTCCACCAGGCGCTCGAGCACGTAGATGGCCTCGGGCCGGCCCGAGCCGCGGTAGGGCGCGGTCGAGCTCGTGTGCGTGAAGACGCCCGTCACGCGCACGTGCGCGGCGCCGAACGCGTACATGCCGACCAGCGATCCCAGGTTGGCGAAGGTGGGCAGCAGCTGACGGTCGGTGGAGGCGTAGGCGCCCAGATTGTTGACGTTGCGCACGCGCAGGGCGAGGAAGCGGCCCCCGGCGTCGAGCGCGAGCTCCGCCTCGCTCCGCATGTCGCGGCCGTGCTCGTCGGCGAGCGGCGCTTCGCTCCTCTCGCAGGACCATTTCACCGGGCGCCCGAGCTTTCTCGCCAGCCACAGCACGTGCCGATGCTCGAGCGACGCCCAGCCCTTGGCGCCGAAGGCGCCGCCGACGTCTTCGGACACCACGCGAATCCTGTCCGGCGGCACCCAGAGGATCTCGTGGGCGAGCAGGTCGCGCACGCGGTGCGGGTACTGGGAATCGATGACGAGCGTGTAGCGGCCGCTCGCCGCGTCCCAGGCGCCGAGCGCGCCGCGCGGCTCGAGGAATTGCGCGTGCACGCGCGAGATCGCGTAGCGTCGGCGCACGACGTGCGCGGCGCGCGCGAAGGCCGCCTCGGTGGCCGCGGCGTCGCCGGCCTCGAAGACGTGGCTGACGTTGTCGGGGCATTCCTCCCAGACCGCCGCCGCGCCCGGCCGCAGCGCGTCGGCCGCCTCGGCGACCGCGGGCAGCGCCTCGTAGTCGATCGCCACGAGGTCGGCGGCGTCCTTGGCCTGCGCGAGCGTCTCGGCGACGACGGCGACCACCGGGTCGCCGACGTGGCGCACGCGCTCGCGCGCCAGCCCGGCATGCGCGCGCCAGAACATGGGCGAGCCGTCGGGCCGCTTGCGCGGGAGCGTGACGCGGCTCGTGCCCAGACCGTCCGCGCGCAGGTCCTCGGCCGTGAACACGCCGAGCACGCCGGGTGCGGCGCGCGCCGCTGCCGTGTCGAGGGCGGCGATGCGGGCGTGCGCGTGCGGCGAGCGCACGAGCACCAGGTGTGCCTGGCCCGGAAGCGCGCGATCGCCAACGAAACGCCCCGCGCCCGTGAGCAGTCGCGGGTCCTCCAGCCGCTCGAGCGGCTGGCCGATGCCGAAGTCGCCCATCGGCTCAGTCCGTGCGGTAGGCCTTGACGAAGGCGGTGGCGTCCGCGGGCGCGCCGAGATGCGCGCCCTGCATCACGTCGCAGCCGAGGGGCTTGAGCGCCGCGGCGGTCGCGGCGTCGTCCACGCCCGCCACCAGCACGTCGAGCTTTAGGTGATGCGCGCAATCGGCGAGCGAGCGCACCAGCGCGAGGCGCGGCGGCGACTCGACGATGTCGCCGACGCCCGCGAGGTCGATGCGCCACTCATGGAACGGCAGGGCCGCCAGCCAGGCGAGCGAGGCATAGCCGGCGCGCGGGTCGTCCAGCGCGAGGCGCACGCCGGCCTTGCGCAGGCGCTGCAGTGTCTCCACCGATTGCAGGCTGTGCGCGAGCGCTGCGGTCTCGGTGATCTCCAGCGCCAGCCGGCTCGGGCGCAGGTTCCACGTCTTGAGCGCGCTCGCCACGAAGTCGGGCAGCTCGGGCTGGCGCAGGCTCTTCGCCGACAGCGTCACGCCGACGCGCAGGTCGAGCCCCGCGGTGTCGCGGAACTGGCGGCAGGTGCGCAGCGCGCCGTTCACCATCCACAGCGTCAGCTCGTTCACCAGGCCCGCCGACTCGGCGGCGGCGATCGCCTTGTCCACCGGCACGGCGCCGAGGCTTGCGTCGCGCCAGCGCAGCTGGCTCTCCGCGCCGACGATCAGGCCGGTGCGCATGTCCCACTGCGGCTGGAAAACGATGTCGAGCGCGTCCTGCGCCACTGCGGCGCGCAGCCGGTTCTCGTAGACCAGCAGCTCCGCGTCCATGCCCACCTGGTCGGACGCGAACAGCGCCAGCCGCCCCGGGCGCTCGCGCGCCGCGCGGCACGCCGTCTTCGCGCGCCGCAGCAGGTCGGCCGCGCCGGCGGCGTGCTCCGGGTAGAGCGCGATGCCCACCGCCGGCCGCGCGTACAGCTCGTCTGCGTCCACCCACAGCGGCTGGTCGAGCGCGCGCAGCATTTTCTCCGCGGCGAGCAGCGCCACGCCCTCGCCGCGCACGTTGCGCAGCACGCAGGCGAACTCGTCGCGCCCCGGATCGCCGATCAGGTCCTGCTCGCGCAGCACCTCGCTCCTCAGGCGCGCGCGCAGGCGCTCGCGCACCCCGTCGCCCACGTCGTAGCCCCAGACGGCATCGATGCGCCCGACCACGCCGCAGTCCACGAACAGCGCGGCGAGCTGCTCGCCGGCGGCGCGCCCCGTCTGCGCCAGCGCGTCGAGCAGCGCGGTGAACTCCGTCATGCCCGGCGCGGACCCCGCGCGCGTGTCCGCGCCGCGCGCGGCAGACCGCGCGATCAGCATGAGCTGCACGGCGTTCAGGCCCTCGGCCGCCGCGAGCGCGGCCTCGCAGCGCGCCGCATCGTCCGCATAAAGCCGCAGCGCGCCGGCGCGCAGCAGGTCCTGCAGCGGGCGGCAGTCGCGCTGCGCGCGCGCGGCGGGCTCCTCCGGATTGAGTGTCGCCGCCCACTCGGCCAGCACGCGCGAGAGCGAATCGCGGCCCAGCGCGCCCACAGACAGCGCGTTGACCAGGGCGCGCTGCGGCTCCGACATGGCCGCCGGCAGCAGGGGCAGGAAGAAGGGCGAGGTCGCGCCCGACAGGGTGCTTTCGCCGCGGGCAGCGCGCAGGGCCTCCGGCGCGTGCGTGCTGAGCGCCGTGCCGAGCGCGTCGAGCGCCGCGACCGCCTGCGCGTCCAGGCCGAACTGCTCCAGCAGAAGCCCGAGGGCGGCGCCGTCCGGCGCGGTCACAGGAACAGCTCGCGCGAATCGATCTTGACGGTGGTCGGGTCGAGCGTGCGGCGGATGCGGTAGACCTCGTCCGGCGAGGCCTTGGGCTCGTTCACCAGGTCGAGGATCTTGTGCGGATGGACGGGGTTGCCGCTCGCGTCCTGCACCACCATGACGCGCGGCTGCAGGCGCTTGACCAGGTTCTGCGTGATCACCACGCCGACCTCGCCCGTGTTCAGCTCGACGATGCTGCCGACCGGGAATGCGCCCACGCACTGGATGAACTGCTCGACCAGCGCGGCGTGGAACTGCGTGCCGCGGTTCTGGAACAGCACGTTGAGCGCGTTGGACGGCGGCATCTGCAGCCCGTAGGGCGCGGGCGCGGTGAGCATGTCGAACGTGTCGACGATGCCGGCGATGGCGCCCATCTGCGAGATGGCGCTGCCCTTCAGCCCGCGCGGGTAGCCGCTGCCGTCGTAGCGCTCGTGGTGCAGCGAGGCGATGCTCGGCAGCTCCGGCGGCAGGCCCGCGGTCCGGGACAGGATCTCCGCGCTGTGCGCCACGTGCGTCTTGAAGACCTCGTCCTCCTCGGTCTTGAGGTCGCTGCGGCGCGCCGGCATGCCGGGCGGCAGCTTGAGCATGCCGACGTCCTGCAGCAGCCCGATCAGGCCGAGCAGCTCGAGGCGCTCGCGCTCGAGCTGCAGGAAGCGCCCGAACACCGTCATGTAGACCGACACCTGCGTCGCGCGGTTGAGCGTCTCCTCGGCCTTGTCGCGCATGGTCACGAGCAGCATCATGGCGTCGGGGTTGCGCACCACCGAATCCGTGATCTCGGTCACCGCCTGCTTCGCGCGGTCGCCGTCCAGGGCATTGCCGCTCACCACGGCGCGCGACATGGTGTGCACGATGGCATTGGTCTGCGTGTAGGCCGTGCGCGCGCGCGGCAGCTCCTCCTCGACCTTGGCGAGCTCCTTGTAGACGACCGTGCCGCGCACCTTCTCCTTCGCCTGCTCGGCGATCACCTGGCGCGTCGAGGGCGGCAGCGCGAGCAGCTTCGCCGCCACCGACTGCTGGCGCTTCTCCGGGTCGACGTACACCACCTTGCAGTACTTCTTCAGCGCCTCGAGCTGCTGCTCGGTCGAGAGCACGAACCCCTGGAACACGAACGGCGTGTCGGTCCACGGCCGGTCGAGCCTGGCGACGAACATGCCGTACTCGAGAAACTCGACGGGGACTTCCTTGTGTGCCATATGTCTCGGTAGGGGGGGCCGGACAGCGAGGTCAGGGAATTCTCGTTCCTTGTTGTCCGCTCGGCAAGCGTGGCATGCAGTACCATCCGGGACCGGGAAGTTCACAGCAAGAGGACGCGCGGCGGTGCCCGAAGCCATGGATCTCGGCCTGAGCCTGCAGGTCGGCAAGTACGACGTGCAGAAGCTGCTCGGCAGGGGCGCCACGGGCACGGTGTACCTGGCGCGCGACACCTTCAGCGGCGGCGAGGTCGCGCTGAAGACCATCGAGCCCGAGGTGTTCCGCGACCCCGAGTTCGGCACCGTGCACCGCTCGCAGTTCCTGAACGAGGCCTCGCTCGCCGGCAAGCTCAAGCACCCGCACATCGTCGGCATCCTCGACGCCGTGGTGGGCGAGGATTCGGGCTATATCGCCATGGAGCTGGTCACTGGCGGCGACCTGTCGGCGCACACCGTGCCGGACAGGCTGCTGCCGATCGCCGATGTCCTGCAGATCGGCTTCAAGTGCTGCGGCGCGCTCGACTACGCGTTTCGCGAAGGCATCGTGCACCGCGACATCAAGCCCGCGAACATCATGATCGCGCGGGGCACCGACGTGAAGATCGCCGACTTCGGCGCCGCCTACCTGAGGAAGAGCCAGGCCGTGCAGACCGCGATCATGGGGTCGCCCTACTACCTGTCGCCCGAGCAGATCGCCGGCCGCGAGCTCACGCACCACAGCGACATGTACGCGCTCGGCGTGGTGCTGTACGAGCTGCTCACCGGGCAGCACCCGCTGCGCGCCGAGAACCTGCAGGCGCTGCTGAAGAAGATCGTCGAGCTCGAGCCGCTGCCGCCCAGCGAGGTGCGCAAGGATCTGCCGAAGGTGCTCGACGCGGTGATCCTGCGCGCGCTGAAGAAAAAGCCCGAGGCGCGCTACCCGGCCTGGTCGGACTTCGCCCGGGAGCTGTCCAAGGCGGCGCGGCTGGTGCTGCCGGCCGAGGCCATCCCGGACACCGAGAAGTACATGGCGCTGAAGAGCGTGGAGATGCTCTCCAACCTGGCGGACGCCGAGATCTGGGAGCTCGCCAACGCCGGCCGCTGGGCGCGCGTGGACAAGGGGCGCATCATCGTGCGCGAGCAGGACAAGGGCCGCAGCTTCTTCTTCCTCGCCGAGGGCGAGGTCAAGGTGACGCGCGCCGGGCGCCTGCTCAATGTCGTCACGCGCAGCGAGTGCTTCGGCGAGATGGCCTACATCTGGGGCGGCGAGCTGCCGCGCCACGCCAGCGTCGAGTCGATGACGCGCCTGCTGCTCGCCGAGTTCGAGCCGGAGGCGCTTGCCAGGATGAGCGTCGGCGCGCAGCTGCAGCTCACGCGCGCGCTGGTGCGCAACCTCGTCGACCGGCTGGTCCTCGCCAACACGCGCGTCACCGCGGCGCGCTAGGCGACGGGAACCGGCGCCCCGCGCGAGAGTCGAACCCGACGATGCGCGAAATCCTGGGCTTGGGCGAAGAGGCGCGCCTGAACCGTCGCTGGTTCCACGACGAGTATTTCGACCTCTTCGTCTGGCAGGACGCGGGCGGGGCGCTGGCGCGCTTCGAGCTGTGCTACGGCGCCGGCGCGAGCGAACGCGCGCTGGTCTGGCTGGGCGGCGAGCGCCTGTTCCACGACGGCGCGCCCGGCGCCGCGCCCGAGCTGCAGGCGCTGCTGCAACGCTTCGAGCGCGCCCGCGGCGAGTTGCCGGCGGACGTGCGCCGGGAAGTGCTGTCGCGGATCCGGGAATACGCCGCAGGCCCCGTCGCCCGGCGCTCGGGCTACCGGCGCGCCGCCTGGCAGCAGCGCAGCGCGCCGGCCTAGCCGCGCTCAAGCTAAGATTCGGGCCATGCCCAAACCCGGCGTCCCCGGCGCACTCGCGAACCTGCGCCTGCTCGACCTTTCGCGCGTGCGCGCCGGCCCGTCCTGCGTGCGCCAGTTCGCCGATTTCGGTGCCGACGTGATCAAGATCGAGTCGCCGCCGGGCGTGGACGCGAACGAGAACATGGGCGGTGCGCGCTCGGGCTCGGATTTCCAGAACCTGCAGCGCAACAAGCGCTCGCTGACGCTGAACCTCAAGCTGCCCGAGGCGCGCGAGGTGTTCGCGCGCCTGGTGAAGACGGCCGACGTGGTGGTCGAGAACTACCGCCCGGACGTGAAGTTCCGCCTCGGCATCGACTACGAGTCGCTGGCGAAGATCAACCCGCGCATCGTGCTCGCCAGCATCTCAGGCTTCGGACAGGACGGCCCGTACCGCGACCGGCCCGGATTCGACCAGATCGCGCAGGGCATGAGCGGGCTCATGTCGATCACGGGACTTCCCGGGCAGGGGCCGGTGCGCGTCGGCGCGGCAGTCGCCGACGTCGCGGCGGGCTTGTTCGCCGCGCTCGGCATCATGACGGCGCTCCTCGAGCGCGAGCGCTCCGGCAAGGGCCAGTGGGTGCAGAGTTCGCTGCTGCAGGCAGGCATCACGCTGACCGACTTCCAGGCGGCGAGGTACCTCAAGGAGGGCGAGGTCGCGCCCCAGGTGGGCAACGACCATCCGACCAGCATGCCGACCTCGGCCTATCGCACGGCGGATGGGCACATCAACGTCGCCGCGTCGGGCGAGGGCATGTGGAAGCGCCTGTGCGCGGCGATTGGCCGCGAGGATCTCGTCGCGCACCCCGACTTTGCCACCATGCCCGCGCGCGCCAAGAACCGCAAAGCGCTCAACGAGGAGATCAACAACGCGCTGGCGAAGAAGAAGAGCGCCGAGTGGATCGAGGCGCTCAACGCGGCCGGCGTGCCCTGCGGCCCGATCTATTCGATGGACCAGGTATTCGCCGACCCGCAGGTGCAGCACCTCGGCGTCGCCACCGACATCGAGAGCCGCGCGCTCGGGCGCTTTCGCGTCGTCAACCAGGCCGTACGCCTGTCGCGCACCCCGGCGACCATGCGCGTCGCTGCGCCGGAGATCGGCGAGCACACCGACGAGGTGCTGGGAGAGCTGGGTTACAGCGCCAAGGAAATCGCCGCGCTGCGGGCGGCCAAAGCCGTCTAAATAGGGACTGTCCCCATTTAGAGTTTCACGACGATCTTGCCCACGTGCTGGTTGGCGTCCATGCGCGCCTTGGCCGCCGGCAGCTCGTTGAACGGATAGACGCGGTCGACGAGCGGGCGAATGCGGCCATCCGCGAGCAGCGGCAGCACGGAGTCCGAGAAGCCGCGCACGGTGCGCGCGCGCTGCTCGGCGTTCCGCAGCTTGTTGGACACGCCGAAGATCGCGAGGCGCTTGGCGTGCAGCGCATCCAGGTCGATCTCCGCCTTCAGCACGCCGTCCATGTAGCCCACGATCGCCAGGCGTCCCTCGAAGGCGAGGCAGCGCACGATCTCCGGGAAGACGGAGCCGCCGACGTTGTTCACGCACAGGTTCGCGCCCTGGTCGCCAGTGGCTCTCATGACCGCAGTGGCGAAATCAGGCTTGCGCGTGGCGAGCGCCACGTCGAGCCCGAGGGGCTTGAGCCGCTCGAGCTTCTCCGCCGAGCCCGAGGTGCCGATGACTTTCGCGCCGAGCGCCTTGGCGGTCTGCAGCGCGGCGACGCCCACACCCGAGCTGATACCGGTGACCAGCAGCCACTCGCCGGCCTGCAGGCGCCCCTGCGCGACGAGCATGTCGTAGACGACGAGGAAGACGATGGGCGCGGCGGCGGCTTCCTCCCAGGACAGGCGCTTGGGCGCCGCCATCGTCTCGCGCGCGTCCATCAGCGCGTACTCGGCGAAGCCGCCGTGGCAGCGGCCCATGACGCGCGCGCCCTTGGCGAACTGCGTGACTCCGGCGCCCACCTTTTCCACCTCGCCCGCCGCGTCCGTGCCGGCGGGCTTCGGCGCAGCGATCTTGCCGAGGAACTCGCCGCGGTTCAGGCCCGCAGCGCGGATGCGCACGAGAAGCTGCCCCGGTCCGGGCTCGGGCAGGGCGACGTCCCGCGCCTCCAGGCTCCCGCCCGGAACGGTGTAGTAGGCGCGCATGGTGCGGATGTTACTGCCCCGGCACGCCGATCGCCACGGGACGCACCGCCGAGCCCGCGGCGCCCTGCTCGCGCAGCGGCAGGATCAGCGTGCACGAGGTCCAGACCTTGTCGCGCGCGAGCTCGTCGAGCTTCGCGCTCTCCACGTGGTGGATGCCCATCTGCGTGAGCAGCTGGTGGTGCACCGCGTACGGCTGCCCCGGCGGCGTGCCTTCCGCCGGCCCCGCTTTGCCCTCCAGCATGCCTTCGGGCACTGGGTCGAGGAACGGCACGTCCATGCCCACGGCGACGACGCGGCGCTCGCCGAGGTACTGCGCGGCATCGAGCGACAGGCCGGGCGCGCTCGCGTAGTAGCGCTTCCCGGTGTCGGGATCGCGCCAGTGCTCGCTCCAGCCGGTGTAGACGTAGACCACGTCGCCGAACTGGATGCCGCGCCTGCCGAGGCCCTGCGCGCGCAGCATGGCCTCTATGTGCGCGCGCGTCACGCGTTCGCCGGCGCCGAGCGCGCTGCCCTTGCCGACCAGCGCGCGCGCATCGAGCAGCACCGCGCTGGTGACGATCGGCGGCGCCTTGTCGATGCTCAGCCGCTGCAGCGGCGAGTCGTCCGTAGGCTTGACATCGGCCTGGGCGTGGCCGCCGTAGTAGCCGAGCTGCTGCGCCGGAAAGGGCGCCTTGCCGTCCCAGGGCTCGCGCAGGAACGCGAAGTGGCCGAGCGCGTCCATCTGCGTGCCCTGCGCGGCGGGCTCGGCGCCCTCGTTGAGCGTCTCGCCGTTGAAGCCGTGCACGGTTCCCGGAATGCCGGCGGAGGCCTTCGGCCGCACGACGAGCGGCGCGGAGAAGGGCGACGCCGGCATGGTGTTGGTGCGCGGATGCGAGAGCTCGTACGCCTTCGCCCTGGGCTGCGTCATGTGCCAGGCGCAGCGCGCCCAGGTGGCCGGCCCGAGCTGATTGGCCATGCCGCGCTCGTCGCCCGGGGGCCAGGGCGGCCGCGGCGTGCTCTTGCGCGTGTCGGCGAGCAGCTTCCACGGCTCCATGGCGGGCGCGGGCGCGGCAGCGAGACAGGAGGCGAGGATCAATGCGGCGCGAACGGCGTGCGAGGCGGTCATGCAGGCTCCGGAAGCAATGCGCAGTGCCGCCGGAATGCTAGCGTGAATCCGCCGCATGGCCGAAGTCGCCTCGAGGCGACAGTGCGCCGCTAGGTGGGGTCCTGTATCTGCGCGTCCGCCGCGACGGTGCCGGGAAGCGTCGCCGCGGGCGGGTGGAACTGCGCGACGCGGTTGCGCCCGGCTTCCTTCGCCTGGTAGAGCGCGCGGTCGGCGCGCGCCAGCAGCGCGTCCATCGAGCGCCCGTCCTGCGGGAAGCTCGCGGCGCCGATGCTCACCGAGCAGGCGACCGTGGCGGTGCCGGTGGCGAACGGCGCCGACGCGACGGCGTTGCGGATGCGCTCCGCCACCTCGAACGCGCCGCGCGCCGGCGTGTCGGGCAGCATGACGACGAACTCGTCGCCGCCATAGCGCGCCGCGATGTCGGTGGAGCGCAGCTGCTGCAAGACCAGCTTGACCAGGTGCTGCAGCATGCGGTTGCCGGCCTCGTGGCCGAACTGGTCGTTCATCTGCTTGAGGTTGTCCGAGTCGACCATCAGGAAGCTGGCCGGGCGCTCGTAGCGCTGCGCCTGCGCGAACAGGCGGTTGGCGATCACGACGAAGCCGCGCATGTTGTACAGGCCGGTGAGCTCGTCGGTCTCCGACAGCAGCTTGGCGCGGTTCAGGCCGAAGCGGATGTCGGCCGAGAACATGGTGGTGATGTAGGCCACCAGCACGACCGGCGCCATGTGCGCGAGGACGCCGCCGAAATAGTGCAGCGTCGTCATGTCCTTGGAGCCGAGCTGCCAGTCGAGGAACAGGTAGCACAGGCTGATCAGGCCGACGTGCGCGAGCGTCAGCGCCTTGCCGAGCGTGAGCGCGGCGGTGATCACCACCAGCAGGTAGGCGTTGAGCAGCGGGCTCGTCAGGCCGCCCGTGAACCACAGCGCCCAGGTGATGAACACCACCATCGCCAGGGTCTCCACGGCGATCTTCCAGCGCGTCTCGCGGCGGTAGAAGTTCGTGTAGCGGAAGCTCATGACGAAGGCGGCGTAGATGAACATCGCCATCGACAGGGCCGGCTCGACGTAGGAAGTGGGCGTGCCGAACACCCGGTAGAGGAGCACCAGGATGAGCAGCAGCCACTCGATTTCCGCGACCGTGCGGGAGATGCCGCGCAGCTCCTCCTGCTCGACACTCGGCAGGGTGCTGCGCTGGGCGTAGGTCCGCAGCTCGGCCATGCGGCGGCTATCATACCTGTCCTGGACAGGCCGGACGGAATGAGAAATTCACGAATCTGCATGGTGCGCCACGGCGAGACCTCGTGGAACGCGGAAGGGCGCGTGCAGGGACAGACCGATGTGCCGCTGTCGACCGTCGGCGAGGCCCAGGCGCGCGCGGTGCGCGCAGCGCTCGCCGGGCTGCGCTTCGACGCGCTGTACGCGAGCGACCTGGCGCGCGTGCGCCAGACGGCGGCGCCGTCGGCGGCGGCGCTTGGCCTCGCGCCGCGCCTCGACGCGCGGCTGCGCGAGCGCCACTACGGCAAGTTCGAGACGCTCACCTATGCCGAGGCGAAGGCGCGCCTGCCGCAGGACTACGCGCGCTTCCGCGACAAGGACCCGGACTACGACTTCGGCAGCGGCGAGCGGCTGCGCGACTTCCAGGCGCGCGCCATCGCCTGCGTCGCGGAAATCGGCGCGCGGCACGCAGGCGGTACGGTGCTGGTGTTCACGCACGGCGGCGTGCTGGAGATGGTGTACCGCCACGCGCACGGCCGCGGCCTGTCCGATGCCCGCGACTTCGAGATCCCCAACGCGGCGCTCAACTGGATCGAGGTCGGCGCGGCCGGCTGGCGGGTGCGCGAGTGGGCGCGGGTCGAGCACCTGGACAGGGCGCTCGACGACCTGCCAGGATAGCCGCGCATGCCGCCGCAGTTCGAGTTTCTGATGCGCATCGCCGCCGACGTCGGCGAGGTCGTCACCATGGGCGGCGGGCCTCTGGGCGAGCGCCGCGTCGTGTCCATCGACGGCGGCACGTTCGAGGGCCCGCAGCTCGCCGGGCGCATCGAGCCGGGCGGCGCCGACTGGCAGATCGTGCGCGCCGACGGCGTGCTCGACATCGACGCGCGCTACGTGCTGCGCACCGCCGCGGGAGCGGCGATCCGCGTGGTGAGCCAGGGGTACCGCTACGGCCCGCCCGAGGTGCTCGCATCGCTCGCCAGCGGCGAGGCGGTCGCGCCGGAACGCTACTTCTTCCGCACGGTGATGCGCTTCGAGACCGGCGCGCCGGACCTGCTCTGGCTCAACCGCTCCATCGCCGTGGCGAGCGCCGAGCGCAAGGCGCGCCAGGTGCTGCTCGAGTCCTGGCGCCTGCGCTAGGGGGCGTCGAGCGGGGGCTCGTCCATCAGCGCAATCTGCTCGCGCAGCTCGAGGATGCGGTCCTGCCAGTAGCGCTGCGTGTTGAACCAGGGAAACGCCGCCGGAAACGCCGGGTCGTCCCAGCGCCGCGCGATCCACGCCGAGTAGTGCAGCAGGCGCAGCGTGCGCAGCGCCTCCAGCAGGTGCAGCTCGCGCGCGTCGAATTCGCGGAACTGACGGTAGCCCTCGAGCACGTGGCCGAGCTGCTTCTCCATCGCCGCCCGGTCGCCCGACAGGAGCATCCACACGTCCTGCACCGCGGGGCCGGTGCGCGCGTCGTCGAAATCGACGAAATGCGGGCCGGCCTCGGTCCACAGCACGTTGCCCGCGTGGCAGTCGCCGTGCAGCCGCAGGGCCCGCAGCGTGCCGGCGCGCGCATAGCTCCGGTCGACGCCCTGCAGCGCGAGGTCCGCGGCGCTGCGCCACGCCTCGCACAGGTCCGCGGGCACGAAATCGTGCGCGAGCAGCCAGTCGCGCGGCTCGCGGCCGAAGCTCCCGGCGTCGAGCGCGGGCCGCGTGGCGAAGGCGCGCGCGGCGCCCGTGGCGTGGATGCGGCCGAGATAGCGCCCGAGCCAGGCAAGCGTTTCGCGGTCCTCGAGCTCCGGCGTGCGGCCGCCGCGGCGCGGGAACACGGCGAAGCGGAAGCCCGCGTGCGCGCGCAGCGTGGCGCCGGCGAGATCGAGCGGCGCGACGGCAGGAATCTCGCGCGCCGCCAGCTCTTGCACGAAGCTGTGCTCCTCAAGGATCTGCGCGTCGCTCCAGCGCCCCGGGCGGTAGAACTTGGCCACCACGCTGCTGCCGTCCTCCAGCCAAACCTGGTAGACGCGGTTCTCGTAGCTGTTCAGCGCCAGCAGCCGCCCGTCGCCGCGCAGGCCTGCGGTCTCCAGGGCGTCGAGCACGGTCGCGGGTCCGAGCTCGGCGTAGGGCGCGCTCATGGCTTGGGCTAGACTACCATCCGCCATGCAGCCGACCCCCGGCAACGCGGTCGAGATCCGCGACGTGCACTTCGCGTACAACGAGCATGCGGTGCTGCGCGGGCTGACGCTCGACGTGCCGCGCGGCAAGGTGGTCGGCATCCTTGGCACCAGCGGCAGCGGCAAGTCGACGCTGCTGAAGCTCATCGGCGGGCAGTTGCGGCCGGCGCGCGGCACCATCCACGTGGACGGCGAGCCGGTGCACGAGCTGGACGGCGGACCGCTCTACGCGTTGCGCCGCAAGATGGGCATGATGTTCCAGACCAGCGGCCTGTTCACCGACCTGTCGGTGTTCGAGAACATCGCCTTCCCGATCCGCGAGCACACGGACCTGCCCGAGGACCTGGTGAGGAGCCTGGTGCTGATGAAGCTGCACGCGGTCGGCCTGCGCGGTGCGCATGCGCTGCGCGTTTCCGACCTCTCGGGCGGCATGACGCGGCGCGTGGCGCTGGCGCGCGCTATCGCCATGGACCCGATGCTGGCGATGTACGACGAGCCCTTCGCCGGCCTGGACCCGATCTCGCTCAACGTGATCGCCGACCTGATCCGCACGCTGAACGACGCGCTCGGCGCCACGTCGATCGTCGTCACCTACGACGTCACCGAGTCGCTCAAGGTCGCCGACCTGCTGTACGTGGTCGCGGACGGCGCGGTCATCGCCAGCGGTGCGCCGGCCGCCCTGCGTGAATCGCGCGATCCGCGCGTGCACCAGTTCCTGCACATGGAGCCCGACGGCCCGGTGCGCTTCCACTACCCGGGCGCGCCGTTGCGCAGCGAGCTCGGCCTGGGCTGACTAGGCCTGGCCTTCCTTCGGGACGAATTTCAGCGCGACGCCGTTGTTGCAGTAGCGCAGGCCGGTCGGCGCGGGGCCGTCCTTGAACAGGTGCCCGTGGTGCCCGCCGCAGCGCTTGCAGTGGTACTCGGTGCGCGGGTAGATGAGCAGGTAGTCGGTCTTGGTGCCGAACACGCCCGGGATGGTGGTGAAGAAGCTCGGCCAGCCCGTGCCGCTGTCGAACTTCATCGCCGAGGTGTAGAGCGGCAGGTCACAGCCGGCGCAGACAAACACGCCGGCGCGCTTCTCGCGGTCGAGCGGGCTCGTGCCCGCGCGCTCGGTGCCTTCCTCGCGCATCACGCGGAAGGCCGCCGGCGACAGGCGCTGCTTCCATTCCTTTTCCGTGAGCTTGAGCGGCTCGTCCGGAGAGGGCGTCGGCGTGCCGGCGGCGAGGTAGTTCCTCCACGTGCTCTGCAGCTCTTCGACCATCGCGAGTCCTTTCTTCTGCGCGTGCGCAAGCGCCGCGGCGCCGGCGAACGGCGCGGCGAGCAGCGCTTTCAACAGGGAGCGTCGTTGCATCGGGTTCTCCTTCCGGCAGTTTAGTCGAAAGCGCCCACCGGACCTGACAAGCGCCGACGGCCAGCGCGGGGCTGGCCGTCGGGCCGCGAGGTGTGCCGCGCTCGCTAGTGGCCGGCGCTGGCGATCGCCGCGCCGAGCACGGCGCCGAAGATCAGGCCGCCCAGCATGTCGTGCGAGTGGCTGGAGTGATAGACCACGGCCGGGGGCGGCGGGGGCGCATGGCGGTGCACGACCACCGGGCGGTACGCGACGTGCCGCCGCACGACCACCGGGCGGTGCTCCACGTGGCGCACCACGACGCGGCGCTCGCTGTGGCCGTAGTAGGGGGCACGGGCGTCGCGGGCGACGGTGCGCTTGTCGAACGTGCCGTAGCGATCGTGGTCGGCGAGCGCGGGGCTCGTGCCGAGGAGCACGGTTGCGCTCAGGACGGCGGTGGCGGCGATCTTCTTCAGCATGGCAGTCTCCTTTTCTGCTTGCCCCGGCCTCCCATGAGCGCCGGCGACGGAGACAGCATCGGGCCGCCGGCAGGTAACGTGTGTAACCGTGTGTTACCCCGGTAACCGGAAAAACCGTTCTATTTC
>JAOUIL010000171.1 GCA_029883975.1 Betaproteobacteria bacterium
GCACGCCGATGAGAAAGCGATTCGGCGCGTCCGGCGGCGCGCTGCGGCGCCACGCGTCGACGAGGTCGTTGCGCGTGAAAGTCAGGAGCAGTACGGCGGTCAGCCCGAGCGCGAGGCTCGCCACCTGCACGGCGTTGCCGCGCGCGTGCCGCCGCAGGTTGGCCAGGCCGTAGCGCAGCGCCGAGCTGCGCGCGCCCAGGCGCCGCGCCACCGCCGATGCCGACACCGCACGCAGCGCCCCGAACGCTACCGCTGCGAACACCAGCACCGCGACGCCGAAGCCGCCGATCACGTAGAGGCCGAGCTTTAAGTCGCCCGCCTGCCACACCAGCAGCCCGGAGAGCGCCCCGAGACCGGCCGCATAGATCGCCAGCGTGCCGCCGCGCGGCGCGCCGGCCTCGCGGCGGATGACGCGCACCGCCGGCACGTTCTTCAGCTGCACGAGCGGCGGCAGGGCGAACCCCAGAAGCAGCACCAGCCCGACGAGAAAGCCTTGCAGGGCGGGGGCGGCGGAAGGCGCAGGCAGCGACGCGCGCAGCAGATCGCCGAGCGCCGCCGCGAGCGCGCCCTGCGCGACGAAACCCAGCGCGCAGCCGGCCGCGCAGGCGAGCGTGCCCAGGACGAGGAACTCCGCGCCGAACAGGCCGAGCAGCCGCCCTTGCGTCGCGCCCAGGCAGCGCATCACCGCGCAGGCGTCGTAGTGCCGCTCGACGAAGCGCCGCGTGGCGAGCGCGATCGCCACGCCGGCGAGAATCGCCGCCAGCAGCGCAGTCAGGCCGAGAAAGCGCTGCGCGCGCTCGATCGAGGCGCGCACCTCGGGACGGCCGCTCTCCAGGTTGTCGATGCGCTGTCCGCGCTCGAGGCGCGCGCGCGCCCAGCCCTCGTAGGCGGCGACCGCCTCCGGCGCGCCGGCGGCGTACAGGTAGAACCACACGCGGCTGCCGGTCTGCACCAGGCCCGTCGCCGGCACGTCGGCGGCGTGCATCATGAGCCGCGGCGCGATGTTGAAGAAGTTCGCGCCGCGCTCGGGCTCGAGCGTCAGCACGGCGGCCACCTCGAATTCCGCGGCGCCGAGCCTGAGACGCGTGCCGACGGGCGCGCCGAGCGCGCTCACCAGCCGCTCGTCGAGCCACACCGAGCCGCGCGCCGGTCCGGCGCCCGCCGGCGCGTCCGGCGTGTTGAGCGCGGGCGCGATGCGCAGTCGCCCGCGCAACGGATAGTTGTCCGTCACCGCCTTGATGCCGGCGAGCTGGCTCGCTTCGCCCACGCGCGCCATGCTGATGAAGTTGACGGCTTCCGCCTTCTGCAGGCCGCGGCGCGCGATTTCCTCGCCGATGCCTGGCTGCCATCGGTGGTCGGACACGAGCACCAGGTCCGCGCCGAGCAGCTGGTGCGCGTCGCGTACCAGCGCGCGGCCGACGCGGTCGGCGAAGAAGGCGACGCTGGTGATGCTCGCCACCGCGACGACCAGCGCCGCGGCGAGCACGCGCAGCTCGCCCGCGCGCCAGTCGCGCGCGAACATCGTCAGCGCGAGCGATCTCACGCCACGATCCTGCCGGCGGCGAGGCGCACGATGCGCGTGCAGCGCTTCGCCAGCAGCTCGTCGTGCGTCACCATGACGAGCGTCGTGCCCGCTTCGCGGTTGAGCTGGAACAGCAGCGCGATCACTGCCTCGCCGGACTCGGCGTCGAGGCTGCCGGTCGGCTCGTCGGCCAGCAACAGCTGCGGCCGCACGACGAACGCGCGCGCCAGCGCCACGCGCTGCTGCTCGCCGCCCGAGAGGTGCTTGGGATAGTGGTGCAACCGCTCGGCGAGGCCGACGCGCGCCAGGATCTCGCGCGCCGCGTCCTCGGCGTCGTCGCGCCCCGCGAGCTCGAGCGGCAGCATGACGTTTTCCAGCGCGGTGAGCGAGGGCAGCAGCTGGAACGACTGGAACACGAAGCCGACCGCGCGCCCGCGCAGCTCGGCGCGCGCGTCCTCGTCGAGCGCGAACAGGTCGGCGCCGGCCAGCTCGACGCTGCCGGCGCTCGGCGTATCGAGCCCTGCGAGGAGGGCGAGCAGCGTGGACTTGCCCGAGCCCGAGGCGCCGACGATCGCCACCACCTCGCCCGGCATGACGGCGAAGTCGATTTCCCGGAGAATCACCAGGTCCGCCTCGCCGCTCTTCACCGTCTTGCCGATGCCCCGCGCCGCCAGAACGCTCGTTGCCTGCCTGTTCATGTGCCTTTCGTTCGCCGCATGGGGGAAGACGATCCTCGTGTTCGGCGACAGCCTGTCGGCCGCCTACGGCATCGCCGCGCAGCGCGGCTGGGTCGCGCTGCTGGCCGAAAGGCTCGAGCGCGAGCAGCTCGATTATAGCGTCGTGAACGCCAGCATCTCGGGCGAGACGACCGCGGGCGGGCGCTCGCGGCTGCCCGAGGCGCTCGCGCGCCACAAGCCGTCGATCCTCGTCCTCGAGCTGGGGGCCAACGA